>SACH01000064.1 GCA_009928645.1 Gammaproteobacteria bacterium | reverse complement strand
CCGCGGTGGCGACCACGAGGCATTGGCTGCCAATGGGGATGCTGCCGTCAACAAGGCGACCGAGTTGGCGCCCGATAGCGGTCATGGCCGCGCGATACGCGCTCGGCTCCCGGGTGCTTTCCAGCAGCGTGTTCAGGGCGTTCTTTGCGCCCTCGTCGGCACAAGACGCGAATCTGCGGTGCGCTTCTGGAGTCTCCATGGTTGACACCCACGTTTCCGTTCGTCAATTCTGGCGCCGCCGGCAACCTCAGCGACGACAGCCCGAGTTTAAGATTTGCGCCGGAGCCCACGCGGCCGGCATCGGCACGTCGATCGCCACCGCCAACCGCGCCGGGAGCGTCACCCTGCACCCGGGACGACCGGATGGGCGCGAGAATTACGGTACCCGCGGTTCTCACCGGCGGGGTGAGCCGCACCGGCATCGCGATCAAGGTGCGGGTGTTGGCGCTTGGGCCCGGGACCGTGATCGGCAGCAGCAGGAACGCAAAATGGCCACCGAGTGCGGCGGGCGCCCGGTCATTCGCCGAGGCCCCAAAAGGGTAACATGACCGCCGCCAAAAGTGGGGAAGGGGGGATGAGAACGCGCGCGTGTGCGTGCGGGAGGGTGCGCCCCGGCTTGCCCTGAGGGGGAGGAATAGCGCCGGCCAGTGACTCCGGTCCCGCCGGAGGCGCTGCGGCGTAGACAGCGGGCCGGCAACGCACGGCGGTCCGTGCGCCCCGGGGGCGAAAGCCGGTGGCGGAACGCCCGCGACCACGCCCGCGGGGTGCGCAAACCCGCCCGGCGGCCTGGCCAATGGCGGCTCTCCCGCGGGAGTACAATACCTGTTTAACCCCACTTCCCGCGTAAAGCACCCCTTTCCGGGCTGAATACAGCCGGCCGGGGTTCTCAACGGGGTTGTCGTGGGTATTGGCCTCACCTGCTAGGGAGTAGGGAGCCCGTCACCGCGGTGAGGGACTGCAGATGATTGCGCACAGGAACGGGCCATCAGGCTTGTCGTCGGTGGCAGGTGAGGGTAACCATCCCCTTGATGACGGGGATAACGTTTTAAGCCCCACTTTTCACCGTGCCCATCATGCCGCTCAGTCGCAGATGCGGCGACAAACCGCCCTATCCTGCGCCCCAGTCGCCTAGGGTGAGAATTTACGCTTTATTGCGCGACCGGCGTACGTCGGAGAGAAGCCGGCTGACAGAGGGGCGGTACCGGTGCCGTCCTCAGGTCATACGCCAGATTTCTCATGATATGAGAATATCCGCTCTCCTCTGCGACTAATGGGGGAAAAGTGGCGGATAAAAAAGAAAGCCCAGCCGTTTCGCCCGCGCGATGACCCGCAGACCCTGGCGGTCGGCGACCCCCGCAGGCCCTGGCTGCCGGCCCGTGCGACCTGACGATCACCACCGCAGTGGCGGAGCAGGGGCCAGAGGGGCGCGGCGCTGATCCGCGCCCCGTCGTCGTGGCAGGGCCGGGAGCCGGGGGCGATCCGGGGCAGGGTGTCACGCAATTTGCTCAGGAATGTCTGGCTGATCGTGGGGGTTAGGTGGCCGCTGAGCGCGCGACGGACCCTGCCGTCACGTTGGTTATCCCGGCCCGAGGCACGTCGGGTCGCGAAACGGCTGACGCTCATCATGAAGCCCAGGAAATCCTTGTTCTCGGCCGCCAGGCGATTCATGAGCGGGGGGCAGAACCTCGCGCTCGGCGGGAAGTTCCGCGACCAACCGGACCGGGTTTGCCAGCACTTGGGGCGGGCCGCGGGAGCGGCGCTGGGGTGGCGAGTCCCGGAGCGCCAGCAGGCCTATGACGCCCAGGGCAGGCACGGCCGGACGATCTCGCCAAGGATTGCCGTCAGCTCGGCCAGCGCTTCATCTCCGCAGCGATACGACTCAACCCGAGGTCCGTCGACACCTCCGCCCTTCTTTTCTTGATGCCATCCCCCACCCGCGCTGCGGCGTCCAGGGCGGCGTGCAGGAGGGGCGCGGGGGCGCGATCGACCCAGTAGCTGTCCTCGCTGATCTTCTTCTTCACAGCAAAGGGCACCCAGGCGGTAGCGAAGGCGTCATAGCTGCTGGGCACCCCATGAACGATCAGTCCCCCGGACTGGGTCGTCCGGTCGATAATCAACTGGCGGCAGGCGTCGAGTTCCTTCCAGAAGTTGGGATCGCTGGCGCCGGTCTTCTGGCGGGAGCGCAGCAGACCATAGGCGCTGCCAAGCGCCAGGGCGGCCTGGGCGCGGCCGGAGCGCTGATTGTCCGCCTCCACCTGATCGACATGGGCGGTAAGGCGGTATTCAGCATCCGCCAGGGCCTGCAACTGGGCATGGAAGGGGGCGGCGTCGGCCGCGGTCACCGTCGCTGTCTCATCGAGGTCCAGTGCGGCGAGGCCATCCAAATCGGTGACCAGACGTAGGGCAAGGGTGCCCGCTTCGCGCACCGCGACGACGAAGGCCACATACTCCAGGTCCAAACCCTGGGGGGTCACGCTGATCCGCCGCACGCCGCTCGGGGGTGTCCAGTCGGCGCTGAAGGCGAGCAGGGCGTCGAAGACCGGTTCGCCATAGGTGGCGAAGCGCAAGCGTGGACCCAGGTCCTCGATACCCTCCTCATAGTCTTTACGCTCAATGGTCAGGGCGGTCCCGTCAACGCCCCCGGGCAGCCCGCGCAGCAGCAAGGGTTCCTGGGCCGTGCCCGTCAGGTTGGCGGCGGGGGCGCAACCCAGGGCCCGCAGGGTGGCGGAGCCGGTGAGCACCGCCCAGATACCCTCCAGGGTGACCGGCAGCCGTTCGCGGGCGTGCTGTTGCTCCAGGCGCTGGTAAATGTCATAGACCTCCGGCCCGGTGAGTTCGGTCTCGCGGACGCGCTGCTGGGTAATGGCGATGCGCTGGCGGGCCTCGGCCTCCAGGTCCGCTTCCTTCACCTCCCCTTGGGCCAGGCGGCGGAAGTCCTCCTCGGTGACCGGCAGCAGGGACACCTGCTGATCCCCCACCACGCTGATCATGCTCCCCAGGCGGTTGAGCAGGCGGTCGTAGACGATCTCCTCCACCGAGCCCAGGTAACAGAGGTTCTGGACGTAAATGTGGGTATGGCGCTGGCCGATACGGTCGATACGGCCGATGCGTTGTTCGACCTTGGCCGGGTTCCAGGGCAGGTCGAAATTGACCAGAAAGTCGGCAGTCTGGAGGTTGAGCCCCTCGGCCGCCGCGTCGGTGCAGACCAGGATGTCGATCTGCCCGCGCAGGAAGCGGTGCTTGATCTCGTCGCGCTCGGTCCCGACCAGGTGACCGGTGAGCGGCTCGACGTATTGCCCTCCGCGACCGGAGTAGGTGCCAAGCAACAGCTTGGGGTCGGTCTGGCGCAGGCGGCGGACCAAGTCCTCCAGGGTATCCCAGAACTGGGTGAAGATGACGGTCTGGCGGTAGCGACCGGGGCGGGCCGGGTCGCGGCGCTGGTTCATGTGGCTGAGCAGGACCTGGGTCTTGGAGGGCAGGGGGCCAGTGTCATAAAGGCTCCCCGACAGCATGGTGTCGAGCTGCTCCAGCTCCCAGCGCAAGTCCGCCTCGCTCCGGTTTTTGAGGAGTTGCTCGATGACCTCGGCGTCACCCTCCTCCTGTTCCAGGTCTTCGTCGGGATGGGCAAGATCGAGGGCGCCCGTGGCCAGGTCGGCCCCCGTGCCGCCCGTCAGGTGGTCCAGGGTCCACTTGACCCGCTCACGCCGCCGTTTCAGGGTCTCGCCGATGGCAAAGAGGCTGGAGGCGAAGCGCCGTTGCAGAAAGCTCAGGTAGAAGCCGGTTGCCACCCGGGCCTGTTGCGGGTTGGCGGCGGTGATCTGGCGCGCCAGCTCGTGGGAATAAGTCTCCAGGGCCAGATAGGCGGCCTGTTCCTGGGGGCTGTACTGGATCTTGCGCATGGGCAGCAGGTGCCGGTGCGCCAGGTTGGCGGTGAGTTGGCCCTTGTCCTGGTAAACGCGCAGCAGGGCGCGGTTGTGCCGCATCATCACCCGCGACAGGGGGGCGGAGGAGAAGATGGCGCGTAACAGGTGCTTGAGGCTGGTGGCGGTGGGCTTGATGCCCTGCTTGAGCCACAGGTCATAGGGGGTGCGGTTGGACGGGCTGAGGACCGTCTGGCGGATGAAGGCGGCCAACTCGGGATCATGGCGCTGGATCGAGCCCAACACCTGGCGCAGAAAGTCCAGTTCCTCCGCCGCGACCGGCTCCCCCCGCTGGATGCGGCCCTGGAGGTCGTAGTAAGCCTGGGTCAGGGTCGGATCATCCTGGAAGGGGCCGACCCGTCGGGTCAGACGGAACAGGTCATAGACCTCGATGGGGTCGAGTTGCATGGGGGTGGCCGTGGCCAGCCACAGGGCGCGGGTACGGGGGCGCAGGGTCTTGTCCAGCGCCTGGTAGAGGTCGCCGTATTTGGCTTGTACCCCCGTGCCGGCCGTGCCATTGGCGCGCCGGGCATAGTGGGCCTCGTCCACCAGGGCGATATCCCACCGCTGGGCGGCCAGTTCCTGCCGGCGGTCCTGGCGGCGCACCAGGCCGGTGGAGACGATGACGCAGGGGGGCGTGAACACCGACTTGGCGGGCACCTGCTCCGCCACCGGATGCAGATAGAGATGACGGGTCTGGGGACTGGTCTGGGCACGGCCGAAGCGCAGGCAAAACTTGGTCGCCAACTCGTTCTGCCACTGGCGGGCGAGGCTGGCGGGCGGGGCGATCAGGACCCGCTTGGCCAGCCCGGTCAGCAACAGCGAACGCAACGCCAGGCCGGTCTCGATGGTCTTGCCCAGGCCCACCTCGTCGCAGAGGAGAAAGCTGTAGGGATAGGCGGTGATCAGGCGGCGCGCCACGATCGCCTGGTGCGGCCAGGGCGCCACCGGCGCGGTGGTCATGCCCACCAGGCGCCCCTGGGGCATGCGCGGGGCCTCGCGCAGGATGGCGAACTGGAGCCACTCCCGCGCCGTCGGGGTGGGGATCGCCACGGGCAGATCGCTGGAGCCGTCGATCTCGGTGGGGCGGGTGACCGCGTCGGCTAAGGCGATCAGCCGCTCGCGCACCGCCTGGGGCAGGTCCACCACATAGAGCCCCGGGTCCTGGTTGGCCCAGATGCGCGCGAAGTCCTCGGCGTAGAGGTCGGCGCGCTCCGCCGCCTGGGGACCCCACCAGTCGCCATGGACACCGATGTTCTCGGCGTTGATCAGCAGGGCGGTGCGTGACTCGTTGAGGGACCCCTCGGCGATCAGCCGATTGCCCGCGGCATCGGTGAAGATGGCCCACTTCTCGTGGACGTAGCCATCCTCCACCGTGGCGAAGGGGATGGCGGCGCCGGTCTGGCAATGGCGGCGCAGGGCCACCCGCAGTTCCAGGCTGCCGGTCTTCAGCAGCCAGGCGAGCAGGACCAGCCCGTTCGTGACCGGCGCCGCCGGGTCCCCGGGATCCTCCAGGGCGGCGAGCAAGGTCGCGGTCAGGTGCCCGCCGCCCTGGTGGTCGAGGATGAGCTGGGCATCCTGGGGGTCCAGGTCAGCCCCCACCACCAGCCGTACCCGGCCCTGGTGGCGGATCAGGGCGGTGAAGCCCTGGGAGGCGGCGGCCAGGGAGGTGGAGCGGAAATAGCCCGCTACCCGGTCATAGCGCTGGCACAGGCGCAGGGCCGGGAGATAGAAGTCCTGGAGCAGGTTGCTGGTGGTGCTCCGGTAGCGGGGCTTCCAGGGCCTGGATAAAAAACCGAGGCCCTCACTCACAACGTCAGCTCTTTCCATCGGTTGTGATCGGTTTCTAAAAGTGCAACGATCCTGGTCCAGTGCTCCAACTCGCGCAGGATGCCAAACTGTTCATCCATTGCCCTGCCATACCGGGGATCGTCAGGTTGCAGCGAGGCTGAAAGCGCCATGGCATCGCGCATGCAGTCGGCCAATACCTGAATCCGGTGGCCCGCGTTCATGACCTCCTTTGCATGGTGCGCTGTAGCCCTTTCAATCACACGCAGGGCGTCATTGACCGCGGTGCTCGTGACGTGCGGCGGATTGCCCCTCGATGCCAGTTCGTGGAGCGAGCGGTCCACGGTAGCGAGGGCATTGCCCATAACCGTGGAGGGGAACGTGTTGTCGAACTTCCTGCCGAAAGCAGTCTTGGCCAAGCGTTCAGTCAACAGCCAAGCAAGGCTTTGCTCATTGGCAAGGCCTCGCAGACCGGCAATCACACCGAGGTAGAAGGCGCGCTCCAATATGGCGGAGCTTTTGATCCACGATGCGTCGTCATCCAGCAGACGGACCGCCGATACGATCTGGGCGTCCGACTCCGCTTGCGTGAGCTTTGGCGGCCCTTTCCGTGCCATTGACGGTTAGCGCCCCAGCCCGTAAAGGGCGGCACGGGCCTGTTTCTTCAGTTCGGGATCACGCGCCTCCGTGGCCCAGACCTCCAGGAGATCGAGAATCCGCTCGGCGCTGGCCGCCGCCTGGTTTTGCAGGTAGGCGCGGGCGACGGGGATGTCCCCCTCCCGGTAGGCGAGGATCAGGCCCTGGAGGCGATCCCAATCCGTCTGGGGGTTCTCCAGACGGAAGGAGCGGCGTTCCTCCGGCAGTGCGAGGCGCAGCCGGGAACCACTGCGCACCAGGGGGGCGAAATAGCCCTCCGCCGCGTCGTGAGGGGTGGCGCTTCGGCTGCGGCCGCCGATAGCCTGGTTGATGCCGATCACCTGGTCCTGCACCCGGTAGCCGCCCGGCTTGTCGTCGAGGCGTATGCCCAGGGAGCGGGAGAGGTTGAGGATGTCGTTATAGGCCACCTCGGCCAGTTCCCAGATGCCGAAGATGGTCAGGGCCATGGCGGTTTCGCTGTCCAGGTCCTCGACCCGCACCTTGCCCCGGGTGATGGTCCCGACCCGGCTCTGAGACACCACGCGGCTTGCTTCATTCATGGCCTTGACTGGGCTCACCAGGTCGTCGCCGTCCTGCACGGGCCACTGGGCGGAGAGCACCTGGAGCGCCTTGCCGTAGCTGGCGACCATCTCATCGACCGGGTTGAGGCGCAGGGGGGCGAAGTCCGTCAGGCCCTGGCGCACGGCGGTCTCGATCTGGTTACGTACGCCCACCTGGCCAAAGGCGCTTTCCCAAATGGCCACCTCGTCGGCGCGGGACGGGCGCTTGCGGCAGGCGATGAAGATGGAGCTGGCGGCGGCAGCCAGGTCCTTCTGGTGCAGGGAGTTCTCCCCCTCGGACTCCACCGGGAAGCAGGCGGTGATGACCCAACCGGCATCGATCAGGGAACGCGTCAGGGTCTCCCAGGCGTCCTGGGTCTTGTGGGTGAACATCAGGGTGAAGAGGCCCTCGTCTTTCAGGGTACGGCGGCACTCGCGGAAGAGCTCGCCCATCAGACGCTCGTACTCGGCCTTTGCCGCTTTGGCCGAACCATCGCGGGCCGGATTGGCGACGGCCTCCGCATCCTTATCCGTCAGTCGCCGAACGAACAGAGTTGGATAGAGGTCGCGCAGGGTGCGGCGCTCCCAGACATAGTAGAAATCCGATAACTCGGCGTACTGGACATTGTTGTAATACGGCGGGTCCATGCAGACCAGATCGACTGAGGCATCGGCAACTTGAGGGAGATGGGCGCCGGTACCGTTCAGGATGGTCAGGGGCGGATTGCCAGCGGTCCCCGCATGGACGGGCTGCATTAGCTCCGCCATGCCTCGGTAGGCATCGACCACCTGCGAGAGTCCCCAGGCGGCGCCGGAATTTGGACCGGAAAAGATCATTTCGCCAAAGGTCCATTTCAGGGAAAAGTCATGCCGTCCAAAGGTGCCTATTAGGACCCCACGGCTAAAATGCCAACGTGTTTGACGGCTGTTGTAGTCAACACCCTTGTCAATGGCATATTGAAGATAGGTGACTACCGCCCGGCCGCGGTCGGCACCTAGCTCCGCCAAAATAGTGGGTTTGAGACGGTTCAGCGTCTCGATCAAGGTCAGATGGCCGAGCAGTTGCCGTGGCGTAAACAGATCACACCAACGCGGCATGCCGTAAATGGCGGGTCGCATGTCGTTCCCTTCTGGGAAGCGTTCGGTCGGTATCAACCCTTCGGCATCCCATTCATCCCATTTTGTCGCCAGTCGGCGCTGTGCTTCCGCCAAGGCATCGAGGTCGCGCTGATTTGGTGGCCGGAAGTAGCGGACCTTGTTGGTCTTGATCTCGCCCTTGCGGGCGCCGGAGGTGTAGCGGAGCGGTTGACCTTTGCTGTCCAGCTTAGGTTCCAGCCGCACCGCCACCACGGCATAGAGACGATCCTGCCAACCTTTGGGGCAGTCAATTATTGGGGCCGGATGCATGGCAGATGCTTGGGCTTGGCGTTTGATCTCCTCACCGTCAATGGCCTGTTTACAATGGACGCACTGGCCGTTGCCGCGATTAACAGTGGCTCCGTTTGGGTCCTCGCCATGCGGGCCACGCCCATGCTTAACGCGATAGGTTTCGAAGCTGATCTTGCCGTTCTTCGGAATTATACGAATGCCCCAGGGGTCACCAGGCTCCTTGGATAGCCAGAAGGCATTAAGTAATGGTGCTTCCCCCCCACAGTGCGGGCAGGTGACGAGACGGCAGTAGATCAGGCCGGTGTGATCATGCTCGATAGCGTAATTTTTGATCAGATCTGGACAACGGGACAAATACCGCTCAAGGGCTTTCCGCTCCTCTTCCGGAATTGGCGAAAAGGGTGAAACAGCCGCCATCTCCGCCTCAACGCGATCCAGTAATCGCCTGCCCCAACGTTCAATATCCGATAACAGATCGAGACCATAACGGGCGGGGTAATCCAGTGTCGCATGCAGGATCACGGAAGCCACTGGATTCAGGTCGTTGGCGATAGCCCGGTAACCTAGGCGCAGGGCCTCGAAGGGGATTGAACCTCCACCGGAAGTGGGGTCCAGGATGGTGAAGGGAGAAGACCGATAGGGTACCGGATTCGCGAAGGCCCGCTGATAGGCATACAGGTCCTCTGCGGACCAGCGAAGTTCCCCACCGAGGACGGCCTTCACTGCGGGTGATTTGGCAAATTCGATCCGTTCGTTGACGTGGGCCGGATCGCCGACGATGCGTTGGGTTGGAAGGTAAGTGCCAATCTCTGGCCAGGGCATGGGCAGGTGGCGGCTTTCTTCCTGCCATCGCGTGAGAATCGGATCGGCATGCAGATCGGGGTGTGCAGCTTGCAGGCGTGCAATGAGACTCCGGTTGGTTTTGCGGCGTTCCTGTTCCACCTCCAAGGCTCGCAGTAATACCGCATCAACCTTCAGCAGTTCTTGCCCATCCTGTCGCTGGATACGCTCCAGTAGCTTGCCAGTCAGGGTCCAAGGCACCCCATGGATTAGAGCCTGTAAGCGCTCAATACCAAGCTGGCGTACAAAGATTTTGGGATCGGTACCTGCTGGCAGCAGCGAGGCGAGGATGGCGGCGCGGCTCGGGGTAAGGGGGCGACGTGCCCACCAGACATGCAAGAAGTACAGGGGTGGTAAGGCAGAACTTGCCCCGCGTTCGCGCGCTGTCTCCGCACCCACCTGGTGACAGGGAAAGCCGGCCTCGATCAGACGTTGATCCATGATTGTTCCTCCAAGGCAAACTAAATACTTTGCGATCAAGCCGCCAGCCTGAGGCGCTCTAGCAACTGCTGTACGCCCTTGTCACTTGCGTGCCCCCCCAGCATGGTCCGGAGGCCGGATATCGCCCAGCGGTTGGCGGTGGGTCCAAAACTGGTGGTGCGCGACAGCCAATAGGCGGCCTCCTCGCGGGTGAACTGACGCACGCGCAGGGCGATCAGTTCCACCCGGTCCAGATCCTTGATTCGGTCCTGAAGACGGAAGATCAGGGCGAGCTTGGCGCCGGCCTCTTCGTCCAGGGGCAGATTGCCCCGAAGGCGCAGGCCCTCGGTGGTGAGGTAGCGCGCCAGTTCCAGAGGGATGCCGGCTTGGTCGCTGACCCCCTCGACGAGGCGGCGCAGGACCGGCAGGCACCGGTACAGCGGCTCGCCGCTCAGGTGGCCACGGTCGGTCAGGATCGAACGAGCGCGCGGGCGTTGACCGTCCGGCCCCGCGGGGGCCTGATCCTGATCCCGGTACTGACGCTCCTTGACCACCAGGACGGGGATGGGGGTATCGCGCCATTCGGTGATGCGCAGCACGAAGGGCGCCTTGCCGCACCGGCTGGCGAGGTGCTCCGCCAGGTGTTGGGCAAGGTCAAGGGAGGCGGTTCTTTTGGCCATGAGGACGGGTCATGCAAGGGTGGCAAGGGGAAAAGCCACCGGGAGCCTGGGTTACTTACGAACCTGAGCAGCCGGTCTGGTGCCGGGGGGGCGTGTCATTTGGCCCCCTTCAATTCGGTGACGAGTTTGCAGTCGGGTTGGGGGTCGAGGATGACGAGCTGGACCTCGGTCTCCGCATCCTGCTGGGTCACGGCCAGCACCGTAGCCAGCACTTCATCCAGGGCGCGGATATCGGCCGGTTTGAGACCGGAGAGGTTTAGGTTTACCAAGCCGCCATCGGCGAGCTTGAGGGCGCTTAACTCCAGTTGGTCGATAGTCGAGGTACCGCCGGTCTTGTAGATACCCGCTAGGCGCTTGAGCAAGGGCAGGACCTTGGTACGGGCCTCGGGGCCGCTGAACGACAGGGAAGTGACCTTTTGAGTGATCCAGCCGCGGGTGGCGGCCTCGGGCTTGGTGACAACCTTATAGTCCAAGGTGACCGTTTCCAGCACCCAATCGTCCCCACCCCGCAGGGCTTTGGGGTCTTGGGCGGGATCTTTGTCGGGGGCATGGACGAAAAAGTAGTTGGCCTTGACCAGTTCATCGACGGCCTTGGCGATCTCGGTGGTAGCCACCTCGCCATGGGCCTGGGCCACGGCGTCCGCCAGCTCCGTCACGGCACAATAGCCGGCCTGGTTGGCGGCTTCCTGCACCCATTTACGCACCTGGACCGGGTCGGGTTTGTCACCGGCGAGCCAATGGCGCTGTTTGGCGCCTGGAGGGGTGACGATGCCCCAGCCGGATTCGGCCAGGTTGAGTTGCAGCGGTAGGTCGCCCGTCTCGCGGGCGTGGAACTCGGCCGGTTTTTCCTCGGCGGCGGCGCCCATGCGGAACAGGCACCAGGCGCCATGACCGACGCCGGTGCGGATCAGGGTGTCGAACAGGCCCTTGTCCTCCAGCACCGGCCAGTCCCGCCGGCAGGCGAAGCCGGCGCGCAGATCTTCCAGGGTCTGGTAATCCTTGTTGGGTCCGAAGAACAGCTTGGCGGCGGCCATGACAGCGGCGCTGGTTACGGCCATGTCGGCGGTGACCAACTTGCCCTCGGCGAGCAGGGCGGTTTTGATGCTCTGGATGACGGAGGTCCCGCCCTCGCCGCCAGCGGTGCTGATCTCGCGGCGGATGATCTTGCCCTCCGGGCCGGGGAACCAGAGGTTGCGGTAGGCCTGGGTAACCACGGTCACCAGGGCCTGTTCACGCTCCTTGGTGTCGCGGGTGAAGGTCTCGTCGCTCAGGGCGGCCTCGGAGAGCCCGTAAGCGGCCGGGTCGTGCTTGAGGGTGCGCCGGGCCAGGACGTCGATGCCGATGCTGTTCAGGCGCTCGCTCAGTTCCTCGGCGCGTCTGGCGGCGTTGTCCAGCATGTCGTCGCCCACGCGGAATTCGCCCTCGACCCGGACCGTGTCCGGCACCAGCAGGAAGACCAGGTTCTGGTGCTGGCGCGCCTTGTTGGGGCCGGCCTGGGTGATGAAGTCCGCGGGGGTGACCGGGGGGCTGTTCAGGGCCAGGAGGGCCAGGGTGGGGCGGCCGACCTTGTCCGGGATACGTTCCGGGGCCAGGACCTCGGACACCACCTCGAAGTTGAGGGTGCCGGGGGTGACGACCTTGCGCGAGGTCTCGTTGATCAGCTCGTTGATCTTGCTGGAGCCGCGCAGGCCCCGGCGGATGGCGGCCAGGACGATGTTGATCGAGACGCCGGTGCTGGCGTAGTAGCGGCCTTCGGTTTCGGAGTAACGCAGGTAGTAGGCTTGGGAGCGCAGGGCGTCGAGGGCCGTTTCCACCTGGGGGGGCGTCATGCCGGGGAAGGCGGTGGCGAAGAGGGCATCCTGCTTGGTGATGCCAAAGACCCGGGCGGCCAGCCCTTCACCGAAGCCGGCCAGGCTGTGCAGGAAGACGGTCTTCCAGGTGTATTCGTAGAGGGGGAACCCGTCGGGATGGGGATTGGCGCGGTCGGCCAGGGCGGCGTTGCTGTCCTCGCTTTTGAGGTCGCCGCTGTCGGGGCCGCCGATGTCGGCATTGATGATGGGGGCCAGCTCGGCACTGTCGGTGCGGCTGATGAGTTCATCGGCGAGCCGCGGGTCGCGCAAATCCAGGTGGCAGGCGTGGATCATGGGTGCCGGTACCCGGCGGCGCCAGAGGTTGGCGACGGTGAGGGCAAGGATGCGCAACACGCCGCGGGTGCCCTGGAAGGTTTCGACCGTGGCGAGCTTATCGTTCAGCCAATCGATCAGGGTGGGGTGGAAGGGGTAGTGGGCGATCAGGCGGTCGCGGTAGGACGCCTGGCGGGCCTGCTCGGGCAGCAACAGGGCGGTGCGCTGGTAGAGCTCACCATAGGCGTCGGCCGCTTGGGCCGCGGCACTGGGGTCCACCTGGACGAACAGGCGCTTGCCCAGGACCCGGGACAGTTCCGCGCCGCGCACCGGGGTGACGGTGGTCTCGTCGCGGGCGACGACCCGGCGCACCTCGGCATAGGCGCGATCGGCGATATCCAAGGCGTCAGCGGCGCTGGTCTCCTCGCCCTTCGCCGTAGACACCAGATCGCTGAGGATAGCGGTCTGGCGGGCGAAGGCGTCCTTCTGGCTGGCCAGGGTGACAATCACGGCGATACCGGTATGTTCCTTGGCGTACTGGAACAGGGACATGAGGAAGGCGGCGGTGCTGGCGCCGCCGCCGGCGCGCGCCGCTTCCATGCGGGTGGCGTAGGCCGCCAGCTCGTCGAGCATGAGCAGGACCTTGCGGTCACTGAAGACGACCTTGAAGTATTCATTGCCCGGGGAGCCGGCGGAGGTCGCGGCGGGGCCGATGGCCCGGTAGAGTTCCTCTCCGCCGATCTGGTAGGCGATCTCGCCCCAGAGGGTATAGGGGACCAGGCGGGGGCCGTGCGTCTCGTGGATGGCGACCCGGTCACCGGCGATGCCGACCACTGTCACCGCGCCCGGCGGGAGCAGGAGGCTGGCATCGATCAGGGGGGCGGCTTCCGCGGCCAGGTCCGTGCCGTTGATCGCCAGGTGGACGGCGGCGATGAGGACATGGGTCTTGCCACCGCCGAAGCTGCTCAGGGAGCGTTGGATCGCTGGATAGGTGGCATCCTGGCCGCTGAGACGACCGAAGCAGTTGCGCAGGATCTGCCGCATGCCGTCGGTCGGATAGGTGGCCTCGGTGAAGAAGGCCCGGGCGTCGGTGTAGACGTTCTGGACGACCCCGCGATCACCCCGGTAGAAGTCGATGACCTGGGTCAGGTTGGCGGTGAAAATCTCCGGGTTGAGGGTGCCGGCGAGCAGGTCCGCCCGTGGCTGACAGGCTTCCAGTATCGACATCGCGGTGCTCCGTTAGTTAAAAGCGAAAGGGCTAGGGGTTTCCGTGTCGCGCAATCCGTTCGTGCCGTACACCGCCGAAAGCGGACCCGCGCGGCGCATGCAGGCGCTCAAGCACAAGACGCCGCAAGTGGGGAAGGGCGGGGCGGTATCGGCAAAACGATTCACGCTACCGACCCTCCTTTGAATCGCCCCCCGAAGCGCTCGCCGCCCCGATCGGGATACCCTGGCGCGCGCAGTGCTCGCGGATCAGCACTTCGAGCATATTGGCGATCGAGCGGTGCTCCCGTTCGGCCGCGATCCGCAAGGCTTCCTTGAGCGCGAGATCCAGCCGGAAGGTGAGCGTGGTGGTTTTCTTGGTCACGGAAGTGATAACAGGCAGCATTTCATTTGTACTGTAAACATACTGCAAAAATACTGCAAACGCAAAAACGGAAACACCCCCCCCCGGCGGACACCGGCAGGCCGCTCTGGCGTCCCCGCCCGCGCGTGATACCACGGTACCGCGGTAGGCGGCACCCTAGACGCCGACCGTCGCTTTCCCGTGGTCAGCCGCGGCCCCGCCCCGCAGCAAAACGCCGGTCCGCGGCTGGGCGCCACGGCGGATGACGTCCGCTCCCGGCCGCCGTCAAGTCTGGCTTGCTAACGATCGCGCGTGCCCGACATAAACTGTTGCAAAACGCAAAACGGCAGGGTATCGTTACGGCATGAAAAACTTCGGCGACACCCTCCGTGCCCTGCGCGTGGCACAAGATCTCGGCCTGCGCGAGATGGCCGGCAAGATTGGCATCTCCCCGACCTACCTCAGCCGCATCGAG
>SACH01000325.1 GCA_009928645.1 Gammaproteobacteria bacterium | reverse complement strand
AGGTCAAGCCTGACCTTGGCTTCACTGCTCGCCATGGCCCAGGCGCTTGAGCGTGTCTTCGGTATCAGCATCCGATGCGGCATGGGCCACGGACCAGGCCATGGCCGCTTGCAGATCGGCCGCTGCCTGGGGTTCACGCAGCCAGCGCTCGTTGTCGGGAACGACGGTGGCCGTGCGCACCAGCCAGACGCCAGGCTCGTACTCTTCCACCAGCACCTGGCGTCCCGCGTATTGCTTGCCCAGGGAGATCTGGCCGTTGGTGCCGACGACCTTGATCGTGGGAGCGTGTGCAGTGATGGCCATGATGAGGCTCCTTAGGTGGTATGCCCGATATTGTAAAATTTCGTGCGGCACTAACTCAAGGTGAGCGGTAGTGGTGCAAGGATTACTAAATCCGCAAATTTGCCAATTTCCTGGGTACTCCACTGGTCTGGACGCTGAAGTGCTGCGGCAACGGCTGCTGTTCAAGTGGCTGAACCGGCGCAGTCAGAAGCGCTCGCTGAACTGGAAGCAGTTCTCCACGTACATTCGGCGATGGTTGCCCAAAGCACGCATACTCCACGACCTCTACCCCGTCCCTTGGTGGAAGACTCAGGCTGGGAGCCGGATGGTGTAACACGCCAAGTCCGGTTCTGCGAGGAGCCGGGCGGAGACCGAACCCTCGCATGGCAGAGATCGTGTGGCACCGCCGGGAAACCAGGCGGCAAACGGAGAAAACAAACATCTACCTAAACGGTGGCGAGGCCCCAGCTTACTCTCCGACTGTCTCAGCCGCTTCAAGCGGGGGCCGTTGTCCGTGTGTGATATCGGCGCAAGCCGTAAGTGCCGCGGGTGTCCTGCGGGGCGTGCGGCAAGACCACCCAGGTGCCGGTGCCGTGGGCGCGGGAGGACAGCGGCTTCAGCGAGCCGAGGCCTGGATCAAGCGGGTGGATGATGCGCTGTACCTGGCCAAGAGCGGGGAGCGTAACCGGGTGTGTCTGGCCACGTGCGTGCCGGGATGAGGATCGATCGTGGGTGACCGCCATGGCCCCGCGGGGTATCAAGTCATTCACAATCCAGCAACCGCCGCCGACCGCGCGGCTTCATCATCCTCACACTGCTCTTCCACCGGCGGTTTAATTATCCTGACCATCCAATCCCTGGTCTCGATCGCGAAATAGGACCCCAGGCGGGCAAATAGCCGTGATAGGCACCCGGCCCTGCCGTAGTATTATCCCTATCCAATACCGAGAAGGGTGCGAGTCAAGCCCCGGGTCGAGGTCACGCGAGGCCATAGCCGATGAACACAGCCCCCAGAATCACCCTCGACCCCCATGTCTGCGGTGGCAGGCCCTGTATCCGCGGACTCCGGATCCGGGTGACCGACCTCCTGGAGATGCTCGCCGCCGGCGCCACCCAGGCGGAGATTCTGGCAGACTTTCCCTACCTGGAAGCCGCGGATATCGCGGCGGCACTGGCCTTCGCCGCCCACCAGACCGACCACCCCATCCTCCGGGTCGCCTGAGCGGTGCGCTTTCTGGTCGATGCCCAACTCCCGCCGGCTCTGGCGCGCTGGTTAGCGGCGCGGGGCCATGAGGCGACGCATGTGCTCGATCATGGTCTCCTGGAGGCCAGGGATACTGCGATCTGGGCCGAGGCCCAACGCCGGGGGGCGGTCCTCATCTCCAAGGATGAGGACTTTGTCCCTCTGCGGACCACCCTGGCGGATGGACCTGCCTTAATTTGGGTGCGGATCGGCAATACCACGCGCCGTGAATTATTGGACGGGTTCGCCCAACTCCTGCCCGCCATCGAGGCGGCGCCGATGCAGGGCGAGCGACTCATTGAGATTGCGGCCCCAGCGGCGGGGCGATTCGAGTAATTGGGTTGTCACTGCCCAGCCACCAGCTCCTGGTCGGCTCCTGGCCGCTCCGTCAATAACCCCGCCAGCCCCGCCAGCAACCGATCCCGCAGGGCATGGAGTTCACCCAGCCGGGCCAGCGCCTCGGGGTTGCGGCCCTGGTCGTGGAGGGCCAGCAGTTCCGCGGCCACGGCATGCCCCGCTTGATGCAAGGCGGTGATGTCCGCGATCCCGGGCGGCGTCCTGCCCGCCGTCAAACCGGCGCTCGCCAGCCAGGCGCCGAACTGGCACGCGTTCGGCTCCAGCGGCGGAACGGGTCCCGCGCCGTTGAGAAAGGCCACGCAGGCCCCGACCCAGGCCCGGTGCGCCACGCCGGCATAGAGCAGCGGTAAATCGTCCCGCGCCACCGCCGACCGCCCCAGCCAACCGGGGTCGGAACGCCAGCCGGCCAGCCAGCCGGGGATCGCGGCGGCGGGCATGGGGCGGGCGATGGCGTAGCCCTGCGCCAGTTCGCAGCCCAACTGGAGCAGCATGACCCCCTGCGCCAGGGTTACCGCCCCTTCGGCGATGACCTGGCAGCGAAAGGCGGTCGCTAACCGCATCACCCCCTCCAGAATGGCCAGGTCTTCCGGGTCATCGAGCAGATCGCGCACAAAGCTCCGGTCGATTTTGAGCTGGGCAACCGCCAGCCGTTTCAGATAGCCCGGTTTCGACTATTCGGAGCAAGTGACGAGCTAACGCATTGTATTTGATGATCATGAGATCTAAAGGTCGGCACTACAGGCCAGGTTAGGCGGCTTGGCTCATCATCAAGTCGGCAGTGATCCTTGGTGGCGGTTGTTCAGGCAACTGCAGGTGCAACTGCTGCAGCAGGAGTTGCTGATCCCGCTCCGGCTCGGTATAGCGGCTCAGGATCAAGGTTCGGCCATCGGTGGTGGGCAGATGGACATCGATCATCTGCAGGGCCGCGAATTTCT
>SACH01000324.1 GCA_009928645.1 Gammaproteobacteria bacterium | reverse complement strand
GTCATCTGGACCACCACCCCCTGGACCCTGCCCGCCAACCAGGCGGTGGCCTTCAACCCCGAGCTGGAGTACGTCCTCATCCAGACCGACGGCGACCATGGCCGCGAGCGCCTGATCCTGGCCGAGGGCCTGATGCGCGACACCCTGGATCGCTGGGGCATCGACCGCTACCGCGTCCTCGCCTACGGCCAGGGCCACGCCTTCGAGGGACTAAAGCTCCAGCATCCCTTCTATGACCGGGAGGTGCCGATCATCCTCGGCGAGCACGTCACCCTGGACGCCGGCACCGGCGCCGTCCATACCGCCCCCGGCCATGGCCTGGAGGACTACATCGTCGGCAACCGCTACGGTCTGCCGGTGGACAACCCGGTGGGCGGGGATGGCCGCTTCCTGCCCGACACCCCGCTGTTCGCCGGGGAGCATGTCTTCACCGCCAACGACAAGGTGGTGGACACCCTCAAGGCCCGCGGCGCCCTCATCCAGGCCAAGCGCTTCAGCCACAGCTACCCCCACTGCTGGCGTCACAAGACCCCCATCATCTTCCGTGCCACCCCCCAGTGGTTCATCGGCATGGAGAAGCAGGGGTTGCGGGAGGCGGCCCTGCGCGAGATTGAGCGCGTCACCTGGACCCCGGACTGGGGCCAGTCGCGCATCGAGGCCATGATGCGCAACCGCCCGGACTGGTGCATCTCCCGCCAGCGCACCTGGGGGGTGCCCATCCCCCTGCTGGTCCACAAGGAGACCGGCGACCTGCACCCGCGCACCCCGGAGCTGATCGAGGCGGTCGCCCGGCGGGTGGAGGCCCAGGGCGTCGAGGCCTGGTTCACCCTGGACGCGGCGGACCTGATCGGGGTCGCCGGGGCGGCGGAGTATGAGAAGGTCCACGACACCCTGGATGTCTGGTTCGACTCCGGCGTCACCCACGCCTGCTGCCTGGAAAAACGGGCAGGCCTGCGGTCCCCGGCGGACCTCTATCTGGAGGGCTCCGACCAGCACCGCGGCTGGTTCCAGTCGTCCCTGCTGACCTCCGTGGCCATGTACGACCGCGCCCCCTACCGAGGCGTCCTCACCCACGGCTTCACGGTGGACGCCAAGGGCGAGAAGATGTCCAAGTCCAAGGGCAACGTGGTCAGCCCCCAGGACGTGATGAAGACCCTGGGCGCCGACATCATCCGCCTCTGGGTGGCCGCCACCGACTACCGCGGTGAGATGAGCGTCTCCGACGAGATCCTCAAGCGCACCGCCGACGCCTACCGGCGCATCCGCAACACGGCGCGCTTCCTGCTCGCCAACCTCAACGGCTTCGACCCGGCGGTGAACCGCGTCGCCCCCGCGGACATGATCGAACTCGACCGCTGGGTGGTGGACCGCGCCTGGCAGCTCCAGGAGGAGATCGTCGCCGCCTACCGCGACTACCAGTTCCACCTGATCTATCAGAAGATCCACAACTTCTGCGTGGTCGACCTGGGCGGCTTCTACCTGGACGTCATCAAGGACCGCCAGTACACCACCCCCACCGAGGGCCTGCCGCGGCGCTCCTGCCAGACCGCCATGTACCACATCGCCGAGGCCATGGCGCGCTGGCTGGCGCCCATCCTCAGCTTCACCGCCGACGAGATCTGGCGCTACCTGCCGGGGGAGCGGGAGCCGTCGGTGTTCCTGGCCACCTGGTATCAGGGCCTGTTCACCCTGGACGCGGCCGATTCTTTCGACCGTGCCTTTTGGGACCAGGTCCTGGCGGTGCGGCTGGCGGTGGCCAAGCCCCTGGAGGCGGCGCGCCAGGCCGGGCTCATCGGTTCCGGCCTGGACGCCGAGCTTGACCTCTACGCCGCTCCGGAGCTGGCCGCCACCCTGGACCGCCTGGGGGACGAGCTGCGCTTCGCCCTCATCACCTCCGCCGCCCCAGTCCATCCCTTGGCGGAACGCCCCGCCGACGCCCAGGACACCGAGCTGGCCGGCCTGGCGGTGCAGGTGCGCAAGTCGACCCACCCCAAATGCGTGCGCTGTTGGCACCTGCGCCCCGACGTGGGCGCCGATCCGGCGCACCCGGAACTGTGCGGGCGCTGCGTCGACAATGTCGCCGGAACCGGGGAGGAGCGCCGTTTTGCCTGAAGGGACGCTTTCCCCATTCCTGGGTGAAGTGGTAGCCACAAACCACCTCCACCCCCCTGACGACGAAGGGTTCCCGCTGAACCCCCTCCCCCCTGGTGGGGGATGGCTGGGGAAAGGGGGATGAAGCTCATCACCAACCCCACCATGGCCCGCTGGCTCTGGCTGTCGCTGCTGATCATCATCCTCGACCAGGCCACCAAATGGCTGGCGGAGGCCCTGCTGCTACCCTTCCAGCCCGTGCCCCTCATGCCCCTGCTCAACCTTACCCTCATGTATAACGAGGGCGCCGCCTTCAGCTTCCTCGCCAACGCCGGCGGCTGGCAACGCTGGCTGTTCGCCGGCTTTGCCCTGGTCATGACCACGGTACTGGCCATCTGGCTGTTGCGGCTCGAAAAGGGGGATCGCATAACCGCCGCCACCCTCAGCCTGATCATCGGCGGCGCCATCGGCAACCTCATCGACCGCGTCCAGACCGGGCGGGTGGTGGACTTCATCGATTTCTACGTCGGCACCTGGCACTGGCCGGCCTTCAATGTCGCCGACAGCGCCATCAGTATCGGCATCGTCTTACTGCTGATTACCAGTTTCAGGACTGAGCTGGCCGCGAAATCAATTCGTAGCTGAAGGCTTATCGAACTTGGGCCGAAGGTGTTGGCTGGTGATGAAGCCGGGCTCCCCGTGCCACTGGGCCGGCAGGCGATCCAGATAGACGCCAAACA
>SACH01000323.1 GCA_009928645.1 Gammaproteobacteria bacterium | reverse complement strand
CGGGCGGCGATCAGTTCATCCTCCCCGGGGAGGGAGCCGCAGGGGTGCTGCGCCCAACTGGTCAGCCAGGACATCACCATCCACGGGCGGATTTCCGGCGGGCAGAGCACCCAGGAATCGGCGTTGTGCATCCGCCCCACCTCCAGCTCGAAGGGGAAGCCATTGGCCAGAAGCCGGGCACGCCCCGGGGCGTCCTCGCGGTAGGGGGGCGGGGGACGCTCCGGACTGACCGCGATTAAGCGGGGGGTGGTCATGGCTCCCCTCCCGCCCGCGCCGCGCTGGCGGCCACTGGGGGGGCCAGGGACGAGGTTCTGGCGTCGGGTGGCCCGGGCGTTCGGCCAGACAGGTCGGGTTCGCCCCCGGCGAACTCGACAGTTGCTTTAGCAACTCCTAAAAACTCGGAAGAGGAAGGGGAAGAGGAAGAGGAAGAGGAAGGTGCGTGACACTGGTGTGACTCCCCCGTGACGCCCGCGTGAGTCACGGGAGTGTCACGCGTGACCGCCCCGCGCGGGGGCGACCTGCGCTTGGCCACCGTCCTGAGCACCTGGGCGGTGATGGCGGGGTGGTACCAGCGTCCATCGGCATGCCGCACCCAGCCGACCATCAGGACCGGACGCTGGTCCGCGAAGAAGACCACGGGCATCTCGAGGCGCGCCGCGATCAGGGCGTCGTCATCTTCGTAAGACCCCACCGGGATCGACGCCCATGATTCCACCCAGAGCCGCAGCAACCACGGCCGCAGTGCTGGCGGCGTGCTCAGCCAGGCCGGTGACGACCACAAGCCGTCGACGTCGAGGGGGAACGGTCGGCCCTTGGCGCGGGTGTCGGCGGGATAGGGTGGTTCCGGGGCGAGGGGGTCGGGCATCCTGGCGACGGCCGCCTGCCACCGCGCCTGGCTCTCCCGTGACGCCGCCGCCAGGGCCTCCCGGACCGCCGCGGTCA
Source organism: Gammaproteobacteria bacterium (assembly GCA_009928645.1). Taxonomy (GTDB): domain Bacteria; phylum Pseudomonadota; class Gammaproteobacteria; order Chromatiales; family Chromatiaceae; genus M0108. The sequence goes on along the minus strand of SACH01000323.1, from coordinate 1,890 downwards.
GGGTCTCGGCATGCCACACCCCCAGCAGCGCCGGATCACCCGTCCGGATCAGCCGCTGGCTCTCGGCGGTGGCGGCAAAGACCGCGTTCAACCGCCCCCGCTCATCCGGTCCACCGCGCAAGACCGCGATCGGCGAGTCCGGGGGCGCATAGGCGATGCGTTTCAACAACAGGTCCAGGGTCATCAGGCTCATGACGGGTTCCTCGCGGGCACCTGGCCCGCAAAAAAAGCCCGGCAGGGGGTACCGGGCACAGGGGTCCCACGGGACGTGGGGAGGAGGGAGGGAGTTACCGGCGACGCCGGTCACGGGAGGTCTCAGTCGGGCAACTGGCGCAGCGCCGCCCAGGGCAGATCGGGCCGCAGCGCCTCGCAGCGCACCTGCCCGGGAAACAACGCCTCCAGGCGCACACAGTGATCCGCGGGCACCCGGCGATAGCCGGTCAGCCATTGCGACACCGCCGCCGGGCTCACCCCCAGCGCGCGCGCGACCTGATTGACCCCGCCGCAGGCGGTGATGCTGGCGCTGATGTCGACATAGTCCATGGCAGGCTCCCTGGGGTGATGAAGGTCAGAATCAGGTTAGCCCCGGGCTTTGGCTAATTCAAGCCCACGCCCCTTGGCAATAAATAAGCGGATTGCTAAACTAAGGGCATGAAAGCCATCAAAGACATCCGCCGCCAGAACCTGCTGCTGCTCATCGCCCGCGAGGGCAGCCTGCGCAGCCTGGCCAACAAACTCGGGCGCAGCAGCGCCCAGGTGTCCCAGTGGAAACTGGCCGCCCCCAACTCCAGCTCCGGCAAGCCGCGGGTCATCGGCGACGAGTCGGCGCGCTTCATCGAGCAGCAGTTGGGCCTGCCGGAAAACTGGATGGACACCGACCGCACCCCCGATGACGGCGCCGAGCCCGCCCCCCTCACGGTCACCGCCTGGGAACACCCCGACGAGCTGGCCGACCTGGAGGTGGTATGGCTCAAGCGCCGCCGCGTCCAGCTCTCCGCCGGCAGCGGCAACCTGGTGTTCGAGGAAGAGGACAAGAACCCCTTGCCCTTCTCCGCCGGCTTCCTCCGCGACCTGCACCTCAAACCCGCGGACGCGATCTGCGTCTACGCCCGCGGCGACTCCATGGCCCCCGGCATCCGCGACGGCGACCTGGTGCTGCTCAACCTCACCCAGACCAGCCTCCGCGACGGGCTGGTCTACGCCCTGCGCTACTTCGACCAGGTGCGCCTCAAGCGCCTGTTCCGCAAATTCGACGGCGGCCTGATTCTCCACAGCGACAACCCCAGCTACCCCGACGAGGTGGTGCCCCCGGAGTATCTCGACGGCAACGTCGCCATCATCGGCCAGGTGGTCTACCGCTCCGGTCCCTACGACTAACCGTTAAGCAAGCCGCTTTACTACATCATAAGCGGCAGGCTTGATACTGCCCCCCAGCGTGACTAGACTCTCTCCCCGGACACCCCCGCCGTGGAGAGAGCCTCATGCTTACCGACCTGCTGCACACCCTGGCCCTGACCGGCCTGCTGGCCCTGGGCTTCTGCCTGCTGGGCTTGCTCAGCGACCATCTCCTCCCCGCCCTGGCCCGCTTCCGGGTCAAGCGCCCCACTGACCTCCTGAGCGCCACCCGGGAACCGCCCTGGCGCGCGTTCGCCGCCTACCTCCACGCCCAACGCCACGCCGACCTGGGCCAGCGCTTTGGAGCCGGCCATGACTGACCGCGAGCAATTTTTGGCCGAGCGGCGCACCGGCCTCGGGGCCAGCGATATGGGCGCGGTGCTGGGCCTCGATCCCTACCGCACCCCCTTCCAGGTGTGGCAGGAGAAGACCGGGAGGGTGCCCCCGTTCGACGGCAACCTCGCCACCCGCACCGGGGCCTGGCTGGAGGAGTTC
>SACH01000322.1 GCA_009928645.1 Gammaproteobacteria bacterium | reverse complement strand
CGAGGCTGGCCCAGCAATTTGGTTTTGCCTCCGGTTCACGCCCACCCTGATTCTGACCCACCCGGCGCTCCGGGGCGCGGGATCGGGCCAATTGCTGTCTACGACCCCCGCCTGAAGTTATTTCCCCGACCACGCGGCGGTCGTGAAGCGGTTTTTTGCTCCAGGACGACCTGGCCGCCGGCAAGGAGGTGTGCCTGACCCTGGAGAACGTGCGCCGCACCCTCGATGACCTCACCGCTCGCCGCGAGTCACGGGAAAAGGCCCTGCTGGCCAGCCGCCACCTGGTGTCCGCCACCCCGGTGATCCTCGGTGGCGCCCTGGTCATCCCCGCCGGCCTGCGGCGCCAACGTCAGGGCCAGACCCCGGAACCGGACCCCTGGAGCGCCGATCCCCAGGCCCGCGCCCGCATCGAACAGGTCGCCATGGACGCGGTCCAGGCCGCCGAGACCGCCCTCGGCCACGCGGTCAGCAACGTCTCGGCCCACAACGGCGGCCGGGATGTCACCAGCCAGCCCCCAGCCCAGGACGGGCGCCTGCCACCCCCCCCCGCGCGTCACCTCGAGGTCAAGCGCCGCGCCAAGGGCCAGAACAACCGCACCGTCACCCGCAACGAGATCCTCGCCGGCTTCAACCAGGGCGACAAGTTCCACCGCGCCATCGTCGTGGTGGATGGTGATCGCCACGAGGGACCCTTCTACGTCCGCCAGCCCTTCGCCCAGGAGCCGGACTGGGCGGTGACCAGCGTCAACTTCGACCTCGATCATTTGCTTGCCCGCGCCAGGGAGCCGGAGGCCTCGCGATGAGTTTGTTGGGGTGGCGGAAACAGAAACGCCTCCGCGAGGGAGGCGTTGGGCGGGCGCTAGCCGCGCAGGCGGGATATGTACGCCGCAAAAAGAGACGCCCCTCGCGGGGCGTCGGGCCGGAGATGCTATCTCCGGCGGGGTTAGTGGCTGAAATTATGTCCATGCCGCGCGGCATCGTCAAGCCGCCCGCCAAGCCGGCAGCCCTGAAGCATGAACCTGGGATCCCACTGTCGGCGTCCAGACCCGGTGCCGGTGTGGCCCGGCGCTGCCCTCGGCGGGCTGGGTAGGGCCTGATCCGCCGTCGTGGGGGGGTCTGGGGGGAGGAGGCTCGAGTGGCCTTTGGGGACGCCGCCGTGGTGCGGCGAAATCGCTGGGCCAGGGGGTGCCCCATGCGAGCGCCGGCACGGACATATAGCCTGGCGACGCTTGGGTTATTCGAGCTGAAGCTGGAGTGGCTGGGCCAGCAGCAGGCGCATCCGCTGCGGGTCGAGCCAGGGCGCGGCACAGGAGGAGCGGATGAAGGCAAGGGCGCCGCGCACGCCGAGTTCTCGATACAGGTCGCGCAGGTGGCGGGCGACGCGGGCCAGGGCGTTGAACAGGTGGGCCAGGTGCATCAGGCAGTGGTAGCCCTGCATGGCCTTCCAGTTCAGGGCAAAGGCGTGCTCGTAGTGGTAGCCCTGGTGTTTCTCCACCAGGAAATTGGCCTCGATGCCCCAGCGGTAGCGTGCGCCGAGGTTGCAGCGTTCGTGGAGGTTGTCGCGGTTGAGTGGCTGGCTGGAGAGCCAGGCGTGGCGTGCGGTCTTGGTCAGGGTGTTGCCCTGTGTATCGACCACCTCCCAGGTCTCTTCACAGACCACCACCTGCAGGCGCAGGTGGCGGCGCCCGCCTTGGGAGAAGGCATAGTCGATGCCGTTGACCCAGGAGAAGCGCTCGCGCCGCCGCCCCCAGGTGTGCCGGAAACAGTTCGGCTGCAAGGCGTGCAGCGCGTGGAATTCCTCCCAGACCGTGGCCAGGTCCTGGTCCTTGAGTACGATCATGAACTGCCAGTGGTACTGACGGCAGCGCTGCATCGCCGGCCCGTTGGCATAGAGGCCGTCGAGCAGCCGTAGGATCGGCAGACGCGGGAAGAGGGCCTTGATCCGAGCGCTCAGGCGCAGGAAGGCACGCTGCTCGCAGTCTTGTTGGTTGGCGTCGGTATCGCCCTTGGCGTACGCGAGGAATTCACTCAGCAGCGGGATCACCAGGCCGTTCTGAAAGGACAGGCTGGCCTCCAGGACGTAGACGAAGTACTGGGTGTGCGGGTGATCCTCCTGGCCGAGGGTGCGTTGCAGGAGGTTCTCATCCCAGAGGGTGTCACGGGCGACCTTCTGGGAGCCGTCGATGGCGATGGGATAGGCGTGGTTGATCAGATAGCGGCGAAAGGTCTTGGCGCGGATCAGCCGCCGCACCAGATCGACATGGACCTGTTCGAGGTGAGCGACGTCGATGTCGCGCAGGAGCCGAAACAGGGTGTCGGCATGCGGCAGGGTTTCGAGTTCGGGGAACAGCAGCCGCAGGTTGGCCTCGAACGGGGGGCGGGTGATCTCGCGGTTGACCGCGCGCCGCGAGGCGAACTGAAAGACGAACATCAGCAACCCATAGAGCAGGAGCACGGTGAGCTGGTGGCGGCACTTGTTGGGGTGGCGCGGGTCGGGGATCTGCCCCAGTTGCTTGAGCAAGGCGGGCAGCTCGCGGCGCAGGACGCGTATCTGTCCGCTCACCGCCGCCTCGCGGGCCTGCTGTTCCTCGGCGATGCTGGCGTAGGTCGAGCAGGTATTGGGCAAGGGTGGCGGCGTGCGGGGGAGGAGTCCATCGCGGCGCTGCTGCTCGCGCAGGGCACGCTCCTGCTGTCGCTTGTGGCTGCGTTGCTCCTTAATCTCGGCGCGTGACGGGCGGCGACCGGGTTTGCTCATGGCCGCACGCTCCCGCCGGCGGCACACAGCCGAGCACGCCAGTCGGCGCTCAGGGGCTTGACCCACACCTGGCGGGGGG
>SACH01000321.1 GCA_009928645.1 Gammaproteobacteria bacterium | reverse complement strand
AATTCAAATATATAAGCCTTCATCCGGGTCAAGTAGGATCGGGTGGCGTCTTGCGGGGGTGTCGACAGCAGGGATGCTGTCGTCAAGCCTACATGGACGTATTCACGGCGTCCCTCGCAAGACGCCACCCGATCCGAGAAAACCGAACATTGATTAGCCACACCCCACGGATCCCTTCCGCCCCATGAGCCACCCCTTTGCCGCCTTCGACCTTCCTGAAGCCCTGCTGCGGGGCCTGGACAAGCTGGGCTTCACAGACCCGACCCCGGTGCAGCGCCAGGTCATCCCCCTGGCGAATGCCGGCGCTGACCTGCTGGTGACCGCCGCCACCGGCTCGGGGAAGACCCTGGCCTTCCTCCTGCCCATGCTGCGCCACTTTCTGGCGGCGCCCGCCCCGCGCAAGGGCATCCGCGCCCTGGTCCTGGCGCCGACCCGGGAGCTGGCCTATCAGATCCAGGAGCACTTCCTCCAGGTGGCGAGCTTCACCCGCCTCACCGCCGGGGTCATCGTCGGCGGAGTGGCCGCCAGCCATCAGGTCAACACCCTGCGCCGCAACCCGGATATCCTCATCGCCACCCCAGGGCGGCTGCTCGACCACCTGGAGCGTGGCGCCACCGACCTGGGCGACCTGGAGTTCCTGATCCTGGACGAGGCCGACCGCATGCTCGACATGGGCTTCGCCCCGGACGTGATGCAGATCATCCAGACCTGCAACGAGGAGCGGCAATCCCTGCTCTTCTCCGCCACCCTGACCCGCGGCGGCCTCCAGTCCTTCATCGACGCCGCCCTGCGCGATCCCCAACGGGTCCTGGTGGACTCCCACCGGGTGGCCCATCCCGATATCCGTCACCAGCGCCTGCTGGCGGACGACCTGGACCATAAGCGCAAGCTGCTTTTGGCCTATCTCACTCGGGGCGTGGGAGAAGCGGGCGATCAGGGAGCCGTGGCCGTACAGACCCCCTCTCCCCAACCCTCCCCCGCGGGGGGGGAGGGAGTAGGAGAATCAGCAGTTCGTGCCTCCGGAGCCCTCCTGGCGCGCGGGGGGCCTGAAGCCTTACCCGACAAGATCCTGATCTTCAGCAATACCCGCGACCAGGCGACGGCCCTGGGCAATTACCTGATCGGCAAGGGGCAGCGCGCGGCGATCCTCCACGGCGAGCTGGAACAGCCGGAACGCGTCCGGGTGCTGAACCTGCTCCGTGACGATCGTATCCGCATCCTGGTGGCCACCGACGTGGCCGCCCGGGGGCTGGACGTCCCCGGCGTGGACCTGGTGATCAACTTCGAGGTCCCCCGCAGCGGCAGCGATTACCTCCATCGCACCGGGCGCACCGGGCGGGCCGGGGCCCCGGGCCTGGCCATCACCCTGGTCAGCCCGCCGGAATGGAACCGCATGGAGAGCATCGATCGTTACCTCCAGATCGACCTGCACCCCTTCAGCCTGCCTGGCCTGGAGGGTCGCTACCAGGGACCGACCCGTTCCCGGTCGCCCAAGAAGAAGATCCACGGCCAGGCCCCCAAACCCGCCGGCGCCCAGGCCCCCAAGGTCAAGGAGCGTCACCGCGACCGCAAAAACATCGGCAAGCGCCGCCAGCCCTCGCGGCCCGCGGCGGAAGTTGGCAGCGAGGCGGGCCTCACCCCTCCCAAGCGTCCGCCGCTCTGAAAGGCGGACCCAGTCACCGGAGCCCTCCAGCTCCCGTCCCCGGGAGCGCTCCTGTCCCAGACACCCAAGCGCGCCACGCTTAGATGCCAGAGCGCTCCAGTGCCGGATACCGGAGCCCCAATCCCAGACACCGCGGCCTGCCACACCCGGATATCGGCGCCCTCCTGTTCCCGTCACCGGCGCGATTAAGTCCCCGACTTCGGAGCACCCATGGCCCTGCCCTACGTCACCGAACTGCAAGTCCCCCGCCACGCCGCCAGTATCCCGGCCCTTCAGGCCCTGTTTGCCTCCCTCTGCGCCAGCCTGGGGATCGCCGACACCATCCGTCGCCAGGTGGAACTGGCCCTGGAAGAGGGCATCACCAACTTTTTCAAACACGCCATCCCGGCGGGGGTGGACGCGCCCGTCAGACTGCTCATCGAATTCCAACCGGATGCCATCCGCCTGGTGGCCCGGGCCCAGGGCCGGCCCTTCGACTTCAGCCACCTGCCCCATTACCAGGCCCCCCACTCCCTGCAAGAGATCCCCCTGGGCCTGGGCACCTTCCTGATCGAACGGGTCATGGACAGCGTCAACTGGCGCTATGTCGCCAAGGAGGGGCAGGAGTTCGAGATGATCAAGCGGCTGCCGGCGGTGCTGGCCACGGACCGCGCCGACAGCCTGGTCCAGCCCGAGGGGGCCGGCGTCCGCATCCAGGGCGCCATCAGCTACCGGCGCCTGCAAACCGCCGAGGAGGCCCTGGCCCTGGCCAGCGCCGCCTGGGACCTCTATGGCTACGGCTACAAGGAGGTCATCTACTACCCGGAACTGGTCCTGCAACAGGTCTGCTCCGGACAGCTCCTGTCCTGGATCGCCTGCGACGAGGCCGGGCAGATCCTGGGGCATTACGCCATGCTGCGGCACCGGCCCGACGACCCCCTGGGGGAGATGGGTGCGGCCTTCGTCCTGCCGGAGGCGCGGCAGGCCAAGGTCTTCCGCCAGCTTTCCGACCGCCTGCACGCCGATGCGCGCCAGAGTGGCGTCCGCGCCCTCTATTCCCTGTCGGTCACCAATCACGTCGCCACCCAGAAGATCAGCCAGGAGGCGGGACGCATCACCGTCGGCCTGCGCCTGGGGTCCACGCCGGCCATCTTCGTCGAGGGGGCCAAGCCGGGCGACCGCATCACCACCACCCTGAA
>SACH01000063.1 GCA_009928645.1 Gammaproteobacteria bacterium | reverse complement strand
GAGCCCGGCGTCTCACTGCCGGGAAGCCTCGCTACGGCCAGCCCAACGCTGGCCGATCCCCAGACGCTGGTTGGCGAACCCCGGATATCATCAGTCCACGATCGAGCAATGGATGAGGGTCCGACACCCGATACGGCGCATGGACCCGTCAGGGCAGCGGTGACGGCCGATATCGAGATATCCGCTTCGCCTGGGGCGAAGGCGGAGGTAAGGGAGATGATTCCAACGGCGATGTTCGATGCCTCTGGAATCGACATCCGCCACAACCAGCGTGTATTGGACACGCCGCCAACTGCGGGATTCGATCCGTGGCCAGGCTACATCGCTGCCATGATGGCGGGCGTGGAGCGCTTCGACACGGCGGCCCTGGATGCGGTCTACAACGATGCCCTGTCCCTCTATCCCATCGAACGGGTCTCCAGTCACCTCACCACGCCGGTGCTGGAGCGGCTGGGCGCCGCCTGGCCCCAGGGGGAGGCGAGCATCGCACGGGAGCACTTCTTTTCCAATTTCCTGCGCAACAAGCTCGGGGCGCGCTTTCAGCACTTGAACGCCCTGGGTCAGGGACCGCGCCTGGTCGCCGCCTGTCCCGCCGGGGAGCATCACGAGCTGGGCCTGATCCAGTTCGCCCTGGCGGCCGCCGGCCAGGGCTACCGGCTGGTGCTGCTGGGCGCCGACGTCCCCGCCCCCGAGATCGCCGCCGCCGCCCGCATCGCCGATTGCCGGGCGGTGGTGCTCTCGGCCTCCGCCCGGTTGCCCGTCGCGGCCCTGGCCCGGGAACTGGCCGCCCTGGGGGCCCTGACGTCACTGCCCATCCTGGTGGGTGGTCTGGCCTCCGTGCGTTCCCCCCAGGTCATCACCGCCGCGGGGGCCCGGCCCCTGGGCACGGATTTCAGCTCGGCCCTGGGGCTGATCGGCGCATGCCTGGGCTGGCCCCATGCCGAAGCCGGCCAGATGACATAAGGCGTTGACGTGGAACCCACCAGCCCCGTGTCACCAGCCATGCCTAACATTGAAGGGGTTGTGGCGAGCCGCCGGATGACAGTGGCAAGCCGCCGGATGGAAGTGAGCGTGAAAACCATGGCAACGTCTTACTTTCCTACCGGTGAGGCGCCCCTCATCCCGGCTAGCGTTTATAGCCACCTTCCTTGCAGCACTCCCGTTCATCACCCCAATTAAGCGGCCAATCACCCGAATTGGCCCATCACTCGCTACCCGTAGCCCATCGCCATGTCAGCAGCTCCCGTCATCCTCTGGTTCCGCGACGATTACCGGCTCACCGACCATGCGCCCTTGCGGGCGGCGGTGGCCAGCGGTGCCCCGCTCATTCCCCTCTTCGTCCTCGATGACGACACCCCCGGCCCCTGGCGGCTGGGCGGCGCCAGCCGCTGGTGGCTCCATCACAGCCTGGCGGCCCTGGCCGTGGACCTGAGCGCCCGGGGTGGTCGCCTGGTCATCCGCCGCGGCGACGCCTTCGCCGTCATTAGCCAACTCGCGCGGGCGTGCCAGGCCCAGGCCCTCTACTTTCACCGCGGCTATACCCCGGCGGAGGCGGACCTGGAACAGCGCCTGTGGCGGGAACTGGGCGACTGCCTGGAGGTGCGCCGCTTCCGGGGCCGGCTGTTGCTGGAACCCGAGCAGGTCAAGACCGGGGCTGGCGAGCCCTTCAAGGTCTTCACCCCCTTCTGGCGGGCCTGTCTGGGCTTGCCGGAGCCCGAGGCCCCGACGCCCGCCCCGGAAAGTCTGGCGCCCCCGCCAGCCGAGGTTACCGGCCTGGACCTGGACGAGCTGGGCCTGCTGCCCCGGACCCCGGACTGGGCCGGCGGCCTGCGGGAAAACTGGCGACCTGGGGAGGCCGGGGCCGGGGAGCGCCTGACCGCCTTCCTCGACGCGGCGGTGGTGGCCTATGCCGCGGACCGCGACCTCCCCGGCCACCCCGGTACCTCCCGGCTATCGCCCCATCTGCACTTCGGTGAGATCTCCCCCCGCCAGGTCTGGCACGCGGTACGCGGTCTTCAGGCCGGCCAGGCCGCCGCCACCAAGGGCGGGGACGCCTTTCTGCGCGAGGTGGGCTGGCGGGAGTTCTGTCAGCATTTGCTCCACCACTGGCCGCGCCTGCCGACGGAACCCTTCAACCCCCGCTTCGCCCACTTCCCCTGGCGGGAGGACGAGGCCGCCTTCGCTGCCTGGAGCCGTGGCCAGACCGGCTACCCCCTGGTGGACGCCGGCATGCGCGAGCTGTGGCATACCGGCTGGATGCATAACCGGGTGCGCATGGTGGTCGCCTCCTTCCTGGTCAAGCACCTGCTGGTGCCCTGGCAGCGTGGCCAGGACTGGTTCTGGGACACCCTGGTGGACGCCGACCTGGCCAACAACGCCGGGAGCTGGCAATGGGTCGCCGGCTGCGGCGCCGACGCCGCCCCCTATTTCCGCATCTTCAACCCGGTGCTCCAGGGCCAGAAGTTCGACACCCGGGGGGACTATGTCCGCCGCTGGGTGCCGGAGCTGCGACGCCTGGCCGACAAGGACCTCCACGCCCCCTTTGCCGCGGGCAAGGCCAGCCTGGCCGCCGCCGGCGTGCGCCTGGGGGTGGACTATCCGAAGCCCCTGGTCGAGCATGACTTCGCCCGCCAGCGCGCCCTGGCAGCCCTGGCTACCCTCAAGGAGGCCTGATGGTGACTATTTTTCGCCCTTTCAGTTGGTTAGAAAGTGTCCTTTTTCTAGTACCCGATTCGTGCCCTGGGGGGCTTTCTGAAGTCGGAAAGTAATTGATGGGTAGATTCTTGCTTGCGTAACTTAGGATTACCTTGCTTGCGTTCAGAGGTCAGGCCATCGTAGCCCCGGGCATCCCAACCGTTTCCCATCCCTGTGTGCTTGTTAATGGAGGAGAGAGCCATGAAAGTCAGTCTGATCGGCGGGACCGGTTTCGTCGGTTCCCATATCGTCCCGGCCCTGGTCGCGGCGGGCCATGTGCCCCGGCTGCTGATGCGCGATGCCGCCAGTGGCCGTGGTCTGCCCCTCGACCAGTGTGAGGTGGTCCCCGGCGAGGTTGCCGATACAGCGGCTCTTGCCGAGTGCGTTCGGGGCGCCGACGCGGTCATCTACCTCATCGGCATCCTGCGGGAGTTCCCGTCCCAGGGGATTACCTTCGAGGGGCTTCAGTTCAGCGGCGTCGAACGGACCTTAGCGGCCTGCAAGGCCGCCGGCGTGGGACGGTTCGTCCTGATGAGCGCCAATGGCGTCAAGCCGGACGGCACTGCCTACCAGCGCAGCAAGTACCAGGCGGAGGAGGCGGTCAAGGCCTCGGGCCTGCGCTGGACCATCTTCCGCCCCTCGGTGATCTTCGGTCCGCCCCAGGGGCGCATGGAGTTTTGCACCCAGTTGCGTCGGGACATCATCGACAGCCCCCTGCCGGCCCCGCTCTTCTATCCCGGCCTGCTGCCCACCGGGGCGGGCGGCTTCCAACTCGCCCCGGTGGCCATTGTTGACGTGGCCCAGGCCTTCGTCCGCGCCCTGGCCCGGCCGGAGACCGAGGGCCGCACCTTCGAACTCTGTGGCCCGGAGCCCAAGAGCTGGAAGGAGATCCTGGCGACCATCGCCGCCGCCGTGGACAAGCGCAAGCTGATGCTGCCCGCCCCGGCCATCGGCGTGAAGACCGCCGCCGCCCTCTTCGACCGCTTCCCCTGGTTCCCCATCAGCCGCGATCAGCTCACCATGCTCATGGAGGGCAATGTCTGCGCTGAGGCCAGCGCCTACCCTCTGCTCGGCATCAACCCCCAGCCCTTCACCGTGGAGAGCCTGAGCTATCTCCGCGCGGGCTGAGTGGGGCCATCGGCGCCACGATCCGGACGCCGCGAACAGGGGAAAAAATGGGTTCGTTTCGCAAAATGCCCTTTTTCGCGGCGTGCTCCAAATGGGTTCGTTTCGCAAAATGGCACTTCCGGACTCGCAGCACCGTTGGCCAGCCTTTCTACTTGCGTAGCTCATGGGCTACACTATCGCCATGCGCGTTGAGAAGACCGACGAATATCGTGACTGGGTTGACAGCCTGAAAGACCTGAAAGGCCGTGCTCGGATCCTGATGCGAGTCGATCACCTGATTCATGGTAATCCCGGCTCGCACCGTACCCTGACGAACGGAGTGTCGGAGTTGAAGATCGACTTTGGACCGGGTTACCGCGTGTACTACACCCAACGGGGCAATCACTTGTTGTTGCTATTGGTTGGTGGAGATAAGTCCAGCCAGGAAAAGGACATAGCGAAGGCCATCCATCTGGCCACACAGTTTCAGGAGTAACACCATGACGCAAGGGGTACCTAAGAAGAAGACCACGAAGATTAGGACTTCCGCCTACGACGTCGCGGAACACCTGCGGACGCCCGAGGAGATGGCCGCCTACCTCGATGCCTGGCTTGAGGAGGCCCCAGACGATGTATCAGGCATCGCGCGGGCCCTCGGCGATATCGCTCGCGCCAAAGGCATGTCGCAAGTAGCGAAGGACGCGGGACTCAGTCGCGAAAGCCTCTATCGTGCCCTGAGCGAAGACGGCAACCCGAGTTTTGCCACCATCCTGAAGGTGGCGCGGGCGCTGGGAGTGCGCCTACACGCTCAGGCAGCCTAGTCCTGCCCGCCCCACCCCCAGCAGCGCGATGGCTTATGCTGTAGCGGCCGCGCCGGCCCCTCCCTGGGGCCTCGCCACGGCGGAATGTGCATAGCCTGAGGAGCGAACGTGTCGAGAGCGAAACGCAAACCCTTGCCGGAAGAACCCGTTCTGGCGGATATCGAATCCCTGACCCACGAGGGGCGGGGCCTGGCGCGGGTGGAGGGCAAGGCGGTCTTCGTCGATGGGGCCCTGGCCGGGGAGCGGGTGCGGTTCCGCTACACCCGCTTGCAGCGCCACTTCGACGAGGGGCGGGTGGTGGAGGTCCTGTCCCCCTCGCCCCAGCGGGTCACGGCCCGTTGTCCCCACTTCAGCCTCTGCGGCGGCTGTAGCCTGCAACATCAGGACCCGGCGGCCCAGATCGCCATGAAGCAGGAGATCCTGGCCGATGTGCTGCGGCGCATCGGCGGCGTCGAGCCGGAGCGCTGGCTGCCGCCCCTGGCGGCGGGGCACTGGGGCTACCGGCGCAAGGCCCGGCTCGGGGTGCGGTACGTGGCCAAGAAGGGCAAGACCCTGGTGGGGTTCCGCGAGAAGGGCTCCGGCTTTCTCGCCGACCTGAGCCGCTGCGAGGTCCTGCATCCGGACGTCGGCGAGCGGCTCGAAGCCATCGCCGCCTTGGTTGACGGTCTGAGCATCCGCGACCAGGTGCCGCAGATCGAAATGGCGAAGGGGGAGGGGCCCTGCGTCCTGGTCTTCCGAGTGCTCCAGCCCCCGGCGGCGGCCGATCTGGAGCAACTGGCGGCCTTCGCCGCCGCCCAGGGGCTGCACCTCTACCTCCAGGAGGGCGGGCCCGAGACCATCCGCCCCCTGCCGGGCCAGGCGGTGGAGTTGTCCTACAGCCTGCCGGACTTTGACGTCCGCCTACACTTCCTGCCCACCGACTTCACCCAGGTTAATCTGGAACTGAACCGCCTCATGGTGCGTCAGGCGCTCGACCTCCTCGACCCCGGTCCCGAGGAGCGGGTCCTGGACCTCTTCTGTGGTCTGGGCAACTTCACCCTGCCCCTGGCGCGGCGGGCCGGCGCGGTCCTGGGGGTGGAGGCCGACGCCGGGCTGGTCGAGCGCGCCCGGCGCAACGCCGAGGCGAACGTCATCCACAACGCGGCTTTTCAGATGGCTGACCTTTACGGCAGCCTGGAGGGGGCGACCTGGACCCAGGACCGCTTCCACAAGGCCCTGCTGGACCCGCCCCGCGCCGGCGCCCTGCAGGTGCTGGACGTGCTGCCGACCCTGGGCGTGCGACGGCTGCTCTACGTCTCCTGCTTCCCCGCCACCCTGGCCCGGGACGCCGAACGGCTGGTTAAGGGCCTGGGCTATCGTCTGCGTGCGGCGGGGGCCATGGACATGTTCCCTCACACCGCCCACGTCGAGTCGATGGCCCTCTTCGAGCGGGACTGAGCCGGCACCTGGCAGCCTCGGGCTTTGGCTCCTCTTGCCCCTCAATGCGCCGGATTGTGACCCTTTCCGCCCTGCGCAATGGTCGGGCGAGGGAGGGTCGGGTGGCACCTGGCGGGGGTGTCGACCGCAGGGATGCGGTCGTCAAGCCTCCAGGGAAGGATTTACGGCGTCCCCCGCCAGGTGCCACCCGACCCGGAACCGGGCTAGCGATTCACGCTGCGGAATGGCGCGCTGACCGCCGGTAACGCCAAGCTGGCGGTGCTTTGGGTATAGAATCCCGTGAAGCTTCCCACTCACGCGATACTTTCCACTCCAGGAGTCAATCAGCCCCATGGCCCTCGAAATCGAACGTAAATTCCTCGTCGTCGGGGAGGCCTGGCGCGACCAGGTGCAATCCTCCACCCACATCATGCAGGGCTACATCGCCCACACCCCGGAGGTCACGGTGCGGGTGCGCGTCAAGGGCGACCAGGGCTTCCTGACCATCAAGGGGGCCTCCCAGGGCATCGGCCGTCATGAATTCGAGTTTCCGATCCCGCGGGCGGAGGCCGAGGAGATGCTGCGCGAACTGGCGGTGATGCCTCCCATCGACAAGGTGCGTCACCACATCCCCATCGGCAACCATGTCTGGGAACTGGACGTCTTTGCTGGCGAGAACGCCGGCCTGGTGATGGCCGAGATCGAACTGACCGACCACGATGAAGACTTCGTCCTCCCCGACTGGGCCGGTCAGGAAGTCTCCGACGATCAGCGCTATTTCAACGTCAACCTCGCCAAGACGCCCTATCGCCAGTGGTGATCGGCTGGCCGTGACCAGCCTGAGACTGATCCTAAGCCTCGGCCTGTTCCTGAGCCTAAGCATTAGCCTAAGCCTGGACACGCAGGCCGGCGGGGACCCCATCCGCATGGGCCTGGCGGGACCGCCGCGCAATCTGGACCCCCGCCTGGCCACCGATGCCACCTCGGAGCGGATCAACGGCCTGCTCTACCGCCGCCTGGTCGCCTTCGACGCGCGCAGCCTGCCGGTACCCTCCCTGGCGACGTGGGAGCAGGTGACGCCGACCCATTACCGCTTCACCCTGGGAGCGGAGGGGCGGACCTTCAGCGACGGCCGCTCCCTCACCAGCGTGGACGTCAAGGCGACCTTCGACGCCGTCCTCGACCCCGCCCTGGGCTCCCCCCACCGTTCCGCCCTGGCCAACCTTGAGCGCGTCGCCACCGCCGGGGCCGACGGCATCGACTTCCACCTGCGGGAACCGGACCCCCTGTTTCCCGCCACCCTCGGCCTGGGCATCCTGCCGGCGGACCTGATCCAGGGCGGCCACCCCTTCGCCCAGGAGCCGGTGGGCAGCGGTCCCCTGCGCCTGGTGGCCTGGCCCCAACCGGGCCGGCTGGTGCTGGAGCGCCGGGCGGACGGTCAGATTCTGGAACTGCTGACGGTCAAGGACCCCAACGTGCGGGTGATGAAGCTGTTGCGCGGGGAGATCGATCTGCTGCAGAACGACCTGTCCCCCGAACTGATTGGCTATCTGCGTGGCCGGGACGAGGTCGAGGTGGTCAGCGCCCCCGGCGTCAACTATTCCTATCTGGGTCTCAACCTGGAGGACCCGGTGACCGGGAGCCTCCAGGTCCGCCAGGCCCTGGCCCATGCCATCGACCGCGACGCGATCCGGCGCTATCTCCTCCAGGGCGGCGCCCGCCTGGCCGCCGGCCTCTTCCCCCCGGAGCATTGGGCCGGCGACCCGGCGTTGACCGGCCCGGCCTACGACCCCGACCGCGCCCGGGCCCTGCTGGCGGAGCTCGGCTACGGTCCCGATCGCCCCCTGCGGCTCAGCTACAAGACCTCCAGCGATCCCTTCCGCCTGCGCTTCGCCACTGTCATCCAGGCGCAACTGGCCCGGGTGGGTATCGAGGCGCGAATCCAGAGTTATGACTGGGGCACCTTCTTCGGCGACGTCAAGGCCGGCCGCTTTCAGCTCTACGGCCTCACCTGGGTCGGCATCCGCACCCCGGACATCTTCCGCTATGTCTTCCATGGCGCCTCGCTGCCGCCGGAGGGGGCCAACCGGGGGCGTTACCGCAACCCCGCGGTCGACCGGCTCATCGACACCGCCCGGGCGGAACCGGACCTGGGCCGCCAGGCGGCGCTCTACCGCCAGATCCAGGCTATCCTTCTCGCGGACCTGCCCTACATCCCCCTCTGGTACGAGGACCAATTCTTTGCCGCCCGCCGCGGACTCCAGGGTTATCGCCTGGCGCCGGACGGCAACTATGACGCCCTGACGAGGGTCTCCTGGCGCCATGGCGATGCCACCACGGCCGGGGAAAGGGATGTGTCCCGGGGCTCTATTGCGGCCGGGGAGACTGTCGGCCTCCAGGGCGCAACCCCGGCCGGGGAGGGGGTCGACCTCCGGCCCACCACCCCGGCGAGTGCCGGGGCGGGGAAGGATGAGCGGGGCTGAGGTGCCGCCCTCATCCCTCGCAGCTTGACTTGCCGCCCCCCCATCCCCACGGTTGCCCGTAGCATGAATTCCATGGAGAATTGAGGCAACTTCAGCCAGGGTAGCCGCCGTGATCGATCCGGAAGGTTTTCGCCCCAATGTGGGCATCATTCTGTGCAACGCCGAGCGTCAGCTCTTCTGGGGCCGGCGGGTGGGTCAGAATGCCTGGCAATTTCCCCAGGGCGGTATCCGCTCCGAAGAGACGCCCCTCGACGCCATGTTCCGGGAACTGGAGGAGGAGGTCGGCCTGCTGCCCAACCAGGTCACCGTCCTGGGCAGTACCCGCGGCTGGTTGCGTTATCGCCTGCCTAAGCGCTACATCCGCCATCACTGCGGCCCGGTCTGCATCGGCCAGAAGCAGCGCTGGTTTCTGCTGCGGGTTGATTGTGGCGAGGATGCCTTCTGTCTCAATCGCTGCCGCAAGCCCGAATTCGACGGCTGGCGCTGGGTACGCTACTGGCAACCCCTGCGCGAGGTGGTCTATTTCAAGCGCCACGTCTACGAACAGGCCTTGGGTGAACTGCGTCCGTTACTGTACCCCGAGGGTCTGAGTGACTGGTGTCCGGGGCCAAGCGAGGCCGAGCCGTTGGCTCCCGGGGTCTGGTTGAGTCCCGGCGCTACGCGGCGGTCCCTCCAGCGGGGCTGACCGGACTCCGGGCATGGCTCGGGGCAAAGTTCGACAACCGATCGTTTCAGCCTTTTTGGTTCCGACGTCGTGTACCGGGACTCCGCGCCCGGTATCCTTTGGCGGTGTTTTCTGCCCTTCCCTAGGCCCACCTGGCGCTGGATGTAGTTTTCATGCTGGAGCACTTACTGCGTATCGTTCAAGCGGTCAACGAGGCCCCGGATCTTGAGAAGGCCCTGACGATCATCGTCCGCAGCGTCAAGAAGGCGGTCAATGCCGATGTCTGCTCGGTCTACCTCACCGATTTCGATAAGCGCGAACACGTTCTCCAGGCGACGGATGGCCTCAACCCCGGGGCGGTGGGGCGGGTCCGCCTGCCCCTCAACCGCGGCCTGATCGGCCTGGTCAGCGAGCGCGCCGAGCCGGTCAATCTCGACGACGCCTCCACTCACCCCCGTTACCTCTTCATCACCGAGACCGGCGAAAAGCGTTACCGCGGCTTCCTGGGCGCCCCCATCATCCAGAACCGCCGGGTGCTGGGGGTCCTGGTCCTGCGCAAGCGCGAGGCCCAGCGCTTCGGCGACGACGAGGTCACCCTGGTGATGACCATCGCCTCCCAGCTCGCCGGGGCTATCACCCATGCCCGGGCCAGTGGGGAACTGGCCCGTCTGCAGAATGCCGAGGATCTCCCTAACCGTTTCCTCCAGGGGCTGGCCGCCTCCCCTGGCATTGCCATCGGCACGGCGGTGGTCGTCTATCCCCTGGCCGATCTGGATGCGGTACCCGACCGGGTGGCCAAGGACCCGGCCCAGGAGGAGGCGGACTTCCGCGCCGCCATCGCCGCCGTGGTCAGGGAGGTCGATCTGCTCGCCAGTCGCACCGGCCGGACCCTGAAACCCGAGGATCGCGCCCTCTTCGATGCCTGGCGCCTTATGCTGGAGAGCGACACCCTGCTTGATGGCACGGCCGAACTGATCCGGCGCGGCCAATGGGCCCCCGCCGCCCTGCGGGATGTGATCGCCGATCACGCCCGGGTCTTCGAGGCCATGGAGGACCCCTACCTGCGCGAGCGTGCCTCGGATGTCCGCGATCTCGGGCGACGAATCCTGATGCACCTGCAGAACGTCGAGCCCAAGACCCCGGAGTATGGTCCCGACACCGTCCTGGTGGGCGAGGAGATCAGCGCCATCCAACTGGCCGCCGTCCCGGCCCAGTGCCTGGCCGGGGTGGTGTCCACCACCGGCTCCAGTTTTTCCCACGCGGCGATCCTCGCCCGCGGCCTGGGGGTGCCCGTGGTCATGGGCGTGGCCGACCTTCCGGTGGGGCGTCTGGAGGGCAAGGAGGTGGTGGTCGACGGCTACCGCGGTCGCGTCCATCTGGCCCCCGGGCCCGTGGTCCGGGGGGAGTATCAGCGCCTGCGCGACGATGACCGCGCCCTGACCGATGAGCTCGAGGGCATCCGCCCCCTGCCGTCGGAGACCCTCGACGGCTACTCGGTACCGCTGTTCCTCAATGCCGGGCTGGTCTCCGAGTCCCGGCCCCTGAGCAACGAGCAGTCGGATGGCATCGGCCTCTACCGTACCGAGCTACCCTTCCTGGTGCGCGACCGGTTCCCTGGGGAGTCTTCCCAGTACAACAATTATCGCGAGGTACTGGAGACCTTCCACCCGCGACCGGTGACCATCCGCACCCTGGATATCGGCGGCGACAAGCCCTTGCCCTATTTCCCCATCGAGGAGTCCAACCCCTTTCTCGGCTGGCGTGGCATCCGCATCACCCTGGACCATCCGGACATCTTTCTCACCCAGTTGCGGGCCATGCTGCGCGCCAACCAGGGGCTCGGCAACCTCCAGATCCTGCTGCCCATGATCAGTTCGATGGGGGAACTGAACGATGCCAAGAAGCTGATCCGCCGTGCCCGGGACGAACTCCTGGAGGAGGGACTGGAGATCCAGTTGCCGCCCATCGGCATCATGATCGAGGTCCCCGCCGCGGTCTATCAGGTCGAGGCCCTGGCGCAACGGGTCGACTTTCTCTCCGTGGGCACCAATGACCTCACCCAGTACCTGCTGGCGGTCGACCGCAATAACTCCCACGTCGCCAAGCTCTATGACGAGCTCCACCCCGCCGTGCTGCGCGCTCTGGAACTGGTGGTGGCCGGCGCCCGCGTCCACCGCCGCGAGGTGAGTATCTGCGGCGAGATGGCCGGCAACCCCCTGGCCGTGCCCCTCCTGATCGGCATGGGCGTCCACGCCCTGAGCATGAGCGCCGGCAGTCTGGTGCGCGTCAAGTGGGTGGTGCGCAACTTCAGTCGCGCCAAGGCCCGCGAATTACTGGAAAGCGCTCGCCAGTGCGAAGATGCCGGCTGCGTGCGCCGCCTCATGACCGAGGCCCTGGAAGAGGCCGGCCTGATCGGGCTGGTGCGGCCGGGAAAATGAGACCTGTCAGGAGTTAGCCCCATGGCCATCAAGTCCGACCGCTGGATCCGCCGCATGGTGGCGAAAATGGGCATGATCGAGCCCTTCGAACCCGGTCAGGTGCGGGAATCGGCCGCCGGCGACCGCCTCATCTCCTACGGCACCTCCAGCTACGGCTACGACATCCGCTGCGCCGACGAATTCAAGATCTTCACCAACATCAACTCCGCCATCGTCGACCCCAAGAACTTCGACGCCAACAGCTTCGTCGACCTCAAGTCCGACGTCTGCATCATCCCCCCTAACTCCTTCGCCCTGGCCCGCACCGTCGAGTACCTGCGCATCCCCCGCGACGTCCTGGTCGTCTGCCTGGGCAAGAGCACCTATGCCCGCTGCGGCATCATCGTCAACGTCACCCCCCTGGAGCCGGAGTGGGAGGGCCACGTCACCCTGGAGTTTTCCAACACCACCCCCCTGCCGGCGAAGATCTACGCCAACGAAGGCGTGGCCCAGATCCTCTTCTTCGCCTCCGACGAGGGCTGCGAGACCTCCTACCGCGACCGCGGCGGTAAGTATCAGGGCCAGCGCGGCGTCACCTTGCCCAGGCCCTGAGCGGGTAAGGGCCGGAAGCCGGGACGGAATCGGGGTGACAGAATCGTGGTAGAAACGGGGTTTATCTGAACTGGTCGCTCGACTATAATTCCGCGTCTTCAGTGGCCCCGGCTCCGTCACTAGGACACTTGGATCAACTGACTTTTAATCAGGTGGTCATCGCGCGTCCGAGCAGCCGGGAACGCCGCAGTATTTCGCGCCCTTAGCTCAGTCGGTAGAGCATCTGACTTTTAATCAGGTGGTCGCGCGTTCGAGTCGCGCAGGGCGCACCATCTTTTCAATAGGTTGGCCGCTTTATGCGGCCTTTTCCTTTTCTGGTGTGCCGGAAAATGTGCGCACCGCCTCCACCAGGATCAGCGGCGTCTCGACCCGTGAGGCATGGTCGGAGGGGTGTTCCGGGGCCAGCGCACCCATCCCCTCCATGCCTCCATGGACGGCTTCGTCGCGCGCCATGACGATCCGATCTGGCGGGTATGGAGGCCTACAGGTAGGCAGTCTGACAGCAAGGCATCACCACCGGCCAGGGCGCCGAGACCAGTGTCGCCTTTGATGCCGCGCTGGAGCCAGCCGGTTAAACCTGCGGACGATGCAAAGCGACTGGGCCAAATCGGCGACAAGGCGCTTAGTGCTGATGCTTGACCTCCGGCACAGCGCCACGAGCCCCGCGGACCTCGCGCCCTAGCGCCTCGGCAACCCATTGATTGAGGCTTTTGCTTTGCGCCGTAGCAGCGCAGACAATGCTGGCGTGCAATTCAGCCGGGATGCGGACGTTAAACTTGCCGGAAAACGCCTTGAACGGCTGAATGCCCGCTTCCTGGCACGCCGCCATAAATACCTTTAGCGATAGCGCACCCTCGTGTTTCAGGCCCGCCACGTCGGAGGCATAAAAATCCGCCCCACCATTTAGCCCCACAAACTCACCGCGAAACTGATCAAGGTCGGGATCGTAGGTAATCACCGCCTTGACGCCATTGATAGTCATTTGATTGATCATGGGTGTACTCCATGCGATTTAAGCCAGTCACGCACGCTGGCGATAGCGCCCTTGTCAGTCGTAGGCGATGGATGTGGACGGTGAAAGACGCGTACCTCGCCCCACAACACCACGCACACCCGAGAGCCCTCACGTTCGCTGATCGTGGCGCCCAGCTCCAGAAAAAGCGCCTCAATGTCTCGCCAGGGGATGCTGGCGCTCACGGGATGCAAGAACAAGGCTTCCAGCGTTTTACGGTGCCTTCGTGTCATGCGTGGAATGGTACTAAATAATGGTACTGTATGCGACCAGGAAGACGGATGCTTGCCCATCCTGCTCCGGTGGGGTTGTTGTATCCGCGTGCCCCCCCCCGCCACCGCCGCCCGCGAGCAGGTCTTGCTCAAGCTGTTCGCCAACCTGGGCCGCCCGGTGCCCGAGGGCAGCCGGCCGCACTACCGGGCCCTGTCCGACGACGCCTTCGCTTGGGCGTTCAGAAAGCGGTGGCGGGGGATTGCTCCTCCCCTGGCTCTGGGCGGAGTCAATTCCTCCCCTCTAGCCCAGAACCCCAAGCAAGGTATGAGACTCTTCCAATAGCTTTTTCCGTTCATCATGTTTTTGAGGCCATGAAGCTTGTGGTAAATCTCGAGCCCGCCCGTTTAAAGCCGACCTTTGCCGATGACGCGACCCTTAGGGTCGATCTGACTGGCTGGATCGCTGGCCATTCCCCAAACCCGCGCACAATTCATCCCTCCAAGGCATAATGCCGCCTTCGGCGTGTTAGGCCACCCCACCCCTTCTCTCAGGTTTCCTACTGTTACCTGAGAGCGCCGGGCCTGACCCGCCCCTCCCCGCGCCAGCCGGAACGCCGACCGTGCCGTTATGGATACTGCCGAGTCGGAACTGGACGCACTCTGTCTAATCCTCCAGGTATGATCGTGCCTGGTTCCTTAGCCCGAGGTGTTGCCCGTGTCCGGTCCTCCCGCTCTACACGCCGCCCGCGCCCACGGCTTCCCGTGCCCCCCGGCCCCGCTCCCCTCCGGACGCTAGGCCCATGCTCACCCTGGAAGCCCTCACGCCCAATGCCGCCGTCAGCGGCCTAGAACCCGGCCAGGTGGTGCGCATCGTCACCACCGAGGCCGTCGGCCCCGACGCCATCACCGTCTATTACAAGACCCCCACCGGCCAGGTCCGCGAGCGCATGCTCTTCCGGAGCGACGAGCCCCTCCTCGACCTGGCCGTCGCCGGCCGGCCCTGGGCCTTCGACGCCCCCGGCGAGGCCTTCAAGCTGGCGGCGGAGGCCTACCGCATCGACCTCGCCTACCTCTTCGACCCCATGATGGCGGTCCACACCGCCAACGTCGAACCCCTG
>SACH01000320.1 GCA_009928645.1 Gammaproteobacteria bacterium | reverse complement strand
TGTAAAGTCGGCTGATGGCCGGTGCCGGGGCGTCCATGCCCCGCAGGTTATGGCGTCAATGCCGTAGCGGCGGCGGTTCCAGTCCCAAGGCAAGCCCCAGCTCTTCCCGCGTCACAAGGCCGTTGAATCCCTCGTCGATGCTCTTATCAATCAGGCGCACCAGGGCGCGGATGACGGGCTCTGGGGCGTCGGGGCCGACGTGCGTCCAGATCAGCCGGCGCTCACGCAGGCCGGGGCCGATGCGGGAAACCACGATGCGCAGGGGCGCGGCGTCCGCCACGTCGGGCAGGGGCATCCCCGCGGCGGCGGCGATGGCGGCGGCCTCGCCCGGGGCAGGATCGCGCAGGCGGATGGTGCGCCCGGGATGCTTGGCGAACCAGCGGCGATCATCCGCAATCGCCCGGCGCTCGGGGGCCGCTACGCGGGCGGCGGGGCGGTGGATGGGTGGGGTGTCGGGGGTGGGGTGGATGCGTGAGAAAGCACTCATGACCAGGCCCCCCAACGAACGGCGCCGGCCCTCTGGTCGGGATCATGCGGTAGCGGGGCAAAGCACACGCAGCGGCGCGGCCGGGTGGGGTCCGGCTCATGGTCGCGACTTGCCTGCTTCAGTTCGCCCCGTTGCGCGGCCTGACAGCGGGCGCCCGTGAGGCGGCGGCAGGCGCGGCAGGTGATCCGATCATCACCAGGCCAGGCTTGGTTCGGTGTGTCCCAGGGCTTGGGGTGGGTGTCGTTAAATTTTAACGAGACCTCAGGCGGCCGCTCGCCCGCGGGGGTGTCGGACAAATTGTCGGACACCTCTGCCACCTCTGCCTCAGGCTCGATACCCAAGGCGGCCGGGTGCAGGGCCCGGACCTCGGATAGGGATGCCGGCGGGGTGAAGGTATGCGACCACAGGGCCCCGTCCGGGTGGCGAATCAGCCAGGCTCGGTGGGTGCCGGCGGCTTCCCCCGTGGTGGGAACTGTAGCAGGTGTAGCAACTGTAGCAGTAGCAACCTCCCCGCTTTCGCTTTCACTGAGGGCCAGGCTGGGGGGGCGATGTGTAGCAGGTGTAGCAACTGTAGCAGTAGCTTCGCCCGCGTTTTTCCTCTCGCGCGCACAAGAGAGAGAGAGGGTTACCTTATTATTATTATGGTATATAGGTTCCTGTAGGGTGGTTTTCGTGGATTCCCCCACTGCTACACTTGCTACAGTTGCTACAGTTGGTGGCTTGGGGTGGTGTTTGGGCGGCTTGCCCTTCGCTACACTTGCTACAGTTGCTACAGTTCGCGGCACCACCCCCAAGCCCGGCCTCTTGCCAGCAATAAGATCAGCGATGCTCACGGCGCGACCTCCACCAGGGCGGGATTGATCTGTATCACCTTGCGCCGGCCCTCCTTCACCACGCGGGCGCGGTCAAGCTCGATCAAGGTGGTCAGGGCTTCAGCCAGCCGCTGCTTGTCGCGCACAGGTCCATATTGCTGTGCTTCGCGGATGCTCAGGCTTGTCGTCCCCTCCCGGCGGGCATAGGCGAGTAGCCATGAATCCAGCCGGGCGGCGTTAAGCAGTTCCGGGGGTAGGGCGATCTCACCAAAGAAACGGCGCGATTCGGACAGGTGCCAGGCCACGATGCGCGAGGCGCGATCAAAGTGATCCCGGCCGATGCTCCCCACAGGCCCATGCTCGAACAGGTGGAAGAGGCAGGCCAGCCGGGCCGCGTTGTCCGCGGTCTTACTGGCCACGTCCCGCACCAGGCGCAGCTCCCCGCCTTCGCCTAGATCGCCTTCGATGGCGTCATGAAAGGCGATCCAACTTGCGTGCGCGTCGCGGTCCAGCGACAGTTCCGGCGGGCTCAGGCAATCATCCTCATCCAAGGGCAGGGGGTAGGTCAGCAGGGCGCTCAGCCGGGCATTGAAGCCAGACAGGGCAGGCGTCCCGGCCGGGGGGTCGGAATAGAACCGCGTCCCCTGGGTCGATTCCGGCCATGCCAGCAGGAAACGGGCGAGGAAACCGCTCCCCCTGGCCAGGGTGCCCGACTTTTCGAGAAAGTCTCGGAAGGTGGGCTCCTGGATCATCAAGCTCAGCGAGACGCGGGCACCATTGACGGCGAAGCTCTCACTGGTGCGCCGGTCCACGCGTAGCGGCGCGGCGTCCCAAAGTTGGTTCAGTTGCGACAGGGCGCGGATAATGCTGTCCTTGCCCATCGCATGGCCGCCGAAAACCGTCCCCGCTTCGGCGCTGACGATGCCCCCCACGGGCCAGCCATTGGCCAGCGACCAGGCCAAGGCCTCGGGGGTGGCATCCTGATAGATCAGGCGGGGCACCCGAGGCGGCAGGGGCATCCCTAGCGCATGCTCGGCCAGCTCTTCCTCGGCCTGGTCGGTGTCCTTATTGGCCTTGGCCAGGCCCTTGATGCGCTCCGCAATGCCGGCCCCCTTGGCCTGCCAGGCCTTAAGGGCCCCCTGGTAGCGTTTCAGCTCCGGGCGCATGTCCTTTGCCATGTCCTTTTCCCATTGGCGAATCGGGGCCATGAATAGGCCCTCCACGGAAGACTTGCGCTCCCCCGAGTCGTTGATGGTCAGCAGGAATAGACTGCACGGCCCGTCCAGCATGGCGGCGCGGCGCACGTTCGCCAGCGGTTGGGCGACCAGGCTCAGGGCCGCCATGGCGGCGGATGCCACCAGGGGCAGGGGGGCCTTGGTGCAGGCTTCGCCCTCCTCCACGGCGGCGCGGATCGCAGCGGGCAAGGCTTCCAGCGGATAGGCGGCCGGCTCCGGGCTGGCAACCATGGGCTGGGGCGATGCCCAAGCCTGGCCCGGGGTGGCATTGGCCCACTCGGGATCGGTGTCCCATCCCTGATCTGCGTCTTCCCGCGGCCGGTTATCCTGCT
>SACH01000319.1 GCA_009928645.1 Gammaproteobacteria bacterium | reverse complement strand
CAGCTCCGTGATCACCGCCGCCGGGAGCAAGCGTTCCTGGCGGCGCATGGCCAGCATCAGGCAATTGTTGACGGCAATCACCGGGTCGGTATGCGCCCCGCCCAAGGGGGATACCCAGCCCATGGTCAACGTTTCCAGGGGGCCGCAGGGCCGGAAACGGTGGGCCTCCAGGCGCGTATACAGCTCGGTGAGCGTCAGGGAGAGGGGGGCGCTCAGCTGATAAATTTTGGCATTTTTGAACATGAAACCAGCCAGGCGCCCGCTCGGGCGCCAGAGAGTGAGGAAGGAAAGGCGTGCGGGGCGCGCGGCCACTGCGGCCGCCGTACCGGGAAGCCAGCGGGAGGGATTGTCAGCCCCGCCGCCGGGAGGCGTCAATACGCAACCTGCGGTTTTATCTGACCAATTCTGACATGCCGCGCGGGTCGGGGGCCTCCGCGGCGCTCACCCCCCACCGGGCCAGGGCCGCCTGGGCGACGGCATCCGTGGACAACTGGGGCCGCCAGGTGGCGACGTCGTAGTCGCCGACGATCTCGACGTCGGCGGCTGTGCGCAGCCACAGGCGGGCCAGGGTCGGATAATTGGCCGCAGCGCGGCCCGCCGCGTGCTTCAGGCGCTCGGCGTAGGTGCGCAGGTTTTCGGCGCCATAGAGATTGCCCTCGTAGTCGAGGACCAGGCCCTGGGCCGTTTCCCGCATGACCACCCCCGACCCGGCCTTGATCTGCCGTGCCAGCGTCGTCT
Organism: Gammaproteobacteria bacterium; assembly: GCA_009928645.1. Taxonomy (GTDB): domain Bacteria; phylum Pseudomonadota; class Gammaproteobacteria; order Chromatiales; family Chromatiaceae; genus M0108. The sequence continues at coordinate 2,134 of SACH01000319.1, read as the reverse complement.
CGGCCTTGGGGATCACGATGTGCATTGGTGCGTTCTCCGGCGCCACGGGGGCGGCAGGGAGGTCGTCCGGCTCCGTGATCGCGGGCGCGCCGCCCGGACGGTCGTCGCCAAACGCCGCCGGCGGCGCGCTGCCTACCCAGCCGTCCCCGGGGAAGAAGACGTCCTGGTTCTCCCGCAGGTGCCCGGGGTGGGCGGCGATAAACACGTGGTCTCCGCCCACGAATTGCTGGGCCGCTTCGGCAAAGGCGTGCAGCCCGTTTTGCGCCAGGACGTGGGCGCAGAGGCTCTGGCCCGTGGCGGGGTGAAAACCGAGGACGGAATAAGGGTGCAAGACCATGGCCGCAAGCTCCTGGGGGGTAAATGGGGCGCCATAAAATAAGTCGGTAATGATTATCACGCGAGAGAGGGAGCGGGGCAAGTCCTTTGTGGGGCGCGGCGGGCCTTTTCGGGGGGGCGCCGGCGTCACCCCGGCGACGGTGTCGGCGATTACACGCCGGTGCGGTAAGAAAATACTAGCTCATTACCGACTGTTTTTTTATACTAGGCGCACACCCCACCTGACACTGGCGGAATGCCCATGTTGCGCCTGCACGATGCGTGTTTATCTCCCCTGCCCCATCCGGCGCGGGTGGACGCGGTGATCGGTCAACCCGTGGATACCCAACTGCTGCAGGATACCGGCCTCTATCCCGCACTGCAGCCGTGGCTGGCGGACGGAGGGGCGCCGAGCGAGTGGTTGCTCAACACCATCCCGGGCCTCCGCGCGCTGGCCACGACGTATGTCGATACCCCGGGCTCGACCAACCTGGGCACCTTCCTCCTGCTGCTGGCGCGGGCGCGGTTGCGCGCCCAGGGTAACCCGGTGGTCGTGGTGAGTCCGGCGCTGCAAAACCTGCTGGCCGCCACGCCGCTCTCCCGCGCGCTGACTCTGGACTGCCTGCGCAGCCCCTCGCCCCTGCTGTACATTGCCTTCGCCCGCCCCAATCCCTGGCGCATCAGCAATGCGCTCTCGGGGCTGCATGAATGCGAGGGGGCCTATCTGGGTCAGTTCACCGTAGCGCCGGGGGAGCCGCTGTTTGACCAGGCGGCGCGCGCCCGGGGTCTCGGGCTCGATCCCCGCCGGCCGGCCCACGTGCTCGAAATCGTCGTCACCGGGTCCCCGGTGGGGAAACGCCATGCCCTGGACGACGCCTCGTGCGACATCGTCCTGATTTATCAGGACGCGCGGGAACCGTTACCGCGGATGCTGGAACGGCACTTCGCCTGGTACGCCCGCGCCGCGGCCGGCGAAGCCTCCCTGCATACCCCCCTGCCCGCCGGCGAGATCGCCCGGCTGCGCCCGATCATCGAGCAGCTGGCCTTGGTCCTGCTATATATCAATCTCGGGGAACCGGCCACCTTGCGCGCCATCCAGGGCAGCGACCTGTTGCTGGCGTTGCGGCGCCTGGGGGCCGATGAGGGCCTTACCTTTGCAACGGTGGATAGCCTGTGACGCCCGCGTGAGCGCCACCACTGCCCTCCCCCTGTCTGCTCTGAAGGCGGTCCACTTGCGCGGCGCGGCTCCCGGGTCCTGCCCTGCTGCACTGCTGCGCGGACTGGTGGCGGGTACTCCGGTTCCTGCATACCTTGGCCACGACCACTGACACCCCCGCCCACGCCCATGTGACGATCGTCCTGGAAGATGCGGGGCGGCCGAGACCCCCCTTTAGCGGCCAAGACCTGTAGCAACCGGCATCCCGGCGGTGAGGGTGCCCGCAGCGGGCGCGCGGACATTGCGGTCGTGCATAGCGTCGCCTTGACTTCCGCATTGGCGATGCTGACTGGCCACACTCGTCCTTCAGGGTGATGAGGCGCGTGGCTGGCGGGGCAGACCAGGGCGACGGGGGTGAAGAACTCGCCGCCGACCCGTTTGAGTTCCTCGGGGTTCAAGGCCCGCAGCAGATCGCCCAGGACGGCGTTGTCCACTTCCTGGTATTCCCCCTTGGGCAGGGAGCCCCGCAGGGTGGCGTAGTCCGCCTTGATGGACTCCATGGCAGCGATGATGGCCTGGGCGCGGTCCGCGCTGTCCTTGAGCCCGACCAGGGTGTCGAACTGGGCCTCGGGACGGAGGAAGATGGCGCTGCGCTGGGAGAAA
>SACH01000318.1 GCA_009928645.1 Gammaproteobacteria bacterium | reverse complement strand
TGCTCGTTGGCGCATGGCCTCGGGACTGTCCACCGTCCCACTCATGGTCGGCTGATAGAGCTTGACCGGGCGCCCGCTCTTGAATTGCCCGCCCACGGTCGGCATCAGGGCGGCGATCTGCCGTTCCGCGACCTGCCCCAGGGTATGGCGCTCGTCGGCCTTGAGCGGCTGGCTGGCGGGTTGAGCCGGCGCGGCGCCGAACATGTCCGCCTGGGCACCAAACAGGTCACCGCCGCCCGCGACGCCAAACAGATTGCCGTCGGCGCTCTCCTCGCTGGAGAAAAAGCCCATTTGCGACTGAGCCAGGGCCTCCTGCCGCGCCCGGGCCTCGTCCAGCTTGTCGCTCACCGCCCCTTCGGCATAGCGCCCCTGGTTGCGCTCGCGCAGCCGGTCGATCAACTCGCGGGTCTGCGCCAGGCGAGCGGTGCGCGCCTCGGGGTCGACGGCATCGAGGTGATTGAGGTTATTTCTGATGGTCTGCCGCCCCAGTTTGAGCGGGGCGGCGGGATTGAGCCGGTTGTAGGCGTCGGCAAAAGCGCGGCTGGTGTCGCTGCGGATCAGGTCCTGAATGGCGGCATAGGCATTGACGTGGCCATGCAGCATCTGGGTGTAGTCATTCCAGTTCAGGCTGGCCTGACCCACCTCCGCCGCCAGGGTGTCGCGCTGCCCCTGCCACGCCTGCCACTCGGGGTTGGTGACGCGGTCACCGAACATATCGACCGACTCTTTGTCCGGTTCCGCCTGCTCCAGGGCCTCCAGTCGTTGCCGCAGTGCCCCGGCCTCGGGGCTCTCCTTGGCGACCTGTTGGTAAAACCACTCGCGCAGGGTGCGCTGGTCGTCGCCCGTCAGATCACCAATCGCCTTGTAGGCCGCGGTGCCTGCCGGCTCCTGGGCCAGGGCGCGGTGCAGGGCCTCGGCGGCCGTCTGATCCAGAGCGAAGGACTGGCGATGCACCGGCGCCAGGCGGTCGCCAAAACGCCGTTGCACATAGTCGTCGGCCAGGGCCTCAAAGGCCGGGGTCAGGTCCTCGGCACGGCGCAGCTTGCCCTGGGCATCCTTGAGCGGCGCCACCGCGTCCAGAGCCGCCTGGTAGCCGGCGGCATCCCCGGCCTTGCGCACAAAGTCGGCGCTGTGCAGGTCGGCGAGGATGTCCGCAGGGCTGTCGCCATCCGCCGCCCGCCCGCCAATATAGTCCTTGCACGCCTGGGTCAGATCGCCCCCCGCCCCCGCCGGGTCGAAACGCTGGGCCAGGCTGGGTGCCACCCCGGGCGGCACCTCCAGGGCCAGATCGGGGCGCTTGGCGAAGCCCGCCGGCAACCAGTCGGGCTCGTCGTGGCGGCCCTCGATGATGTCCAGGGTGCGCTGGAGACGCGTCAGTTCGGCGCTATCCACCGGCTGGGCCAGGCGGTCGAGTCCCGCCGGCGTCACGGTCAGCACCTGCTGGCCAGCAACCTTGTTGAGTTGATAATCACCGCGTTGCAGGCCGATGGCGCGGGCTTGGCGAATGGCGTCCTCGTCGCTGAGGCCCCCCAAGGGCACCTCCAGCGGCTCATCGCGCCGCCCGGCCTTGAGCGCCACCTCCAGGGCGGCATTGGCCTCGAACTCGCCCAGGCGGGTGGCGAGGATCTGGTTGGCCGCCTCCACCGCGTCCTTGCGCCGCTGGTTGAGTTGCTGCAGGGCGGCGAACTCGTCGCCATAGTGCGCCTCGCCCAGTTCCGCCTCCTTGGCCGCATCAAGCAGGCTGTCGGCCTCGCGCAGGCCCTCGCTGCCCGCTTCCAGGTAGTGGGCCTGATGGAAGGCGGTCAGGCCTTCGGTCAGCCGCTCGACATCCGCCGCGGGCAGATCGGCATGCAGCCGTCGCGCCAGGACCTGAGCCGCCCCCGCCACCCCCAGCACATCGACCACCGAGCGGTCGACCAGGGCCGCGCCACCGGCGGTAATCGCCAGGGCATTGATCGAGTTGAAGGCCCCGGCGCTGACATGCTGGCGCAGTTGCACCGCGGCATCGCCCCCCGCCGCCGCCTGCACCTTGCCGAGGAAGGCGCGGGTACTGAGGGTGCGCACGTCGTTTTCCACCGCCGCCCGCACCTGATCGTCCAGGTGCTCCTCGGCCTTGGCCACGTCCAGGTTCCACGCCTTGACCTCGGTGGCGCGGTCGATATCCTGCCGCACCGCCCGCGCCTGCTTTTTGACTTCTTGGAGCTTGACCTGGGCCTTGATCAGTTCCGCCCCTTGCTTGGCCTCCGCCAGGCTGGCCTTGACCTGGGCGGAGAGCACCGGTTCGCGCAGGGTGTCGATCTCGGCCTTGAGCGCCTTGCTGGCATCACCGCGCTTGCGGATCGCCTCCCGCTGACCGTCACTCAGGTTTTGCCGCCGCTCCTCTTTGCGCGCCTCGGCCTCGCGTTGCAGCTCCTCGTCGCTCAAGCCCTGGGCCTGCGCCCGTTCGGCATACTGGGCGGCGAAGCCTAGGCCCTTCTTGGCCGCCGGGGCGGTATCGTCCAGGGCCGCCGCCGCCAGGTCGGTGGCCTCCAGGGCCGTGGCCCGCGCCTCGGCATCGGTCGCCAGGTGCTGGCGTTGCAGGTCCACCGCCTCGTGGGCGCGCTTGAGGAGGTCGGCATGATGCTGTTGGCGTAGCCGCTCCTGGGCCTTGTCCGACAGGTGGTCCGGGATCTTGGGTTCCAGGTCCGCGGCCTGCCAGTTCATGGCCTGGGCGACGGTGTTGATGAAGGTCCGCTCCTCGGCCTGTTCCTTGAGTTGGATCTGTTCCTTGGCGCCCTTTTTCGCTTGATCCAAGCCCAATTCCTTGTCGCGCTTGGCCTGGACCTTTTTCTGTTCCTGCTTGGCCTTGCGCCGCGCCGCGATGCTGTCCTTGAGGGTCTCATCC
>SACH01000317.1 GCA_009928645.1 Gammaproteobacteria bacterium | reverse complement strand
CACCGCCTGGTGATAGGAGGTATGCACCCGTCCGGTGAGGGGACTGACCATCTGTGGCAGCTTGTCGGTGTAGGTGGACTTGAGCTTGGCCAGGCCGCGGTGTTCGAGGATGAGGCGCGGCAGCTCGTGGCCGGCGTCGGCCAGTTGCTGCAGGACGGACTCGGCGGTGGAGGGCGCCCCCTTGGGGGTCTTCTCCAGTACCGGCAGGCCCTGCTCGGCGAAGAAGATCTCACCGATCTGCTTGGGGGAGCCCAGGTTGAAGGGTCGCCCGGCGACGCGGTAGGCCGCCTCCTCCAGGCGGGCGAGACGCTCGGTCAGGTCGCGGCTTTGGTCCGCCAGGCGCTCGCGGTCGATGCGCACCCCCTGGCGCTCCAGGCGTGACAGCACCGGTATCAGGGGGATCTCGATCTCGCGGTAGAGGCGGGCCAGTCCGGGGAGTTGGTCCAGCCGGGGGGCGAAGGCCCGGTGCAGGCGCAGGGTGACCTCGGCGTCCTCGGCGGCGTAGGGGCCGGCCTGTTCGATGGGGATCTGGTCGAAGGTCAGTTGGCCGGCGCCCTTGCCGGCGATGTCCGCGAAGTGGATGGTGCGGTGGCCCAGGAATTTGAGGGCGAGGCTGTCCATGTCGTGGCGGCTGGCGGTGCTGTCGAGGACGTAGGACTCCAGCATGGTGTCCTGGGCGATGCCCCGCAGCGTGATGCCGTGGTTGGCCAGTACACTCATGTCGTATTTTAGGTTGTGGCCGGCCTTGGGCCGGGCTGGGTCCTCCAGCAGGGGTTGCAGTCGCGCCAGTACCGCCTCCCGGTCCAACTGGGCCGGGGCGCCGAGGTAGGCGTGGGCCAAGGGGACATAGGCCGCCGCGCCAGGCGCGACGGCGAAGGACAGGCCGACGAGGCGCGCCTGGATGTAGTCCAGGCTGGTGGTCTCGGTGTCGAGGACGAAGAGGTCGGCCGCTTGCAGACGGGCCAGCCAGGTGTCCAGGTGGGCCTGGTCAAGGATGATTTCGTAGCCGTCCGGGGCCGGGGCCACGTGGGTTGCGGCGTTGGTTGCTTGGATCGCGGCACCCCCCGTCGGGGCCTCGTCTGTGTCAACTGACCCTGACCCTGATTGGGTGTCGGGGCTTTCCAGGCTCTCCAATAGCCGGCGTGATTCGATGCGCAGATACCAGCCGCGCAGGGTCTCCAGGTCGGGGGGGGTGGGCTTGAGGTCCGCCAGTTCCACATCCAAAGCGACATCCAGCCGAATGGAGGTCAATTGGCGGGACAGGGGAAGCCGGTCCAGGCTCTGGCGCAGGTTCTCGCCCACCTTGCCCTTGATCTGGCCGGCATGGGCGATGACACCCGCCAGGTCGCCGAATTCCTGGAGCCACTTGACGGCGGTCTTGGGGCCGCAGCCAGACACGCCAGGGATATTGTCGACACTGTCGCCGACCAGGGTCAGGTAGTCGATGATGCGCTCCGGCGGCACGCCGAACTTGGCGATGACCCCCTCCCGGTCCAGGCGCTCGTCGCTCATGGTATTGACCAGGGTGACGTGCTCAGCTACCAGTTGCGTCAGATCCTTGTCGCCGGTGGAGATGAGGGTTGCCAGGCCGCGGGCGGCGGCGCGGGTCGCCAGGGTGCCGATGACGTCGTCGGCTTCCACTTCTGGCACCGCCAGCAGCGGCAGCCCCAGGGCACGGACCACGGCGTGGAGAGGCTCGATCTGCTCCCGCAGATCGTCCGGCATGGGCGGGCGATGGGACTTGTAGTCGGGGTAGAGATCGTCGCGGAAGGTCTTGCCCGGGGCATCGAACACCACCGCCATCAGTTCCGGCTGATAATCCTCCCGCAACTTGCGCAGCATGTTGATCACGCCTACCAGGGCGCCGGTGGCCTCCCCTTTGGAGTTGGTCAACTTGGGCAGGGCGTGATAGGCGCGGAAGAGGTAGGAGGAGGCGTCGACGAGGACCAGGGGAAAGGGCTTGGCCATGATGGAGGTCTTGTGAGGGGTAAGGGACAGCGAAACCCGACCTGGGGCCAGGTGACGGAGGGGGGACGCGCTTCTGCGGAACGGATGGCTGGGATGGAGAGAAGCACCGAGCCCTGGGATTCAGAGCACCTGGAGGCTAAGCGGGGCGATCTCGCGGTAGACGAGGGGCAGGGGGGCCCTGCGTCCCAGGGTAAGGATGCGGGTGCCGCTGGGGTAGACGAGGTGGTAGGTCTGGGAGAGGTGCAGGTCACCGTCCCCCTCCAGCAACGCCATCAAAGCCGCGAAGGGCCGGCGGTCGCCGGCGCCAATGGCCAGTTCCACCTCCTGGATACGCAGCCAGCCCTCGCTCAGGGCTAGGATCGGCGCCTCCGCGTGGCTGTTGCCGAGAAAGAGGGGGTAAAGAAATTCCTTGAGCTCGTTGTTGAGCAGCAAACCAATCTGCCCCTCACCATAAAGCCAGATCAGGCCGCGGGGGTCCGCGGCATCCTTTTCATGGGCCCCGAACGCCGTCGCCCAGCCGGGAAAAAAAGCGGTATAGCGGCGTATGCGGCATTCAGTCGGCATGGCGATCCCCCTGGGCTGATTCACCGGATACTACCCGAACAGGGCCGGCTGGTCATGCGCTGTTTGGTAGGGATGCGGCCTTGCTGATGCGTGGCCATTTTTGCCGCGCCAACGGCCATCGAGCCGTCGCCGGCAAATTGTCCACGGGACCGTTATCGCCTATGCTCACAGGGTAGAAAGGTATTCCATCCGTCCCAGTCCCAGTCCCACGTTGTTCCACTGCCGCTATTCCCGCCAACTCTGCCACTCCTCACCATGACCGCTACACCCGTCGCGAACGTGATGGCCCGGCTCAAGCAGGCTACGGCAGCCCTGCACGATGCCATCGAGGCCCTGCCGCGGATGCGCCGCCTGGTCGATCC
>SACH01000316.1 GCA_009928645.1 Gammaproteobacteria bacterium | reverse complement strand
GACATCGACCGGGTGCGCATCTGGCTCGGCGATACCCTCATCGTCTGTGACGGGGGGCGTGACCCCGGCTACACCGAGCAGGCGGGTCGGGCGGCCATGGCGGGCGCCGAGATCGGCATCCGCGTGGCCCTCGGCCGCGGTCAGGCCCGCACGCGGGTGCTGACCTGCGATCTCTCCTACGACTACGTCAAGATCAACGCCGAATATCGCACCTGATCGGATGAGCGGATACAAGGCCATATTTCTCTCGCATGGCGGTGGGCCCCTGCCACTTCTTGGCGATCCAGGGCATAAAAAGATGGTCTCTTGCCTGAATGACATCGCTTCGATTACTCCCAAACCCAAGGCTATCGTCGTCATCAGCGCACACTGGGAAGGCATGCTGCCGACGATTACCTCAGGGGCTTCCCCGTCACTGATTTACGATTACTTTGGCTTTCCAGAGGAAGCCTACAATATCGGTTATCCCTGCATCGGGGAGCCGTCAATCGCGCGGAATATCCACAAATTACTCAGTGATGCCGGCATTCAAGCCGGGCTTGATGACAGCCGAGGGTTCGATCATGGTCTTTTTATCCCACTGAAAATCATGTATCCGCGGGCTGACATACCCTGTGTTCAACTCTCCCTGGTCAGATCGCTGGAACCCGCCAAGCACATCGAAATAGGCCGGGCCATTAGCCCCTTGATCGCCGAGAAGGTATTGGTCATCGGTTCCGGCTTTTCTTTTCACAACATGCGGGAGTTTTTCCGGCCAAACACACCTGAATCCCAGGCGATGAATCATGCTTTCGAGACATGGTTGCTCAATACCTGTAGCCATCCAGACTGCTCTGAGGATGAAAGAACACAACGACTGATTCACTGGGCCGATGCCCCAGGCGCGCGTTTTTGCCATCCACGCGCAGAGCATTTGCTGCCTCTCCATGTGTGCTATGGGGTGGCCCAAGCGCCCTGTGCCGAGTATTTCGAGCTCGAGATCATGGGTAAAAAGTCAAGCATGTACCTGTGGTGAGCCGAACGCTCGGATGACCAATCTGCTCAAGACCCTCAAGGGCGGGGTGAGGACGGCGGAGCCAAACCTGAGTGGTCCAGGCGTGAAGCAGGCCACTCGGGGTGACCTTGAAGAGGTCTAGTAGTCAGTTTCACTACTACCTATACGAATGCCTTTAGAATAAGGTACTGTTTATAAATGTTTATTTCCGCCTTGGGTAAAAGCGGATTGGCGGAACGGTCTATGAGTTGGGGCGAAACTGACCCTCCTTGTCTGACGACCATACTGCGGGTGGGGAGGACTCACGCAAAGGACGGGGTGATGGCGCGGGGGTTGCGCAGAGGCCTCCGCGCCATCAGCCCAGCGCCTCAGGAGCGAGCGGCCTTTTCGGCGATCCCCGAGAGACCAAAACGACGGTCCAGTTCAGCCAGGACCTGCTCCGGCCCCAGGCCCTGGTGGGCGAGCAACACCAGGCAATGAAACCAGAGATCGGCGATCTCGGCGGTGATCCGTTCCGGGTCCCCGTCCTTGGCGGCCATGACGGTCTCCGTGGCCTCCTCGCCAATTTTCTTAAGGATGGCGTCCTGGCCCTTGGCATACAGGCGGGCGACGTAAGAGGTCTCCGGGTCGGATTGCTTACGCTCCTCCAGAACCAGGGCCAGGCGGGTGAGGATGTCGCTCATGGTCTTATGCGGCCTCCAGGCCGTCCATTATGCCGACTAGTGCCCATAGATGGCGTCGGGGTCCTTGAGGACGGGCTCGACGACCACCCAGTCGTCCTCCCGCAGTTCGCGGTAGAAACAATGATGACGACCGGTGTGGCAGGCGATGCCGCCCTTCTGTTCCACCTCCAGGAGGATGACATCGGCGTCGCAGTCCAGGCGGATGGCCTTGACGACTTGCTCATGGCCGGAGCTTTCGCCCTTGTGCCAGAGTTTGCCGCGGGAGCGCGACCAGTAGACGGCGTGGCCGGTTGCCCGGGTCGCGGCCAGGGCCTCGCGGTTCATCCAGGCCATCATCAGGATCTTGCCGCCGGGGCCCTCCTGGGCGATGGCGGGGACCAGACCCTGATCATTCCATTTGATGGCATCGAGCCATTCTTCTGCCATAGGGGTATTCCAAGTGGTTGGGGAGGAGAAGGACCGGATCAGTCGCCGGCCAGCTCGTCCGCCAGGCGCTGGCCAGCGGCGAAATCCAGGGTGCCCTCATAGATGGCCCGGCCGGTGATAGCGGCGGTGATGCCGCTGGCGGCCACCGCGCACAGGGCGCGGATGTCATCCAGATTCGTGATGCCCCCAGAGGCGATGACGGGAATTTTGATCGCCTCCGCCAGGGCGCGGGTCGCTTCCACGTTGGGCCCCGTCATCATGCCGTCGCGACCGATGTCGGTGTAGACAATGGTGCTGACCCCATCACCCTCGAACCTCCGCGCCAGGTCGACGACGCGATGGGGTGTGATCTCGGCCCAGCCCTGGATGGCTACCTGGCCGTCGCGGGCATCGAGGCCGACGATGACATGGTCGGGGAAGGCCTGGCAGGCGCGTGTGACCAAGGCGGGTTCCTTGACCGCCTGGGTGCCGATGATGCACCACTGCACCCCCGCCGCCAGATAGGCGGCGATGGTGGCCTCGTCGCGGATGCCGCCACCGACCTGGAGGGGCAGGTCGGGATAAGCGGCGGCGATGGCGCGGATGGCGGCACCGTTGACCGGTTCCCCGGCGAAGGCGCCGTTGAGGTCCACCAGGTGCAGCCGGCGGGCGCCGGCGGCGACCCAGCGGCCGGCCATCGCGACCGGGTCATCGGCGAAGACGGTCTCGTCGTCCATGCGGCCCTGGCGCAGACGCACGCAGCGGCCGTCCTTGAGATCGATGGCGGGGATCAGAAGCACGCTAACACCCTCAGGCTGAGT
>SACH01000315.1 GCA_009928645.1 Gammaproteobacteria bacterium | reverse complement strand
CCTGGCCGGCCTGGCGGCGGCGCTGCCCATCGCACGGCTTCTGACCGGAGAGCCCGCGGCGCCCGAGGTCCTGGCAGCGCTCCGGGAGGGGGGTCCCCGGCCCGAGGCCTGCCGGGCGGGCCAGGGCTGGGAATGGGATGGCGTCACGTTCGAGGTCCTGTACCCCGCAGCGGCGGGGTTGGCAGGGAACGATGCCTCCTGCGTTCTGTGGGTGGCTACCCCCGGGGGCAGCCTGCTGCTGACCGGAGATCTCGGTCAGGCGGGGGAGCGCCGGCTGGTTAGGGAGCGGCCCCTGACCGCTAGCCTCCTGGTGGCTGGCCACCATGGCAGCAATACCTCCACCAGTCGGGAATTGTTGCAGGCGGCGCGGCCCCGCTGGGTGCTCTACTCCAGCGGCTTTGCCAACCGTTACGGTTTCCCCGCCGCGGCGGTACGGCAGCGGGTGGCCGCCAGCGGGGCGGCGGAACTGAACACGGCGGCGACCGGTGCCATTGGCTTCATCCTGTCGCCCACGGGCCTGCTTGGGCCTGACCTTTATCGCGTCCAGCACCGGCGGCTCTGGTCCCGACCCCTGATCGACGCCGGTGGCAGCGATATCCCACGCGGATCAATTGACGGAGCTGCCGGGTCGGCTGGCGTCTGGCGGCGGACACCGTGACTCAGGTCCCTGTCGACCGCTTCCCGGTGGTCGGCACCCCCCCAGATGCCACCCCTGAACGCGATCCCAGCCCCTCGACCGAAGAAGGACCGCCCTGTGCTGGGTATGAGTGCCGCCGGGACGCTTCGGGTATCATGTCGTCATGTTGCGAGGGCCCGGGAGGTGAGACTGCGGTGCTGGAATTGATGAAGGCCGGCGGCTGGCTGATGTGGCCCATCCTCGCCTGTTCGGTGGTGGCCATGGCCATCGTTCTGGAACGTCTCTGGAGCCTGCGTCGCCGCCGGGTCATGCCCGTCGGGCTCATGGCCCAGGTCTGGCAATGGCAGCGGGATCAGGCCCTGACCCCGGAACGTATCCAGGCCCTGGCCCGGAGTTCGCCCCTAGGGCGGTTGCTGAGCGCCGGGCTGGTCAACCGTCAGCATAGCCGGGAGGTGATGAAGGAGGCCCTCAACGACGTGGGGCGGCAGGTGGTAGCCGATCTGGAGCGTTACCTCAACACCCTGGGCACCATTGCCGCGATCTCCCCCCTGCTGGGCCTCCTCGGCACGGTCTTTGGCATGATCGACATCTTCACCGTCATCATCGACGCCGGGGTCGGTAACCCCGGCGTCTTGGCGGGCGGTATCTCCGAGGCCCTGGTTACCACCGCTGCCGGCCTGACGGTGGCCATCCCCAGCCTGATGTTCCATCGTCATTTCAACGATCTGGTCAGCCGCTACGCCCTGGCCATGGAAGAAGAGGCCCTGAACCTGGTGGAGGTCATCAAGGGGGAGCGTGAGGTCCTGCCGGAGGGGGTGGCGTGAACCTGCGCCCCCAGCGCCCCGAGCCGCCTGATATCAACCTGGCGCCGCTGATCGACGTCGTTTTCCTGTTGCTGATCTTTTTCATGGTTACCACCTCCTTCCGGGACGAGGTCGGCATCAAGATCCAGCTTCCGCAGTCCTCCGGGGAGCCTGCGGCGGAGTCCCGGCCCCTGACCCTCGCCATTGATGCCGAGGGCACCTTTTATGTCAACGACCGGCAGGTGGCTGACCGGCAACCGGCGACCCTGAGCAAGGCCCTGGCGGCGGCCCTGGTTGCCGCGGGTGGCCCCGGTCACCAGTTGCCGGCGGGACAGGTTGGCGAGTACGGGCAGGGAGCGGGAGCTGACCAGGCGGGCCTCCGGGAGCCGGCCAGTCAGGGCGGAACCGGCGGGCAGGCGGCTGGCCCGGCCTTGGGCGGCGACCGAGGCCAGGTGGCAGGAGGGCCAGCCGCCATCGCGCCCGGCGATCTCCCCCTGGTCCTCAAAGCCGACGCCCGCACCCCTCACCAGGCAGTCATGACCGCCCTGGACGTGGCCAGCCAGTTGGGGCTGACGCGCTTCTCCTTCGCCGCCAGCCGGTCCCAGGACGTCCCATGAGTCACCACGAAGCCCTGGTTTCCGGCTCGGCACGGACCATCTACCTGCGCCTGATCGGCTATGCCAAGCCCTACTGGCGCATGTTCGCCGTGTCCGCCGTCGGCATGGTCTTCTACGCCCTCACCGAGCCCCTCTTCGCCGCCATGATGAAGCCCTTACTGGATGGGACCTTCATCGAACGGGACATGAGTGTGGTGCAGTCCATGCCGCTGATCCTGATGGGGATCTTCCTGGTGCGGGGCATCGCCGGTTTCATCAACACCTATTGTCTGCAATGGGTGGGTCAGCGGGTGGTGGCGGATCTGCGCCGGGAGATGTTCGACCATCTGCTGCGCTCCCCGGCGCGTTTTTTCGACGGCCAGACCACCGGCCAGCTCCTGGCCAAGCTGACCTATAACGTGGAAAACGTCGCCGATGCCGCCACCAGCGCGGTCACCACCCTGATTCGGGATGGCATCACCGTCATCGGCCTGGTGGCCTACATGCTTTACGTCAACGTCATGCTCTCGGCCATCTTCCTGCTGGTGGGCCCGGCCATGGCGATCTCCATCCGCTACGCTAGCCGGCTCTTCCGCCGCCATTCCAAGCGCATCCAAGACCGGGTCGGGGAGCTTACCCATGTCGCCCAGGAGGCCGTCGACGGCCAGCGGGTGGTCAAGGCCTTTGGCGGTCAGGCCCGGGCCCTGGAGCGCTTCACCTTCGTCAACGAGAAGACCCGCTCCCTGCAGATGAAGATGGTGGCCACCAACGCCATCAGCGTGCCCCTGGTGCAACTGGTGGCGGCCATCGCCATCGCCGTCATCATCTATCTCTCCACCCTCCAGGGCCTGCGCGAGGACATCTCGGT
>SACH01000012.1 GCA_009928645.1 Gammaproteobacteria bacterium | reverse complement strand
CTGAACTTGGAGACCCCGGCCAGGAAGGCAAAGCGGATGTGGGCATCTGAGTCCTTGATCACCGAATAGAGATTGCGCAGGCCATCACGCATCTCGCGGGCGATGGCGGGGTTGGTAATGTTGTCGAGGATGGGTTTGTCGTACTCGTCCACCAGCACCACGACGCGCTCGCCACTGGTGGCATGGGCCTGCTCGATCAGTTCGGCGAAACAACCCGCGGGATCTTCAGGCTCGGAGTAAGGTAGGCCCAGCGTTCTGGCGATGTGCCGCAACAAGGCCCCTAGCCGCCGGTCGAGCGCGGCCCGATCCTGCAATACCCCAGCCCCAAGGCTAAGGCGGATGACCGGAAACCGCCGGGTCCAGTCCCAGCGATCATGGATGGCCAGGTTGCGGAACAGGGGCTCGTTGCTGGCAAAGAGTTCCCCCAATGTGTCCAGGAACAGCGACTTGCCGAAGCGCCGTGGCCGGGAGAGGAAGTAGTACTTGCCCTCGTCGATCAGACGCAGCGCGAAGCCGGTCTTGTCGACGTAGTAAAACCCCACTTCCCGGATTTCGCGGAAATTCTGGATACCTATAGGCAGGCGTTTAGAGGTCATCACTGTTCACGTATTGAAGCAAGGGATGAAGGTGCTGGCCATCACCTGATCAGATTACAGAGGGTAAGGTTCTTTGCCACTCAGTGAGCCTGAAAGCAAGGATACCACCCCACTCTAGAGTGCCATATCGCACGGATTTTCCATGACCGTGACCTGACCGGGGCTCCCCCCCTGCGCCCAGATGAGGACGGTTTCCTCGACGCCGCCCTTGGCGGTGGGGGGATGGATCGCCAGGCATCCCAGGTGGGGCGCCTGGACCGCCAGCCTGACGCCGCAGACAACGTCCCGGTCCCCGGGGCCATACGCCGCCACCAGGACGGCGCCGCCCGGGGGTACCTGGTGGTACTCGTAGCCATCGCCGTCGCCGGTAACCTGGAGCCGCATGCGGTCCCGAATGTGATAGCCATAAGGTTCCGCCCGGACTGCGTGCAGATCGTCGCCGCTTTCGTTGACGAGCAGCAGCAGACCTGCCCTGCGCGCCAGCCATAACAGGGGCCTTAGAGGGTTGCCCGCAGCAGCGGTTGCGGTTGGGGCGGCGTCCATGGGGAGCTGACCGTGCGGGTTTCCAGCTCCTCCTGGCGGATGGTCCGGCGCTTGCCAAGGGGGGAAGTCCAGGATGAGTCGCTGACGCTCACTGGTAGCAGGCTCACTGGTAACGGGCTCACTGGTAACGAGCAAAGGCTGGTCGGGCATGATCGGGACCTCCGTGCGGCGAGAGCGTCATTGGATGACACGGACGCGTCAGTGCCTGACGCATTGGCTGCCTAAGCACCCATTCGTTTCGATCCTCAGCAACTATTCGTTCAGATTTCAGCACCCATTTGTTCAGATTTCTTTTGCCCCAGAGGGGGCTTCGGTGGCATCAGCCGCTGATTCTCTTGCTCCCTCCCCCCTGGCGGGGGAGGGCTGGGGAGAGGGGGTCTGAATGGTTACCTCAGCACATGCCGACCGAGGATGGGGTAGGTGGGCATAGGCGCGGTGAGCGCCAGCCCTGTCTGGCTGAGGTGGGATAAGTCAGGGTGAGCGTCAGCTTTAAGGCGGGAGGAGGTGGGAATTTGCAGGCCGCCCCCGGGCGGCTTAGGATGCCGTTTTCCGCTGGAACCGAACACGATGTCCGACACCATCCGAATCGCCACCCGCAAATCCCCTCTGGCCATGTGGCAGGCCGAACACGTCGCCGCGGCCCTGCGCCGCGCCCACCCGGGCCTGGCGGTGGAGATCCTGGGCATGACCACCCGGGGCGACAAGATCCTCGACGCCCCCCTGGCCAAGGTCGGCGGCAAGGGATTGTTCGTCAAGGAGCTGGAGCAGGGCCTGCTGGAGGGCACGGCGGACATCGCCGTCCATTCCACCAAGGACGTGCCAGTGGAGTTGCCGGCGGGGCTGCACCTGCCGGTGATCCTGGAGCGCGAGGACCCGCGCGATGCCTTCGTCTCCAACCGCTTCGCGCGCCTGGCCGATCTGCCCCAGGGGGCGCGCGTTGGCACCTCCAGCCTGCGCCGCCAGTGCCAGCTCACCGCCTGGCGACCGGACCTGGACATCCAGCCCCTGCGCGGCAACGTCAACAGCCGCCTGGCCAAGCTCGACGGCGGGGAGTTTGACGCCATCCTGCTGGCGGCCGCCGGCCTCATCCGCCTGGGTTTCGCCGAGCGTATCCGCTCCCGCCTGACCATTGAGGAGAGTCTGCCGGCCATCGGTCAGGGGGCGGTGAGCATCGAGTGCCGGGAGGATGACGCCCGCACCCTGGCCCTGCTGGCGCCCCTGCATCACCCGGACACGGCGGACTGCATCCGGGCCGAGCGGGCCATGAACCGCCGTCTCCAGGGCGGTTGCCAGGTGCCCATCGCCGGTCATGCCCTGCTGGAGGGTGACGACTTGCGGCTGCGTGGCCTGGTCGGTACCCCGGACGGTAAACGGGTGCTGATCGCCGATCATTGTTTACCCCGTGACCAGGCCGAGGCCCTGGGCACCCGGGTGGCGGAGGACCTCCTCGCTCAGGGGGCTGGCGACATCCTTAAGGCCCTGGCCATGGAAGAGGCGGCGACGAGTTAGGACCTTGCCCGCGGTGCCTTGGCATGCAAAAGGCCAGATCTCTTATCACCCCTGGTGTGGCGAAACCCCTCATGAAAGTCAGCGCGAAAGACATCACCCGAGACCGTCAGCCTCTGGGGTGCTTCGAGACCCCTCATGAAAGTTGTGGTGACAGTCCCCGCCACTTTCAGTACCCGAAGTGGCTGTATGCCAGCCCTGAGCTTTGGCTTCGGTTCATCTGAGGTTGGCCATGCCCGAACCCTGTGATCTTGCCGGCCGGGGGGTCCTGGTCACCCGCCCCAAGGATCAGGCCGCGGCCCTGTGCAGGCTGATCGAGATGGCTGGGGGCCGGCCGATCCCTTTCCCGACCATCGATATCGAACCGGCTAGGGATCTGGAGGCCGCCCGCCGCTTGCTGGCCGCGCCAACGGAGATCCTGTTCTTCGCCAGCCGCAACGCGGTGGACTATGCCCTGCCCCTGTTCCCCGGGGGCCACCTGCCTGCCGAACCGCGCCTGGCGGCCATCGGCAAGGCCACCGCCGAGGCCCTGGCCGCCGCGGGTCGCGCGCCTGACCTGATCCCTGAAGGGCGATATGACAGCGAGACGTTGCTGACCCACCCCAAGTTGCAGGACCTGCGGGGCCAGCGGGTCCTCATCGTCCGCGGCGAGGGTGGCCGCCCCCTGCTGGGCGAGACCCTGCGGGCGCGGGGTGCCGAGGTGTGCTTCGCCGAGGTCTACCGACGCGCCCTGCCCGCGGTGGACCCGGCGCGACTGGTGGCGGACTGGGATGCCCAAGTGCAACTGGTCACCGCGACCAGCGGCGAGATCCTCGACAACCTGCTCCAGTTGCTGGGCGAGGCCGGCCGGGCACCCCTGCTGGCCACGCCCCTGGTAGTGGTCAGCGAGCGTACCCGCCAGGAGGCCCTGGGTCTGGGTTTCGCCCGGGTCGAACTGGCCGAGCGCGCCGAGGACGCCGCCCTGGTGGCGGCCCTGTGCCGGCTGGTGGCGGCGTGACGGTCAAGGCGGCGGCGAACTAAATCCCGATGACCCCGCCGCCGCGCATCCTGGTGATCCGCCTCAGCGCCATCGGCGATATCGTCTTCGCCTCGCCCCTCATCGCCGCCCTGCGGCGCGCCCATCCCCAGGCCCATCTCGCCTGGCTGGTGCAGCCTGAATGTGAACCCCTGCTGCGCCATCATCCGGACCTGGATCAGGTCATCACCTGGCCCCGAGGCGAGTGGCGCGCCCTGTGGCGGGAGCGGCGCTGGGGTGAGCTGTGGCGGCGGGTCCGCGCCTTTCGCGCCGAGCTGCGCCGCCAGGGGTTCGATCAGGCCCTGGACCTCCAGGGCCTGCTCAAGAGCGGTCTCCTCGCCTGGCTCAGCGGCGCCCGGGAGCGCGTTGGCCTGGGATCGCGGGAGGGTAGCCAGTGGCTGATGACCTGCGTCGTCCCTCGCGGAGGCGATCCCCGTGCCATCGGCTCCGAGTATCGCTTTCTGGCCAAACGGCTGGGCCTACCCCTGGAGGGTTTCGCCATGGCCCTGGTGCCGGGGGAGGAGGCGCGGGCCTTCGCCCGGGACCTGATCCGGCGGCGGGGACTGGGCGCTGGCTATGCCGTCCTCTGCCCCTTCACCACCCGCCCCCAGAAGCACTGGTTCGAGGAGCGTTGGGCCGAACTGGCGGCGAGGCTAGGCCGCGAGCTGGATCTGCCGGTGCTGATGCTGGGTGGGCCGGCGGACCGCGAGGCGGCCGAACGCATCGTAACCCACTATCGCACCTGGACTGCTATCTCGCAGGGCTACCAGCCTGGCACCGGCGGGTCGATCGCACCCGGGCCTACCGAGGGAAACAGGGGTGTGCCGCCACCTGAGCCGGCCGCTGGCACGGAACGCAACGGGACGGTGGTATCCGCACCGGTGCCAGGCCAGAGCCCCGAAGCCGGGGCCAGTTGGCCCGGTCTCGCGGACCTTATCAACCTCGCCGGCGACACCAGCCTGCTCCAGGCCGCCGCCCTGATCGAAGCCAGCCAACTGGTCATCGGCGTCGACACCGGGCTGGGCCACATGGGCATCGCCTTCGGCCGACCCACCCTGCTGCTCTTCGGTTCCACCCGGCCCTATCTGGACACGGGGCGCGCCAATGCCCGGGTGCTCTATCACCCCCTGCCCTGTTCGCCCTGCAAGCGCCGGCCAACCTGCGGGGGCCGCTACGACTGCATGCGGCGGATCGAGGTGGATGAGGTCCTGGCCGCGGCACGGGATCTGCTTGTGGCGGGCTCGGTCGAGGCAAGGCCATGAAGGGGTCGAAGGGGGTTTCCAATATCCGCTCCAGCCAGAGGGGGTGGCGACCATGAGGGTGCTGCATGTCGAGGGCGGCCGCCATCTCTATGGCGGGGCGCGTCAGGTCCTCTACCTGCTGGAGGGTCTGGCCCAGCGGGGAGTCACCAGCGGTCTCATCTGCCGCGCCGGCAGCGAGATCGCCACGGCGGCCAAACCCTGGGCGGAGGTCTTTCCCATGCCCATGAAGGGCGACCTGGACCTGGCCCTCATCCCCCGGATCTATTTCCGCACCCTGCAATTCCAGGCCGACCTCCTGCACCTGCACAGCCGTATTGGCGCCGATGTCATGGGCGGCATCGCCGGCCGCCTGGCCAGGGTGCCCGTGGTCCACTCGCGCCGGGTGGACAACCCGGAGCCCGCCTGGCGGGTCGGGCTCAAGTACCGGCTGCATGATCGGGTGATCGCCATCTCCCAG
The DNA here is from genome assembly GCA_009928645.1 of Gammaproteobacteria bacterium. Classification (GTDB taxonomy): domain Bacteria; phylum Pseudomonadota; class Gammaproteobacteria; order Chromatiales; family Chromatiaceae; genus M0108. The sequence goes on along the minus strand of SACH01000012.1, from coordinate 53,172 downwards.
GGGATCGGCGAGGTGCTGCTGGCCGCCGGCCTGCCCCGGGACAAGCTGCGGGTGGTGCGCAGCGCGGTGGACTTTCAGGCCTTCGGCGGGCCCCGGGAGCGCCACATCCTGCGGGACCGTCTGGGGGTGCCCCTGGAGGGGCCGGTGATCGGGGTAGTGGCCCAGCTCATCCCCCGCAAGGGCCACCGGTTCCTGCTTCAGGCGCTGCCGCCCCTGGTGGCGGAATTTCCCGACCTACGGGTGCTGTTTTTTGGCCAGGGCCCGGAGGCGGCCACCTTGGAGCGAGCGATCGGCGCCGCCGGGCTGGCGCGGCAGGTCCGGCTGTGCGGCTTCCGCGACGACCTGCCGGAGCTGCTGCCCTGTCTGGACCTCCTCGTCCATCCCGCCACCCTGGAGGGGCTGGGCGTCTCCCTGCTTCAGGCCTCCAGCGCCGGGGTGCCGGTCATCGCCAGCCGGGTGGGCGGCATCCCCGAGGCGGTGCGCGACGGCATCAACGGCCTGCTGGTAACCCCCGGCGACGTCGCCGCCCTGGGCGCGGCCATCGCCCGCCTGCTGCGGGACCCGGACCTGGCCCGGCGCCTGGGCCGCGGCGGGCGTGTCCTGATGAGCGCCGAGTTCTCCATCCCGGCCATGGTGGAGGGCAATCTGGCGGTCTATCGGGAGTTGTTGCGGCGCCATGACTGAACCGCTGAGTCTGCAGATCATCGGCAGCAAGGCCCTGGGGGGGGCCGAGCGCTGGTTCGCGCGCTTCGCCCGCGCCCTGGCGGAGATCGGGGCCTCGGCGGAGCTGGCCATCCGCGCCGGCAGCGCGCTGGAAGACCTGGATCTGGGTACCTTGCCCGTGCATCGCCTGCCCCTGCGCACCGTCTGGGACCCCTGGTCACGACGGGCGGTGAGCCGGCTGCTGGCGCGCGTCAAACCCGACATCGTCCAGACCTACATGGGCCGCGCCACCCGTCTCACGCGCCTTAACCCTCCCGGCGGCCTCAGCGGAGCTTTCTTGTGCACAGCGGGCGGCGCGGTTGGGGGCAAGGCCGCGAGCCAAGACGCTGCATCCGGGAGGATGCCGGGAGGTATCCCGGGGGATGGGTTCGGGGGGTGGTCGGGGCAGGGGCTGGGTCCAGGCCTGGGCCCGGGCCCGGTGCATGTCGCCCGCCTCGGGGGGTATTACGCCCTTCATCCCTACCGTCATGCCCATGCCTGGATCGGCAATACCCGTGGCCTCTGCGACTGGCTGATCCAGAATGGCCTGCCAGCGGCGCGGGTGCATCACATCTACAACTTCGTCGATCCGGCCCGGCCGGTCCCGCCGGAGCGGCTCGCGGCCCTGCGCGCGGCGCTCGCGCTGCCGGCGGTGGCATGGGTGCTGGTGACGGCGGGGCGCTTCGTCCCGGTCAAGGGTCTCGACACCCTGATCGCCGCCCTAGCCCGCCTGCCGGCGGTCATCGCCGAGCGCCCGGTGCGCCTGGTGCTGCTCGGCGACGGTCCCCTGGGACCGGCCTTGCGCCGCCAAGCCGAGGGGCTGGGGATCGGCGAGCGCATCCACTGGGCCGGCTGGCAACAGGAGCCGGGGCCCTACTTCCAGCTTGCGGACCTGGTCGTCTTCCCTTCCCGGGAGGAGGAGACCCTGGGCAACGTCATCCTCGAGGCCTGGACCTGGGGCAAGCCGCTGGTCACGGCCGGCTTTCGCGGCGCGCGGGAGATCGCCCGCCACGGTGAGGACGCCTGGTGCGTCCCTTGCGACGATGACCAGGCCCTGGCCGCGGGCATCCGGGCGGTCCTGGCGGACGATACCCTGCGCCATGACCTGGCCCGTGCGGGCCAGATCCGGGTCCAGGCCGAGTTCGCCCAGGGCCCCATCATGGCGCGTTACCTGGAACTCTACCGCCACCTCGCCAGCCGGGGGCCCTGAGCCGTATCCGCCGCTTATGCCCCCCCGCATCTCCATCCTCATGTATCACCAGGTGGGGCAGTTCCCCCCCATGCGGGCGCATCGGGCCAACTATTGCGACCATCGGCGCTTCGCCCGCCAGATGGGCCTGCTCCATGCCTTGGGCTGGGCGGTCCTGGACCTGGACCAGGCCCTTGCCGGCCTGCGCGGCGATGGGTCCCTGCCGGGGCGGTCGGTGGTCCTGACCTTTGACGACGGCTACGACAACTTCGCTGACTTTGCCCTGCCGATCCTGGCCCGCTATGGCTTCACCGCCACCGTCTACGCCATCAGCGGCTGGTTGGGCCGGCCGATCCAGTGGTATGGCGACGAGCCCGGCCGTCCCCGTCCCAAGCTCATGGATGCCGGCCGGCTGCGGGAGATCCAGGCCGCCGGCATGACCATCGGCTCCCACACGGCCACGCATGCCCGCCTGGCGGAGGTGGCGCCCGCGGAGCAACGGCGGGAGCTGAGCGAGAGCAAGGCGGCCCTGGAGGACCTGTTGGGGACCCCGGTGCGCCACCTCTGCTATCCCTTCGGCAGCTTTAACCTGGAGGCGGTCCATGCCGTGCACGCCGCCGGCTATGTCAGCGCCACCACCTGCCTGCGCGGCGCGGCCACGGCAGTGGACCATCCCCTGGTCCTGCCGCGCAAGGCCATCTCCTTCGGTGACAGCCTCCTGGGCTTTACCTGGAAGCTGGGCTTCAAGCATGCCCCCACCCCCGAGCTGTCCGCCTGGCGCCAGCGCATGCGGGGCGAGGAGATGCTTTAATGCCAGGCGTGCTGATGGTTGTTATCAGCGTTAACTGTCATGAGGCGGCAGGCCACGCCCCTGATAATGAAAGACTTTCCCGTGACTTTCATGCGAACTGTCATGAGACGGAAGTTTAACCCCATGATAATAAAATATTTTCCCGTGATTTTCACACTAAAGCCATCACCACCGCCCCTCGGTTCGCTGAAGGGATCATGAGTTCGGTGACGGCCCAGCCGGTCCGGAGCTTCATCCAGCCCGTCAGGATGACGTGCTAGACTGGTTTCGATCCTCGCCTGACGGATGGACGCCCGCCCTTGATCCGGCTCTACAGCCTGCTGCTCTATCTGCTGCTGCCCCTGGCCTTGCTGCGTCTCCTCTGGCGCGGCCGGCGCGCCCCGGCCTACCGCCGCCGCTGGGGCGAGCGGCTAGGCTGCTATGGTGACCGGCCAATGGCCGCCGGGCTCTGGATTCACGCCGTCTCGGTGGGGGAGACCCAGGCCGCCGCGCCCCTCATCAAGCATTTCCTCGATCATCACCCCGACCTCGGGGTCATGGTCACCACCACCACCCCCACCGGGTCCGAGCGCCTGCGCGCCCTCTTCGAGGACCGGGTGCGCCATGTCTACCTCCCCTACGATCTGCCCCCGATCCTCAACCGTTTTCTCGACCGGGTCAGGCCGCGGCTGGTGCTGGTGATGGAGACGGAGATCTGGCCCAACCTGCTGCGGGTCTGCGAGCGGCGCGGCATCCCGGTGATCCTGGGCAATGCTCGGCTCTCGACCCGCTCCGCCCGCGGCTATGCCCGCCTGGCCGGCTTGACCCGGGGGACCTTCGCCCGCCTGTCCCTGGTGGCGGCCCAGGCCGAGGCCGACGCCCAGCGCTTTATTGACCTGGGCGTGCCGGCGGAACGGGTCAAGGTGACGGGCAGCATAAAGTTCGACCTGCGCCAACCCGCCAGCCTGGAAGACAAGGCCGAGGCCATACGCCGCCTCTGGGGCTGCGACCGGCCGGTGTGGGTGGCAGGCAGCACCCATGAGGGAGAAGAGGAGTCCCTGCTGGCGGCCCAGTGCCGCATCCTGGAGACCATGCCCAGGGCCCTGCTGGTGCTGGTGCCGCGCCATCCGGAGCGCTTCGACCGGGTCGCCGCCCTGGCGGAGCGCTCGGGGCTGGGCCTGGTGCGCCGCTCGACTGGCGCCCTCTGCGGGACGGAGGCCGCCATCTTCCTCGGCGACACCATGGGTGAACTGCCGGTGCTGATCGCGGCGGCGGATGCCGCCTTCATCGGCGGCAGCCTGGTACCGGTGGGGGGCCACAACCTGCTGGAGGCGGCGGCGGTCGGGGTCCCGGTGGCCATTGGACCCCACGCCTTCAATTTCGCCGAGATCACCCGCCTGCTGGTGGCGGAGGGGGCCGCGATGCAGGTGGCGGACGCCGAGGAGTTGGCCGGGCTGATGAGCACCTGGCTCGGCGACGCGGCCCTACGGGCCCGCATCGGCGAGCAGGGTCGGCGAGTGGTGGCGCGCAACCGCGGCGCCCTGGCCCGGCTGATCACCCTGGTGGAGCAGTCGCTAACGCCCGGGCCGCGGTGAGTTCAGTCGGTGTTTCAGAAGACGAACCGCTCCGGTTCCGGGGCCTTGGCCAGGGCGGGGGCGGAGGTTTCGAAGAGGGACTTACGGTTGAACCCTTCGGGGCCATGGGTGATCAGGGTCGCGGCCATGGCGGGGTCCTCGCCGAGGATGGCGAAGAGGCGGCCATGGGGGGCGAGCTGGGATACCAGGCCAGAAAGGGCGCTGGCATCGGGCAGGGAGCCGGTGATAGCGATAACGTCGAAGGGGCCACCGTCGATGTGGCCGGACAGTCCGTCGCCGACGCGGAGCTCCAGCCGGCGCGGGTCGCTGTCGCCCAGATTTTCTTTCGCCAGTTCCGCCAGCTCGGGCTCGATTTCCAGGCTGATCACGGCGCCGCCCAGGTGGTTGAGACAGGCGGTGACATAGCCGCTGCCGGTGCCGATCTCCAGGATGCGGTCATCCGGGCCGATGCTCAGGGCCTGGAGCAGGTGGGCGACCAACTTGGGGGCGAGCATGACCTGGCCCTGGCCCAGGGGGACCTCGATATCGGCGTAAGCCAGGCCGCGATAGGCGTCGGGGACGAAGCGCTCGCGCGGGATGGCGGCCAGGGTCTCCAGCACCCTTGCGTCGTTGACGCCCCAGGGGCGGATCTGCTGCTGGATCATGTTGAAGCGGGCGGTCTCGAGGCTGGTATCCATCGCGGTTCCTATCTAGCTATGAGTGGCCGGAGGGGGCGGGTGCGGATGGGGAAAACCGGGTCTGGTGGGGTTATGCCCATCGCGAATCTACGTTCGGTTTTACCGGCGCGGCCGAATACGGTAATCCGGTGAGTTAATTTTCGGATCCGCGGGTGCCAAGTCCGGACAAGACTACGGATTTGACCCTTGTCCGGCAAGTTTGGCGGAGTGCCCCGACAGGCGTCACCCAACCAGATGTATGCGTTCACACCCCCCTGCTGCCTGGACTGGCAGAGGTAGCACCAGCCGCTGATGCGCTTGCTCCCTCCCCCCTGGCGGGGGAGGGTTGGGGAGAGGGGGTCTGAAAGAATGGACACAGCCGGATAAGCCGAAAATTGGATTGGGCTCGACATGGCGGTCAGCCCTGAGCCGTGGCATAGAAGGCCAGGGGAAAGCTCTCGGTGATGAGGATCACCGGTGTACCGGCGATGAAGATGCGATAGGTGCGGTAGACATGCTCTTCACCTGGGTCCGGCTGGTCGATGCCGATCTCCATGACCTCGCGATAACTCTCCAGGCCACTGTCGCGGATGAGGACGCCGATGCCGATCTCACGGTCGATGAGACGCTGGCGAAAGGCAGCCGGGATCAGGTCGGGGCGGATGACGGAGAAGGCCTCGGCATAGGTCCGCCCGCTGTCCGTGCCGGTGAGATGGGCCAGGCGGATAAGGACCTGCTCGCCGGCCCCGAGGCCCAGCCATTCCACCGGCCGTTCCGTGGTCCAGAAGTCCTGCTCCAGGGTGCGCACCGCCACCGGCTCCCAGAAATAGGCCTCGAGGATCTTGGTCACCGTGCCATCGGTGACCAGCAAGGCGCGCAGGAAGGGGGGCAGTTCGGCCAGGGGCAGGTGCCCGCCGCCCTCCCGGGCCAGGGTGCCGTCACGCAGGAAGCCCTCGGCGCGAAAGGGTGAGGTCGCGCCAGCGAGGAGGGATTTGTCGTAGTAACGCTCGACCAAGTCGGGGATGGCCAGTCGGGAGGAAGGTACTGGCTGGGGATTATAGCGGGCGCGGGCTGGGGATCGCGCGTCCCCGGGCGCGATTTGTCGGTGAATCCCGGCCCGGCTCGGCCCGCGCCTGAAAGGCCTAGCTCCTCGCTACATCCGGCTGTTTTCCAGGTCGAGATTGTCCGGGGTGGTTTTTTTCTGGGCTACGGACCTACAGGAGCAGGCGCCGGATGTCCCCCAGCAGATCGCCCAGCAGGCGGGTGAAGCGCGCCCCATCCGCACCGTCGATGACCCGGTGGTCGTAGGACAGGGACAGGGGCAACATCAGGCGGGGGACGAAGGCCCCGGCCTCGTCCCGCCAGACCGGCTTGAGGGCGGCGCGGGAGATGCCGAGGATGGCGACCTCGGGGGTGTTGACGATGGGGGTGAAGGCCGTGCCGCCGATCCCCCCCAGGCTGGAGAGGGAGAAGCAGCCACCCTGCATGTCCGCCGGCAGCAGCTTGCCATCGCGGGCCTTTTGGCTCAGGTCCACCAGTTCCCGTGCCAGGTCCTGGAGGCCCTTGCGGTCCACGTCGCGCACCACTGGGACGACCAGGCCCCTGGGGGTGTCCACCGCCACGCCGATGTGGGTGTAGTGCTTCATCACCAGCCCCTCGCCGTCGGCCGTGAGGGAAGACTTGAAGGTGGGCATGCGCCCCAGGGCCGTGGCCACGGCCTTGAGCAGGAAGGGGAGCAGGGTGAGCTTGACCCCCCCGGCCAGCGCCGTGGTTTGCTGAGCCTGGCGGAAGGCCTCGAGGTCGGTGATATCGGCAGAGTCGAACTGGGTGACATGGGGCACCGACAGCCAGGCGCGATGGAGGTGGCGCCCGCTCAATTTCTGGATGCGGGGCAGCTCCCGGATTTCGATAGGCCCGAAGCGGGCGAAATCCACCGCGGGGGCGGGCGGCAGGGCAAAGGGCAGGGCGGTGGCGGCGGGCGTCGGGGCACCCTGGGTCAGGGCCTGCTTGACGTAGACCTGGACGTCTTCCTTGAGGATGCGGCTCTTGAGCCCCGAGCCCTTGACGAAGGTCAGGTCCACGCCCAGCTCCCGGGCGAAGCGCCGCACCGTGGGGCTGGCGTGGGCCTTGCGGCCCTTGGCGATGGCGGCCAGTTCCTCGGGGCGGGGCAGGACCGGGGCCAAGCGGTACTCGGTCTCGCCCGGGGCCCGGGGGCCGGTAGGGGCACCGCGCGGCGTGCCCGGAACCTGGGTCTGGGCCTCGGTTCCCGTCTGCTGTAGTGAGGTAAGCGCTTGAATGGCTGGAGAAGCCAGCGCAGTGGCGGATTCACCTGGCGCGCTGGGGATTACCGACCCCCCCCTGACCGGGGCCGCGGAGACGGGGATCGTCAAGCCAGCAGGCGTGGTGGTCCCTGTCAAGGTGCTGGCCTCGCCTGTATCAGTTCCGGTCCCGAACCCGGCTCCGGCCATGCCCTCATTCCCCGCTTCCGCTCCAATCCCAGTCTCAGCCTCGGCGGCATGGCCACCGGCCTCATCCTGTTCCAGCAGCAGGATCGGGTCGCCCCGGTTCAGCTTCTGGCCGATGGCGACCTTGACCTCCTTGACCCGCCCGCCCGCCGGGGACGGAATGTCCATGGTCGCCTTGTCGCTCTCCAGGGTGAGCAGGGACTGCTCCGGCTCCACCCGGTCACCCGGGGCCACCAGGATCTCGATGATCTCGACATTGGCGAAATCGCCAATGTCCGGCAGGGTCACTTCTTGCATTGTTGCCACGTCGATTGTTCTCCAGGCCGCAGGACGTACGGATCAGGTGCGGGCGGTGTGAAGGCCCCGTCAGGCTGTCGCCGGGTGGGGTCAGACCGTCGCCGGATTGGGCTTGTCCGGATCGATGCGGTACTTCTCGATCGCCTCCCGCACCCGGCTGGCGGGGATCTCGCCCTCGTCCGCCAAGGCCTTGAGGGCCGCCACCGCGATGTACCAGCGGTTGACCTCGAAGAAGCGGCGCAACTGACTGCGCATGTCGCTGCGGCCGAAGCCGTCGGTGCCGAGCACCAGGTAGGGTTGGGCCAGATAAGGCCGGATCTGCTCGGCGTAGGAGCGGATGTAGTCAGTGGCAGCGATCACCGGCCCGGAGGCGCCGGCCAGTTGCTGACTGACATAGCTCTGCCGGGGGGGCGCCATGGGGTGGAGCATGTTCCAGCGCTCCGCCGCGATGCCGTCCCGTTTCAATTCGCTGAAGCTGGTGACGCTCCAGACATCGGCGCGGACGCCGAAGTCCGCCTCCAGCAGGTCCGCCGCTGCCAGCACCTCCCGCAGGATGGCCCCGGCACCGAGCAATTGGACCCGCGGTTCGCCTGCCGCCGCTACTCGGTATGCAACCGTTTCGGCCCCGGCCGCGGGTGTGCTCGCGGCCTCGCCCTCGCCTTCGCCCTCGCCGTCGCCCTCGGCGAGGGTGTCTGGCGCGGATTCCTCAACCCCGCCCGCCATCCGCACCCGGTAGAGGCCGCGCAGGATGCCCTCCTCGGCCCCCGCCGGCAGGGGCGGCTGGACATAGTTTTCGTTCATGGCGGTGAGGTAGTAGAAGCAGTTTTCCTGCTCCTGGACCATGCGCCGCAGGCCGTCCTGAATGATGACCGCCAGCTCGTAGCCATAGGCCGGGTCGTACACCAGGCAGTTGGGGATGGTCGCCGCCACCAGGGGGCTGTGACCATCCTGGTGTTGCAGGCCCTCGCCGGCCAGGGTGGTGCGGCCGGCGGTGCCACCAATGAGGAAACCCCGGGCGCGCATGTCCCCCGCTGCCCAGGCCAGGTCGCCGATGCGCTGGAAACCGAACATGGAGTAGTAGATATAGAAGGGGATCATCGCCTCCCCATGATTGGCGTAGCTGGTGGCGGCGGCGATCCAAGAGGACATGGCCCCGGCCTCGTTGATCCCTTCCTGGAGGATCTGGCCCTGCTTGTCCTCCCGGTAGTACATGACCTGATCAGCGTCCACCGGCTCGTAGAGCTGGCCCACGGAGGAGTAGATGCCAAGCTGGCGGAACATACCCTCCATGCCGAAGGTCCGCGCCTCGTCGGCGACGATGGGCACCACCCGCTTGCCGATGGCCTTGTCACGCAGGATGAGGCTGAGGATGCGCACGAAGGCCATGGTCGTGGACATCTCCTTGTCGCCCGAGCCCTCCAGCAGGGGCTTGAAGACCTCCAGGGGCGGCGTCTCCAGGCGCGGGGCGGTCTCGTAACGGGCGGGGAGATAGCCACCAAGGGCCTCGCGCCGCGCCTGCAGGTACTTGAGTTCCTCACTATCCGGGGCCGGCTTGTAGAAGGGGGCGGCGGCGATGCGGTCCTCCGGGATGGGGATGTTGAAGCGGTCGCGGAAGGCCTTGAGATGGGCCTCGCCCATTTTCTTCTGGGAATGGGTGATGTTCATGCCCTCCCCGGCCACCCCCATGCCATAGCCCTTGACGGTCTTGGCGAGGATGACCGTGGGCTGGCCCTGGTGCTCGACCGCGGCCTGGTAGGCGTTGAAGACCTTGATGGGGTCGTGGCCGCCGCGGTTGAGGCGCCAGATGTCCTCGTCCGTCAGGGTGGCGACCAGCTCCGCCAGCTCCGGGTACTTGCCGAAGAAGTGCTGGCGGGTATAGGCGCCGCCCTTGGCCTTGTAGGCCTGATAGTCGCCGTCGACGCACTCCTCCATGCGCTTGAGGAGCAGGCCCTGCTTGTCGCGGGCCAGCAGGGGATCCCAGTAGCTGCCCCAGATGACCTTGATGACGTTCCAGCCGGCGCCACGGAAGACCGCCTCCAGCTCCTGGATGATCTTGCCGTTGCCCCGCACCGGGCCGTCCAGGCGCTGCAGGTTGCAGTTGACGACGAAGATGAGGTTGTCGAGCCGTTCCCGCGCCGCCAGGGAGATGGCGCCCAAGGCCTCGGGCTCGTCCATCTCGCCATCGCCGAGGAAGGCCCAGACCTTACGGCCAGCGGTATTCACCTGTCCCCGGTCATGGAGGTAACGCATGAAGCGCGCCTGGTAGATGGCCATGAGGGGCCCCAGCCCCATGGAAACGGTCGGGAACTGCCAGAAGTGGGGCATCAGCCAGGGATGGGGATAGGATGATAGACCATTGCCGTCCACCTCCTGGCGGAAGTTGTAGAGCTGCTCCTCGCTGATCCGCCCCTCCAGGAAGGCCCGGGCATAGATGCCGGGGGCGGCGTGGCCCTGAAAGAACACCAGGTCGCCGCCGTGGTCCGGGGAGCGCGCGTGGAAAAAATGGTTGTAGCCCACGTCCACCAGGGTCGCCGAGGAGGCGAAGGAGGAGATGTGTCCCCCCAGTTCGCTGGACAGGCGATTGGCCTGCACCACCATCGCCATGGCGTTCCAGCGCACGAAGGAGCGGATGCGGCGCTCCATGGCCCGGTCGCCGGGGAACTTCTCCTGCCGGGTGATGGGGATGGTGTTGAGGTAGGCGGTATTGGCGCTGTAAGGGAGATAGGCCCCCGAGCGGCGCGCCTTGTCGATCAGGCGTTCGAGCAGGAAGTGGGCCCGCTCTGGGCCCTCGTTCTCCAGCACGGCCTCCAGGGCATCGAGCCACTCCTGGGTCTCCTGGGGATCGATGTCGGGTTTGTTGCTCATGGACCTACCTCAGTGATGTCCCTCAGTGATGTCGCTTGCCGCCGGCTGGGGCCAGGAACGGATTGGCGGGAATTATAGGGCCGGAGCTAAACTCAATACTTAAAATTTATTTGATCAATAAATAAAGCCGGCCACGGGTGTGGCGGTAGCCGCGGCGGTGGCCGCGGGTGAGGACAGGGGGGATGGGCGAGGTATCCGGTGTCCCTGCCATAGCCGCGGAGGCTCGGTCAGCCGTTCGGCGCCCCGAAAAACCTTGCCATCCTGGCATGTCATTCCATGATTGTAAGGTCTGGGCATCCTGGTTCGCGCATCCAAGCCGTGACCCTGGCCCATTACCGACCGCGGGCCCTGCGTGCATGCCATCGCGGCCCTGTTCAGCTATGCCCGACGCCAATCGGAGGCAACGCTCGATGACCGGGCCCGGCTCGCCGACGCGGCGCAGACGGCGATCACCGAGCGCCTGGCCAAGGCGCGGGCGGAGGTCGGCGTCGAGCCCCTGTCCGCGGACGCCGACAAGGTCGGCTATGGCCGCTGGCGCGCGCGCTCGGTGCAGTCCAGTACCCACTTCCCCGTGGAGTACCGGGTGCATATCCGCTCCCTGGAGCGCCGCGCCAACTACTGCACCTGTCCGGACTTCGCCACTAACGAGCTCGGCACCTGCAAGCACATCGAGGCCGTGCTGCACCGGCTGCGCAAGCGCTCCAACTACAAGAAGATCAAGGCCCGGCCGGCGCCACGGCACATCGTCTTCCTGGACTGGGAAGGCGACGAGGCGCCCGTCATCCGCCTGCATCGCGCCGCCGAGACCGAAGCCAGCCTGAGCCCGCTGCTGGCCGAGCACTTCGACGCCGCCGGCCGCTTCCGCCGGCGCATTCCCGACGACTTTCTGCGTTTCGCCGACCTGGTGGCCGAGCGTGGCGACCTCGAGGTCGGCGACGACGCCCTCGGTTACGCCCGCCGGCTGGCCGAGGACGCCGCCCGGGCCCGGCGCGCCGAGGAGATCGGCGCCCTGATCCGCGCCGGCGACGGCCGGCTGCCCGGCGTTCGCGCCAAGCTCTATCCCTACCAGGTGGAAGGCGTCGCCTTCCTCGCCGGGCGCGGCCGGGGGCTGCTGGCCGACGACATGGGTCTGGGCAAGACGCTCCAGGCCATCGCCGCGGCCTATTGGCTGCACCAGCACGATGCCGTCGAGCGCGTCCTGGTGGTCTGCCCCGCCTCGCTCAAGCTGCAATGGGCCCGGGAGATCGAGAAGTTCACGGGCCAGGAGGCGCAAATCATCCAGGGGCCGACCGAGAGTCGCGCCGCCCAATATCGCAAGGGGCGTGGCTTTTACGTGGTCAATTACGAGTTGGTCATGCGCGACCTCTCGACCATCAACAGCGACCTGCGCCCGGACCTGCTCATCCTGGACGAGGCCCAGCGCATCAAGAACTGGCGCACCAAGATCGCCAGCACCATCAAGCGCATCGGCTCGCGCTACGCCTTCGTCCTCACCGGCACGCCCCTGGAGAACCGTCTCGAAGACCTCTACAGCCTGATGCAGGTCATCGACCCGCGGGTGCTCGGGCCCCTGTGGCGCTATCTGGTCGACTTCCACATCACCGACGAGCGCGGCAAGGTGCTCGGCTACCGCAACCTCTCCGAGCTGCGCCGCCGGCTGGCCCCGGTGATGCTGCGTCGTGACCGCTCCCTGGTGCGCGACCAACTGCCCGAGCGCATGGTCACCCGCGTGGACGTGCCCATGTCCGCGGCGCAACAGGAGATCCACGACGACGCCGTATCCATGGCCGGCCAGCTTGCGCGGATCATGAAGCGCCGGCCCCTGACCCCGAGCGAGCAGAACCGCATGATGGCGGCCCTGCAGCGCGCACGCATGGCCTGTAACGCCGCCGGCCTCATCGACCCGGAGCTGCGCGAGACGCCCGGCGACACCGCCCCCAAGCTCGATGAGCTGGAGACCATCCTCGACGAGCTTTGCCGCCTGGGGGGACTCAAGGCGGTGGTCTTCTCGCAATGGACGCAGATGACCGAACTGGCCGAGCAGCGCGCGCGTCGCCTCGGCCTGGGCAGCTTGCGCCTGCATGGCGGCGTGCCGACGTCCCGGCGCGGCGAGCTCATGGACCGCTTCCGCGAGGACGACGCGGTGCAGGTGTTTCTGTCCACCGATGCGGGCGGCGTCGGCCTGAACCTGCAGAACGCCGCGGTGCTGATCAACCTGGACATCCCCTGGAACCCGGCCGTGCTGGATCAGCGCATTGCCCGCGTGCACCGGCTCGGCCAGCGACAAAAGGTGCAGGCCATCCTGCTGGTGGCGCCGGCCTCTTATGAGGAGCATGTCCTGAACCTGGTGCAGGGCAAGCGGCACCTCTTCGACAATGTCGTCGACCCCGAGGCCACGGAGGACGTGGTCGGCGTGTCCAAGCGCCTGGCCGAGGTGCTGGCGGAGGACCTGGCGGCATCGGCAGCCGATGAAGATCTGAGTCAAACGGTCCCGCCCGAGCCAGAACCCGCTCCAGTGCCAGCACCAGAGGAGCCGGTGGAGCCCGAGCAGCCCGCCGCGCCGGCACCGCCAGCCCCCATGAAGGTACGTTGGAGCCTATCGCCCGAGCTGGCACGGGCGGTGGAGGATTGCGTGGTCGGCCTGCAGGAGCGGTTCGGGACGCGCATCCTGCGCATCCTCGGCCAGCACCGCGGACGCGCGCGCGATGGCGACCAGGCCACCGGTGGCCTGCTGGTGGTGCTGGACCAGGTCACCGAGGCGGACGACGCGGCCATCCAGGACCTGCCGCAGCAGGTGCCCATCGCCCTGATCGACCGCCGCACCCTGGCCAGTCTGAGCCGCCTTGGCAGTGCCTCGCCATTGGCCGAGGCCGAGCCGCTGTTCGAGCCCCCCGGCGCGCCCGACTCGGTGGAGGCGGTCCCGGCGGAGCACCCGCTCGCCCGCAAGGCCGCGGAGCACCTCAAGGCCGCCCGGCTGTTGCTTCAGCAGGCCTGCCCGGGCGCCGCCCTGGACCTGCTGCTCGGCGCCCTGCTCGCCAGCGCCGCGCAACGCGCCGGCCGCGACCAGCCCCCCGCGGTCAAGGAGGCGGGTATCTGGCTCTACGCCGAGGCCCTGCCGGCTCAAGTGTTGGATCAGTCGGACGCGGCCCTGCTGATGCGCGCCCTCGCGCTGGGTCAGGGCGGCGACGCGGTCCCCGAGCCCCTGCTGACCAGCCTGGCGGACGACATCGCCGCCTTCCTGGAGCAAACCCGGGAGCGGCTGGGCTGAGCCGGGTTAACGTGAAAGTCACGACAACACTTTCATTTTCAGAGGTGTGGCGCCCCCCTCATGACAGTTAGAGCCTGACGGGCATGAGGGGGTGCTGCTCACCCCCGCGGTATGAACGTCATTGGCCGTGACCAGCACAAAAAAAGGCACCCCCACTGGCGTGGGGATGCCTTGCGTAAGTAGGCCTGATTTGTGGCTTGAGGTTCTGGGCGGTTGGTTGATCGCCTCCAATCGGCCCCCACGGGACCGATTGGATCAGGCTGTGAGGGTTAAACCTTGGGGGCGACCGAACCCAGGCTGGCGCGACGCTCCTGGCTGGCCTTGAGGGCCTCGGCGCGACGGGTCTCGGCGGCCTTGCGGGCCTCTTCGTGGCGGCTTTGGGCGGCCTTGCGCTGTTCGTCGCGGCGGGCCTGCATCTGCTCACGGCGCTCGGCCTGCTTGGCGGCCAAGGGGTGGACCGGGCGATGGTGGCCCTGGACGGCAGGGAAGGCGGGCATCTCCGGGGCGCCAGCGAATTCCGGCATGGTGGGGAATTCAGGCATGGCCGGCATCTCGGGCATCTTGCCGAAGGCAGGCATGGGGGGCATTTCCGGCATCTGACCGAATTCAGGCATGGCCGGGAACTCAGGCATCTTGCCAAACTCGGGCATGGCGGGGAACTCGGGGGCCTTCCCAAATTCCGGCATCGGGGGGAATTCGGGCCGCTGGGCGAACTCGGGCATCGCCGGGAACGCCGGCATCTTGCCGAACTCGGGCATTTGGCCGAATTCCGGCATGGGCGGGAAGTCCGGGGCCTGGCCGAATTCCGGCATCGCCGGCATCTCGGGCATGGCGGGGAATTCGGGCATCTTCGGCATGGCGGCGAAGTCAGGTCCCATGACCGGAGGCTGATGAGCCGCCTTCATGGCGGCGAGCCAGTCAGCCTGCATCTTGGCCTGCTCCTCGGCGTGACGGCTGGCCATCTGGCGCAGCTCTTCCTGCATGGCCGGGTCCATGGGGGGAGCGGTCCACCAGGCGCTGGCGGAAGAGGAAACGGCCGCGAGGGCGGCCATGGAGACAGCAAGGGCGATCTTGTTCATTGTTCTCACACCTCGAAACTAAAAAGGGCAATCAGAAGTGGCCGAAGCCTTGTTGTTCTCGGGCCAGATGCTTCATCCAGACCATGGGTGATTAGTATATTAGAAAATTCTGAAATAGCAATAGTCCATTCGCGCCTTCGCAACGCTTGCTTGCGGGTCGGCCGTGGGGGGCTTTTGGCTCTCGCCGAGCGCGGGCTGGCCCGCATGGACATGAGGGGGCTCGCGACATCGTGACCGTTCAGCCCCCCTTTTTGCCCAACCCTCCTCTTTCTAATAGATTCATAATATCAGTATCTTATGTCAATTAAGCCCTCCTGGCGCGCGAGGGGTCTGAACGAAGGCGCATCACCCCAAGGATGGGCAACACCGCGGATGTCTTCCCCGTTCGGCAGCAAAGGCGGGTCATCGGGGGCCACATCTTCCCGGACTGACTGCTAGACTCGGAACCGTGATTCCGCTTATCCGAGGCTCACCTCATGTCGCGTCATCCGCTGTTCCTCCGTCGCCTTCCCAGCCACCGCTCGCCAGCCCCGTCGACCTGGTCCGTCTTCATCGCCCCGCTGGCGATGCTGATGGTCCTGGTCTGGGCGCTGCTGCTGCCCGGCGCGGCCCTGGGCGCCCAGGGGGGCAAGGGCCCCTCGCCCACCCAAACCGTGCCGCCCGGCCAGACCACCCAAGCGGGTGCTGGCACCCCGGTGGCCCACAAGGCCGAAGGAGGCGGGCGCCGCCTGGTGGTGGTGGAGGGGATGGATTATTACGGCCAGGATCTGGAGACCCGCCAGGATATCGACCTGGAGGCCTGCCAGTCCGCTTGTCTGGCCGATCAGCGCTGCCAGGCCTTCACCTATAACCGCAAGGCGCGCTGGTGCTTCCTGAAGAGCGACTACGAGGACGCCCGGCCCTTCGCCAACGCGGTCTCGGGCCATATCGCCATGGGGGGCATCGGCAAACCCAACCAGGACCAGGATCGCCGGATCCGGCGCCTGGCCGATCTGAATTTCCTGCCCCGGAGCGAGCTTGAGGCGGCGCGGCGTCAGGCGGCGGAGATCGCTGGCCGGCCCCGACCGACCGGGGTCCGCTTCGACCAGCTCCTGGCGTCAGGTCAGGAGGCGGAGCGCGCCCAGGACTGGCCGGCGGCCATCGGCCGCTATTCCGAGGCCCTGCGCCTGACCCCGGATGCCCCGGCGGCCTGGTTGGGCCTGGCGCGGGCCAGCCTGAGTTACGACCTGGATGAGTGGCAGGCACGCCAGCGTCTCCTGACCGCCGCCACTGCCGCCGCCAGCAATGCCTATCTGAGCGCCGGGGGCGACGCCGACCGGGTGCGCGCCTTGTCGATGCTGGGCCAGACCCTGGCGGTCCGCTATCAGTGGCGGCCCGCCCTCCGCGCCTTGCGCGCCGCCCTGACCATCCAGGAGGACGCAGGGGTTCGCGCCACCTACGCCCAATGGCTGGCGGAGCACGGCTTTCGCGTCACCGGCCACCGCGTCGATTCCGAGGCGGCCAGTCCGCGCATCTGCGTCGAATTCTCCGACCCCCTGGCCAAGGAGCGGGCGGGTCTCACCGACTTCCTGCACGTCGAGACCGGCCGCGGCCTGACGGTGGAGGCGGACCCCCAGGCCCTGTGCGTGGACGGCGTGGTCCATGGCGAGCGCTATCGCCTGCGGGTGCGCGCCGGGCTGCCGGCGGCGGACGGGGAGGTCCTGGCCCAGGCGGCGGACCTGGACATCTATGTCCGTGACCGCTCGCCGGCGGTGCGCTTCCAGGGGCGTGCCTACGTCCTGCCCAAGGGCGGCGAGGCGGCCATCCCCCTGGTGTCGGTCAACACCCGCCTGGTCAAGGCCCAGGTGCTGCGGCTGGGCGACCGCTCCCTGGCCACGGCGGCGGGGGCGGGGCCCCTGCTCAGGTCCCTGAGCCCCTACGAGACCCAGGAGATCCGCGACCGCCAGGGCGAGGCCATCTGGTCCGGGGAGGTCGAGGTCGGCATGGAGCTGAACCGGGAGCTGACCACCGCCGTCCCCATCGGCGCCCTCATCCAGGAACTCAAACCGGGGGCCTACGTCATGACCGCCCGGCCGGCGGAGGCCCCGGAGCAAGGGGACGAACTGGCGACCCAATGGTTCGTGGTCTCCGACCTGGGGCTCTCGGGCCTGACCGGCAACGACGGCCTCCATGCCTTCGTCCGCTCCCTGTCCAGCGCCCAGCCCCTGGCGGGGGCCAAGCTGCGCCTGGTGGCGCGCAACGACGAGATCCTCGGCCAGGCCAGCACGGATGCCGCCGGCCACGCCCGCTTCGAGCCCGGCCTGCTGCGGGGGGAGGGCGGTAACAAGCCCGCCCTGCTGATCGCCGAGGGGCCGGAGGGGGACTTCGCCTTCCTTGATCTGGCCCAGTCGCCCTTCGATCTCTCCGACCGGGGTGTCGCCGGCCGGCCGGCGCCCGGGCCGGTGGACGTCTTCCTCACCACCGAGCGTGGCGTCTATCGCGCCGGCGAGCGCGTCCAGCTCACCGCCCTGGCCCGGGATGGCGCGGCCCGCGCGCTGACCGGCACCCCCCTCACCCTCAAGCTGCGCCGGCCCGACGGGGTCGAGCACAGCCGGGCCCAGCTCCCCGATCAGGGCCTGGGCGGGCGGCACCTGGCCATCGACCTGCCCCCCACCGCCATGCGCGGCACCTGGCGCGCCGCCGTCCACGCCGATCCGGAGGCCCCGCCCCTGGCGGAGCAGCCCTTCCTGGTGGAGGACTTCGAGCCCGAGCGCCTGGCCTTCGAGCCCCGCCTGGAGGCCACCGCCCTCGACCCCGCCGCCCTGCCGGACCTCCAGTTGGAGGCCCGCTTCCTCTTCGGCGCCCCCGCCGCCGGGCTGGAGGTGGAGGGGGAGGTCCGCCTGGAGCAGACCGACCGGCTCACCGCCTGGCCCGGCTATCGCTTCGGCCTGGCGGACGAGGCGTCCAATCCGGTCGGCACCGCCCTGCCGCCGACGCGCACCGACGCCGCCGGTCAGGCCCGCCTGGCCCTGGAACTGCCGACCCTTACGGGCGGCAGCAAGCCCAGCCTCGCCCGGGTCGCGGTCCGCGTCCTGGAGGGCGGCGGTCGCCCGGTGGAGCGGACCCTGGAGCGGCCGGTCTTGGACGGCCGGCCCCGCCTGGGCGTCAAGCCCCTCTTCGAGGGCGCGGTGGAGGAGGGCGGCACGGCCGCCTTCGAGGTCATCGCCCTCGATCCCCAGGGCCGGCTCCTGGCCCTGTCCGGCCTGCGCTGGACCCTGTCGCGGGTCACCACCAGCTTCCAGTGGTACCAATATGATGGCCGCTGGGACTACGAGCCCGTCACCCGCCGCGAGCGGGTGGCCAGCGGCGACCTGAACCTGAGCGCCGGGTCCCCGGGCCGGATCCAGGCCCCGGTGGGCTGGGGGGGGTATGAATTGCTGGTGAGCCCGCCGTCGGCTGCGGCCGGCGCTGGCGCAAGCGCCGGCTCGGGCGGTGCTTCCGCCGCGCGCGCCCCCGGGATGGGGCTATCGGCAGGCGCTTCCCCCGCGCCGGCTGGTGGACAGGAAGAGAGTACCGGCGTCATGGCTGCCTCAAGCGTCGGTGTCAGCAGTGGCACGCAAGCGCTCATCCCCGCCAGCCTGACCTTCGAGGCCGGCTGGTACCTGGCGCCCAAGGACATCGACACCCCGGACCTCCTCAAGGTCTCGCTGGATAAGCCTGGCTATGGGGTGGGGGAAAAGGCCCGGGCGCACCTCGAGGCCCGCTTCCCCGGCACCGCCCTGGTCCTGGCCCTGGGCGACCGGCTGCTGACTCTCCAGGAGGTCCAGGTCCCCGCCGGCGGGACGACGGTGGAGATCCCCGTCACCGCCGACTGGGGGGCCGGGGCCTATGTCACCGCCCTGCTCTACCGGCCCATGGACCTGGTCGCCAAGCGCATGCCCGGCCGCGCCATCGGCCTGGCCTGGGCGGCGGTGAATCCGGGTGAGCGTCAGTTGCGGGTGGAAGTCACGCCCACCGGCCCGGTGGCGCCCCGGCAACCCCTGGAGCTGGAGCTGTCGGTGCCCGGCCTGCCCGCCGGTGCAGAGGCCTTCGTGACCCTGGCAGCAGTGGACGTCGGCATCCTCAACCTCACCCGCTTCGCGCCCCCGGACCCGGACGCCTGGTACTTCGGCCAGCGCCGCCTGGGCATGGAGATCCGCGACCTTTACGGCCAGCTTATCGACCGCATGCAGGGTGCCCCCGGGGTGGTGCGCTCCGGCGGCGACGGTGGACTGGTGCGTCTGGAAGGCCCGCCGCCCACCGAGGACCTGCTGGCCTTCCACTCCGGCATCCTGCGGCTGGACGACCAGGGCAAGGCCCGGGTGCGCTTCAGCCCCAGCGAATTCAACGGCACCATCAAGCTCATGGCCATGGCCTGGACCGCCACCGGCGTCGGCCAGGCGGCCCAGGACCTGGTAATGCGCGACCCCATCGTCATCCAGGCTAGCCTGCCGCGCTTCCTCGCCCCGGGGGACGAGTCCCGCGCCCTGCTGGAGCTGACCCATGTCAGCGGGCCGGCGGGACGGGTGGCGATCAGCCTGGAGACGGGTTCGGATCAGCCTGTCGAGGTGCTGGCCCAGGCCGCCCAACAGGAACTGGAGCTTACCGCAGGCGGGAGCGCCCGCATCGAGGTGCCCCTCCGGGCCCTCGCCAGCGGCGATGCCATCCTGCGCGCGCGTCTGCGCACCCCCGACGGCCAGGAGATCGTCAAGCGGTTGCGGCTGCCGGTGCGGGACAACCGCCCCGCTCAGCGCCTGACCCAGGTCGAGACCCTCAAGCCCGGCGGCCCCGGCCTGGTGCTATCCCCGGTCCTGTTCCAGGACCTCCAGCCCGACTCCGCCGCCCTGCTGGTCTCCGCCAGCGGCGCCGGCCGCCTGGACCTGCCGGGGCTGCTCCTGTCCCTGGACCGCTATCCCTACGGCTGCGCCGAGCAAGTCGCCAGCCGCGCCCTGCCGCTGCTCTATGTGGACCAGATCGCCCTTGCCGCCGGCCTGAGCGGTGATCTGACGGGTGGCCCGGGTGGTGATTTGGGTGGCATGGGCGGCGCCCGGGGTGGCGGCCAGGGCCGTGGGCCCAGCGACACTGCCTCACGCATCCAGGCCGCCATCACCGACCTGATCGGCAAGCAGGGATCGGACGGCGGCTTCGGCCTCTGGGGACCGGGCGGGGACGATTTCTGGCTGGATGCCTATGTCACCGATTTCCTCACCCGGGCGCGGGAGGCGGGGCATGCGGTGCCCCAGGTCGCCTTTGAGCTGGCCCTGGACAACCTGCGCAACCGCCTGGCCTACGCGGCGGACTTCGGCGGGGGGGACAGCGACGGCGGCGGCGATGTTTACGGCCAAGATTTCGGAGGTACCGGGAGCGCCGGAGGAGCCAAAGACGCCGTGGGTGCCGAGGGTGAGGGCTATGTAAACGACAGCGACGAGGGCGCCGGGGGTGCGGGCTATATAAATGAGAACGGCGAGGGCGCCGATGCCGATCCGACTGGCGCCCTGGTCGGATCATTCCAGGGGCCAGGGGCCCGGGCCGGCGGCGAGGACGTCGCCTACGCCCTCTACGTCCTGGCGCGCAACGCCCGGGCCGTCATCGGTGATCTGCGCTACTACGCCGAGGCCAAGCTCAATGCCTTCGCCACCCCCCTGGCCCGGGCCCAGCTCGGCGCCGCCCTGGCCCTCTACGGCGACCGGCCCCGCGCCGACCGCGCCTTCGCCAGCGCCCTGGCCCTGCTGAATCGCGGCGAGCCCGGCCTGGGCTGGCGGCGCGACTACGGCTCCGACCTGCGCGACGCCGCCGCCCTCCTGGCCCTGGCTGCCGAGAGCGGCACCCAGGCCGTCGACCTCAAGGCACTGGCGGAGCACATCGACCATCTGGGCGCCCTGGACGACCGGCTCAGCACCCAGGAACAGGCCTGGCTGCTGGTCGCCGCCCAGGCCCTGATGCAGGGCGCTGCCAAGCCGCGCCTGGAGGTGGACGGCGGGCTGACGGAGGGGCCCTTCTTCCGCCACTTCACGGCCAGGGAACTGGCGACGGGTCCCGCGACCCTGATCAACCGGGGTCCGCGGCCCCTGGAAGTCCTGGTCTCCCTTGCCGGCATCCCCCGCCTGGCCCCGCCCCCGGGTGGTCAGGGCTACCGCATCGAGCGCGCCTGGTATGACCAGGAGGGCCGGCGCGTCCAGCCTGACCGCCTCACCCAGGGCCAGCGCCTGGTCGCCATCCTGACGGTGACCGCCGAAGCGCCCGGCGCCGCCCGCCTGCTGGTGGATGATCCCCTGCCCGCCGGCTTGGAGATCGAGAACCCCAGCCTGCTGCGCGCCGCCGACCTCCAGGGCATCCCCTGGCTGGGCCTGCTGGAGGGCAGCGCCCACCAGGAATTCCGCGCCGACCGCTTCGTCGCCGCCGTGGACCGCCAGGCCGACGACCCCGCCCAGTTCCAACTGGCCTATCGCCTCCGCGCCGTCACCCCGGGCCGCTTCCTGCTGCCCGCCGCCACGGTGGAGGACATGTACCGGCCCCGCCAGCGCGCCTGGACGGCCGAGGGGAGGGTGGAGGTTATGCCGGGCCGGTGAAGTCTGATGGCCGTGATGAGTGAGGGCGGGGGCGGCACTCCGCCCTCGCCCTCGCCGCGCATCCCCCCGCCGTCAGTGAAAAGATCGCCCTTGGTGACGACATCGCTGGCCGGAGATAAGGCCTCAACCGGCGGCGAAGATCGTCAGCAATAACTCCGCATCGTCGACCAGCCGTTATTGGGGCCGTGGCGTGGCTTGGTCGATAGGCTTGCCAAATTTTGTCAAGGCATCTAGTCTGCGGTCATGACCACCATGAACATTTCCTTGCCAGATACCCTCAAGTCCTTCGTGGACGAGCAAGTCAGTCTGCGGGGGTTCGGAACCAGTAGCGAATACATCCGCGAGTTGATTCGTCACGACCGTGAACGCCAACAACTCCATGACTTGCTGGTTGCCGGTCTGGCATCGGAGCCGGCAAACCCAGCGGATGCCAATTACTTCGCGCAACTGCGCCAACGCGTCAGCGACAGACTTGCTGCTGGTCAGCAGGGATGAGGGCAAAGCCCGTTATTCCGCGCACACGGGCCACACGGGACATTGACGAGGCGATTGACTTTCTCCTCGATAATTCGGCTGCTCAAGTGGCCCGGGGTTTCATCACCGCCCTCGAACGGGCCTTCGCGCACATCAGCCAGCATGCTGCCACGGGCTCCCCGCATTACGCCTTGGCCCTCAATTTGCCAGGACTGCGGTGTTGGCCAGTCAAGCGTTTTCCCTACCTGATTTTTTATCTGGAGCGTCACGATCATATCGATGTATGGCGCGTTCTCCATAGTCACCGGGATATTCCGGCCTGGCTCCGTGATCCTGAAGATAGCTGAATATCCCAATTTCCAATGCGGTAAAGCGGCGGCGGTTTGATACAGTCGTCGCCGATCCCGAGGAGCCAATGTTCCAGGAGATTCAGTTCCGCGATGCTCATGCCGGAAGCCCTTCCGATCTCCTCGTTCATGCCGAGCACCAATACCCCGCCAGCGCTATTGGCGAAGGCCGCGATCGCATCCTCGCATTACTGGGTGACGAGCACTGAGCGGGCGACAGATGGTTTGAGTGGTCACCTGGGGCGGAGCAAGGACATGGAGCAGAGCAAAGCCCTGTCTGACACGACTGCTATACTTGATTTTGAAGGGGGATGTGGCTTTCCATGAAAGCAACTCATTAATAAAAAAACATTTTAAAGCAATCACATGAACCGCCTCCACCCATGGCTGCTGTCGCTGGCGTGCCTGCTGGGCGGCAGCGTCGTCCTCGGTGCCGGTCTGCAGGACAAGCTGGCCGCTTATGTCTATCAGGACAATCGACAACTCGTCAGGCTGGTGGAGGAGGCCGCCGCCCTGATCGAAAGCAGCGGCACGGCCGCCGTTCCCACGTTCGCTACCAAGGATTCCAAGTGGTTCAATGAGGAAAACTACCTGTTCGTCTATGACGAGCAAGGTGTCAATGTCTTCCATCCGGTCGAACCTCATTTACAGGGACAGGACCTGTCGGCGCTGAAGGACATGGAAGGCAAGCTCGTCGTGGCCACGCTCATGGGGATTGCCCGCCAACCGGAACCCGATGCCAGTGGTTGGATTTTCTATCTGTGGGAGGAGCCGGGGCATATGCTCCCCGTGTGGAAGGGCTCCTATGTCCGCAAGGCGGTCGCTCCCGAAGGTAAGGTCTATCTCGTCGGCAGCGGTCTGTACAACATCAAGATCGAAAAAACCTTTATCCAGGACAGCGTCGACCGGGCCGCGGTCTTGATCCAGCAATTGGGTAAGGAAGCGGCCTTTGAACAACTCAGGCGTGTTGCCAGTCCCCTCCATGTCATGGACTCCTATATCCATGTGACCGACGAGGAGGGCAATGTCCTGGTGGACCCCCTGTTTCCCAACCTCCTGCATAAGCGCAACATCGCCAACCAGCGCGACGTGATTGGCAAAAACGTCTTTCAGGATACTCGGGCGGCCCTCCGGGACAAGGAGGCCACCTGGTCCAGCTTTACCGCGGCCAAGCCGGGCTCAGGCCTGCCCGAGAAGAACATGATCTACACGCGTAAGGTCCGCCTGGGGGATGAGATCTTCTATGTCGGGGCCGGTTATGTCCCGGCAGCACCCATCTGGCTGGAATGACGGGGACCCGCCATGGCCCAAAAGCCCCTCGATCTGATTTATGGTCTGGATGACAAGCCCCCCTTTCTCGACCTCCTGATCCTGGGTTTTCAGCACATCTTTCTCATGTCGAGCACCCTGGTGCTGCCGGTCGTGCTGGTGAGCGAGATCGGCGGGACCTTCGAGGAAACCCGCTCTGTGATCGCCCTGACCATGATCGCCTGCGGCATCGGCACCATCGTGCAGGTGCTGCGCTGGCGGTTCCTGGGTTCGGGGTTCGTCTGTCCCAACCTCTGTGGCCCTAACTTCTTCCTGGTCTCCATGGAGGCGGCCTGGCTGGGGGGACTGCCGCTGATGCGCGGCATGACCATCGTCGCCGGCCTGGCCGAGGCCGTCTTTGCCCGCTTTGCCCAGCGACTCGCCGTCCTCTTTCCCCCCGAGATCACCGGTCTCGTGGTGCTGATGGTCGCCCAAAGCCTGGTCACCCTGGGGGTCTCCAAGTTCCTGGGCATCAACTACCAAGGCGAGCCCATTCACCTCAGCAATGTCGCGATTGCCTCCCTCAGCCTCCTCACCATGATCGGGGTCAATATCTGGGGCAAGGGCAATCTCAGGCTCTACAGCGTCTTTCTCGGTTTCGGTCTCGGTTATGTCCTCTCCCTGGCGCTGGGACTGATTCCCTGGACCAGCCTGCGGGAGGTGCTGGATTCCCCCTGGGTCAGCCTACCCTTCCTGGAGAACAGTTTCGATCTGGCCTTTGACTGGTCCCTGGTGCCGATCTTCGTCATCGTCTCCATCACCGGGGCCCTCAAGTCCTTCGGCAACCTGATCCTGTGCGAAAAGGTGAACGACGATGCCTGGCAGGCCCCGGACATGCGCCGCATCTCCAATGGTCTGATGGCCGATTCCGTCTGCGTGACCGTCTCGGGCGTGCTGGGGGGCATGGCCTCGGACACCTCCGCCAGCAACGTTGCCCTGAGCAAGGCCTCGGGGGCGACCAGCCGCTCGATCGCCTACATGGCCGGGGGACTTTTCATCCTGCTGGCCTTTTTCCCCAAGGTCTCCGGTTTCCTGTCCATCATGCCCATGCCGGTCATGGGCGCCATCCTCATCTATGTCTCCAGCTTCATGATCGTCTCCGGCATCCAGATCATCCTGGGCTCCGGCATGGACAGCCGCAAGACCTTTGTCATCGGCATTCCCCTGATCTTTGGCTTGAGCCTGGACATCAACCCCGCCTTGTTCGCCGACATCCCCGCACTGTTGCGCCCGCTCTTTGAGTCAGCCTTGACCTTGAGCACGGTCATGGCCGTCCTGCTCCATCAACTGCTGCGCATCGGCAAGCGCTGCTAGAGGCTGCCCACAAAAAACACCCCGGGAAGACCGGGGTGCTGGAGGGAGGGATGGTTATCAGCCCAACGGAAGGGCTGAATGATTAGGTTTACACCAATCTATGACAGGCCGTTCGATAATCGGCCTTTATCGGCGACCCCCAGGAGGCGATCACCACTCTTCGCCGCCACCCTCGTCGCTACCACCGCCGAAGAAGCTGTCGAAGAAGCCGCCGCCCTCGTCCGCCGCGGGCTCTTCGGGGGCGGCTTCCGGCTCGGCCGGGGCCGGGGCTGGGCTCTCCGCCGCTTCGGCGGGGCTGGAGAACATGCCGGCGATGGCGTTGCCGAGGAGCACGCCACCGGCGACACCCATGGCGGTCTGCATGGCGCCGGCCAGGAAGCCGCCGCCTTGACCGGGCTGCTGCTGGAAGGGGGAAGCACCCATGGCCGGGGCGCCCGTCGGGCTGTTACCCCAGCCGCGGCTGGCGGGCTGGGCCGGACGAGCGGGGGTGGCTTGCTGACTGCCACCGCCGAAGAGGCCACCGAGGAAGCCGCCACCGCCTTGGGGACGCTCGGCGACTTGGCGCTGTAGGTCTTCGACCTGGGCCTGGAGGTTCTTCAGGCCCTGCTCCTGGACCAGGACCACCTGGGATAATAGATAAGGGGCGGCGGACTGGCGGGTCATGAAGCCGTTGATCAGGGCTTCGGCCTCGGCATCAGGCTTACCCATCTGGGACTCCGCCTGCTGCAGGCGCTGGAAGAGGCCCTCGATCATGTCTTTTTCTTGTTGGTTCATGGCGACTACGTACTCCCATAGCAAATGAATGAATCGGGCGAAGTTTGAGCGAGGTTGGAACGTATCGCGGCGGATGAGTTCCGTAACACCTGACTTCTGCCTGCCTGGACGGGGCGGGCAACTCACGGCTACGGATTTTGGGTCTGGATGACCCGGATTAAACCCGCCACCCAGCCAGACACCTATGTGCCTGGCCGGGTGGCGGGGGGCTAGGTGACGCTGCCCCTGGGGCGATCGCGACTAATTGCCGGCGCGGTCAAGGCCGCCGCCTGGGAACTCAGGCGCGCTCGAAGATGGCCGCGATGCCCTGGCCGCCGCCGATGCACATGGTCACCAGGCAGTACTTGCCGCCGATGCGCTCCAGTTCGTAGAGGGCCTTGGTGGCGATGAAGGCGCCGGAGCAGCCCACCGGGTGGCCCAGGGCAATGGCGCCACCGTTGGGGTTGGTCTTGGCCGGGTCGAGGCCGAGGACCTTGGCCACCGACAGGGCCTGGGCGGCGAAGGCCTCGTTGGATTCGATGACGTCCATCTGGTCCAGGGTCAGGCCGGCCTTGGCGAGGGCCTTGCGGGTCGCGGGGATGGGGCCTTCGCCCATGATGTCATTCGGAACACCAGCGACGGCATAGGAAACCAGCCGCGCCCTGGGCTGGTGCCCCGCCTTGGCGGCGACATCGGCGGCGGCCAGGACGAAGAAGGCGGCGCCGTCGTTGATGCCGGAGGCGTTGCCAGCGGTGACGGTGCCGTCCTGCTTGAAGGCCGGCCGCATCTTGGCCAGGGCCTCGATCGTCGTGCCGGCACGGGGATGCTCGTCGGTGTCGAAGATGACCTCACCCTTACGGGTCTGTTTGACGATGGGCAGGATCTGAGACTTGAAGTGCCCGGCCGCGATGGCAGCGGCGGCGCGGCGCTGGGACTCGACGGCGAAGGCGTCCTGCTCCTCGCGGCTGATGCCGTGCTTGGCGGCCAGGTTCTCGGCGGTGATGCCCATGTGGCCCGCGCCGAAGGGGTCGGTAAGGACGGCAACCATGCCATCGATCGCCTGGGTATCGCCCATGCGCGCCCCGGAGCGCAAGGCCGGCAGCAGGTAGGCGCCCTTGGACATGACCTCGACGCCGCCGCCAATGCCGTAGTCGGCGTCACCCAGCATGATGTTCTGGGCAGTGGTGACAATGCCCTGGAGGCCGGAGGCGCACAGGCGGGAGACCTGCATAGCCACCGACTCCATGGGCAGGCCGGCCTGGATGGCGGCGACCCGGGAGACGTAGGCATAGCGGGCGTCGGTCGGTATGGTGTTGCCGACGGTGACGTATTCGATCTGCTGGGGATCGACGCCGGAGCGGGCGACGGCCTCCTTCATGACGATGCCGGCCAACTCGCTGGCCTCGAAATCGGCCAGGGCGCCGCCAAAGGTACCGATGGGGGAGCGCACCGCGCTCAGGACAACGACGTCTCTGCTCATGTCAGGATTTCCTCCGGTTATTGGTGGTAATGGTATAAGTGAATGATTACGAGCGTCAGAGGACCTTTTCCACCAGTTGCACGCCCGGGTCCTGTTTGTCGCGCTCGATGCGGAAACCGAGGGAGCGCATCAGGGCAAGCATCCGGGTGTTGGCGGTGAGGACCTCGCCATCCATGTGGCGGAAGCCGCGCTCGCGGGCATTCTGCATCAGGGAGCGCATCAGGCGGGCGCCGATGCCACGGTCGCGCCAGGTGTCGGAGACGACGATGGCGAACTCGCACACCTCGCCGCCAGGGCGGGAGGAATAGCGCGCCACGCCGGCCATTTCGTCGCCCTCGACACCCTCCTTGACGCCGATCAGGGCCATCTCGCGGTCGTAATCGATCTGCGTGAAGCGGACCACCATTTCCGGCGTCAGCTCCTTAATGGCCTGCATGTAGCGGTAGTACTTGGTCTGTTCGGACAGGCCGCGGACGAAGTTCTGCACCATTTCCGCATCCTCCGGACGGATGGGGCGGATGATCAGGTCGGTGCCGTCCGGCATCTGCACTCGCTCGATGAGGTGCACTGGGTAGGGGTGGATGGCCATGTGGCCGTAGGGGGGTAATTGGGGCGGGCGATACTGCACCTGGATGCGGGCATCCACGGCGATGACCTCCTTATCGTTGCCGATCAGCGGGTTGACGTCCATAGCGATGATCTCCGGCAACTCGCAGACCATCTCCGAGACGCGCTGCAGGATCCGCGCCAGGGCCTTGCGGTTCATGGGCGGCATGTGGCGGAAGGCCCCCATGAGCCGGGCGACCCGGGTGTGGTTGATCATGGTCTCGATGATGAAGTCGTTGAGGGGCGGCAGACCCACGGCGTGGTCCTCCAGCACCTCCACCTCGGTGCCGCCGGCGCCGAAGCTGATAATGGGACCAAAGATGGGGTCGCGCATGACGCCGATCCGCAGCTCGCGGGCGGCGCGGGTGGAGACCATGTGCTCGACGGTGACGCCCTCGATGCGCGCCTCCGGGCGCATGGCCTTGGCCCGGTCGACGAGCTCGGAGAAGGTGCGCCGCACCGTCTGGGAGTCGCGGATATTGAGACGCACGCCGTCGACGTCAGATTTGTAGGCGATGTCCGGGGAGCTGATCTTCATCACCACCGGGAAGCCGAGGGCCTGGGCTGCCATCAGGGCCTCGTTGGGGGTGCGTGCCGCCACCGCCTGCATGGTGGGGATGCGGAAGGCGGCGAGGATGGCCTTGGCCTCGATGATCCCCAGGGTCTTGCGCCCCTCGGCCATGACACCCTCGATGATCAGTCGCGCCCCCTCCACGTCCGGGGTGCGCCGCTCGGACAGGGGGCCAGGGTATTGCATCAACAGTTTCTGGTTGCGGTGGTAGCTGGCCAGGTAGGACATGGCCTCCACCGCCTGTTCCGGGGTGCCGAAGCGGGGGATGCGGTTCTGGCCGAAGAGGGCCAGGGCATCGGCCACCTGGGCGGCCCCCATCCAGCAGGCCAGTACGGGTTTGCGGCTCTTTTTGGCGACCTCCACCAGACGCTGGGCCGTGGCTGTGCAGTTGGTCATGGCCAGGGGGGCCAGAATCGCGATGACACCGTCGACGTTGGGATCGGCCAGGCACAGCTCCACCGCCGCGCCGAAGCGCTCCGGGCTCGCATCGCCGAGGACGTCCACCGGGTTGCCATGGGACCAGCAACTGGGCAGGGCCTCACCGAGCTTGGCGTTGGTCTGGTCACTGAGCTGGGCCAGGTTGAGACCCAGTTCGGCGGCACGGTCGGCGGCGAGGACGCCGGGCCCGCCACCGTTGGTGATGATGGCGATGCGATCGCCACCCAGGCGCTTATTGGCGCCGAAGACATGGGCGGCGGCGAAGAGTTGATGCAGGGCATCGACCTGGACCACGCCGGCGCGCTCCATGACGGCGCGGAAGACCTCGTTGGAGCCGACCCAGGCCCCGGTGTGAGACTTGGCGGCGCGAGAGCCGGCGGCCATGCGCCCGGTCTTGACCACGATCACCGGCTTGAGGCGGGCGGCGGCGCGCAGGCCGCTCATGAAGTGACGGGCGTCGCGGATGCCCTCCACGTAGAGCAGGATGCACTGGGTGTGGGCGTCCAGGGCGAGAAAGTCGAGGACGTCGCCAAAGTCCACGTCCGCCGCCGCGCCCAGGGAGACCATGGACGAGAAGCCGATATGGCGCGGCACCGACCAGTCGAGCATGGCGCTGCACACGGCCCCGGACTGGGAGACCAGGGCGACGTTGCCGCTCAGGGCCTTGGTGGCGACACCAGAGGTGGCGTTGAGTTTATTCTGGGGCCGCAGCATGCCCATGGTGTTGGGCCCGAGGAGGCGGATGCGGTGGCGGCGCGCCGTCTCGACGATCTTGTCCTGGAGGTGAGCCCCGACCTCGTCGGCCTCCGCCAGGCCCGCCGAATAGAGTGCCGCCATGCGCACGCCCTTGGCACCGCATTGCTCCAGGATGCCAGGGACGGCCGCTGCCGGGGTGGCGATCAGGGCCAGATCGACGTTCTTCTCGATCTCCTCCAGGGTGGGGTAGCTCTTTTTGCCGGCGACCTTCTCATACTTAGGGTTGATGGCATAGCAAGGCCCCTTGAAGCCACCCTCCAGAATATTATGAAAGACGACCCCCCCGATGGAGGCTGGGTTATCGCTGGCACCAAAAATGGCGATGGCGGCCGGGACGAAGAGTGGATCCACGTCTGAGAGCTTCATGATCGAGGTTCCCTGAGGGCAAGAGGAGGCTGATTAGGCATGACTGGGACGGTGGTGATGAAGGATCTTTAGCCATCGCGGAGTGGTACCGCTGCTCCCCTCCCGAGCCCTTCCGCGCGGTTCGAAGCGGTGCGCTGGGCAGCGGGTGACAAGGCGAGGGGCGAGCACGGGCCGTGGCGCAAGAGCACCCGTTATGATGATCGTGGGGCGGGAATTGACGTTTGAGGTCGAATCCTGCGGGAGGATGGGATTAAGCTATGGCTATTGGTGGGCACGGGCCTCTGGGGACCCCGTGCCCTGGCGCGCCAATATACCCGATAACCCGTCTTGCCGTGATGACAAGGTGGGGATAGCAGCCATTTTTCCGCCAGCGCGGCCCAGCCCTGCCCAGCGGAGACGACAGCACAACGAGGAGAGACCCAAAACCATGAACCTCGCCTTTATCGGCCATCACCTCTGCCAGGACCACAAGCCGGGCGCCCACCATCCTGAGTGTCCGGAGCGCCTGTTCGCGATCGCCGACCGCATGATCGCCTCCGGCATGGAGATGCTGGTCACCCACTATGACGCCCCCGAGGTCACCCGCGAGCAGTTGCTGCGGGTCCACGATCCGGAATATGTCGATCTCATCTTCAACTCCGCCCCGACCGTCGATGGCGAGCTCGCCTGGATCGATGGCGATACCTCCATGAGCCGGGGCACCCTGCCGGCCGCCCTGCGTGCCGCCGGGGCCTCGGTGATGGGTGTCGACCTGGTGATGAGCGACAAGCACCATGCCGCCTTCTGCTGCGTCCGTCCGCCTGGTCACCATGCCGAGCGCAAACGCTCCATGGGGTTTTGCTTCTTCAATAACGTCGCCGTCGGCGCCGCCTACGCCATGGCTGAACATGGCCTGAAACGGATCGCGATCATCGATTTTGACGTCCACCACGGCAACGGCACCCAGGACATCTTCGAGGGTGACGAGCGGGTGCTGTTCTGCTCCAGTTTCCAGCACCCCTTCTACCCTGGCCACGGCTGGGAGACCGACGCGCCCAATATCGCCAATCTGCCCCTGCCCAAGCTCACCGATGGCCCGGCCTTTCGTACCGCCGTGGAGGAGCATTGGCTACCGCGGCTCGACGCCTTCGCCCCGGAGCTGATCATGATCTCCGCTGGGTTTGATGGTCACGCCGAGGACGACATGGCGCACTTCAACCTCCATACCTCGGACTATGGCTGGATCACCCGCAAGCTCCACGAACTGGCCCGCAAGCATTGTGGCGAGCGCATCGTCTCCTGCCTGGAGGGTGGCTATGAGCTCAACGCCCTGGGGCGTTGCGTCTCCACCCATGTCGATGAGCTGATCGGTCATGCGTAACTGTCCGCGGACCCGCCGCCTGCTCGGCGGCGGGGCGATCGCCGGCTGGCTGGTCCTGGCGACCAGCCTCCAGGCGAGCCCCTGGGCCCAGGTGCGCACCGTCGCGCCTGGGCCCCCGTCGGCCATCGGCGAGGCCGCCAATGGCTGCCTGGCCGGGGCCCAGGCCCTGCCCGCCGAAGGCAAGGGCTACGTCCAGATCCGTCGCGAGCGGCAGCGCCAGTTTGGCCATCCCCAGACCCTGGACTTCGTCCGCGAGCTGGGGGCCGCCCAGGCGAGCCGGACCGCACGTTACGTCATGATCGGCGATCTCTCCCAACCCCGCGGCGGTCTCATGTCCTCCTCCCACCGCAGCCACCAGAACGGCCTGGACCTGGATGTCTGGTTCCTGCTGGCCGACTCCCCCGCCCAGGCCCAGCGGGACTGGCCGGAGGCCATAGCTCCCCCGTCCATGGTCCGCGACGACGGGCTGACGGTGAACAGGCTCTGGGGACCGGATCAGCGCCTGCTGCTCAAGCTGGCCGCCGAGGACGGTCGGGTCGAGCGGATCTTCGTCAACCCGGCCATCAAGCAACGCCTGTGCGATAGCGAAGGCGGTGACCGCGGCTGGCTGCGCAAGCTGCGTCCCTGGCGCGGTCACGACGCCCACTTCCATGTCCGCCTCAAGTGCCCGGCCGGCAGCCCTCACTGTCAGGCCCAGGCCCCCTTCCCCGCCGGGGACGGCTGCGGTGCCGAACTGGCCTGGTGGTTCACCGCTGAGGCCCGCCAGCCCCGCAAGTCGGCGGAGGACAAGCCCCCAGCACCCATGCCCGCTGCCTGCCGGGCCTTGCTGGGGCAGCCGGACCTGGCGCGCAAGGATTGAGGGGTAGAACCATTGAGGAGAGCACAAGTTCTTGGCCGTGAAGCCGGTATCTCACGAGCATGAAAACGGGTGCTTTCTAAGTGGTAATCTTTCCGCGCCATCGCCTGATCACCTAACTCAAGACTTAAGGGATATTTCCAGGACCATGACCAAACACGCCCTCATCACCGGCATCACCGGCCAGGACGGTTCTTATCTCGCCGAGTTCCTGCTGGACAAAGGCTACGAGGTCCACGGCATCAAGCGCCGCGCCTCCTCCTTCAACACCCAGCGGGTGGATCACCTCTACGTCGATCCCCACTGTGACCACCCCGCCTTCCGCCTCCACTACGGCGACCTCACCGACTCCTCCAACCTCACCCGCATCCTGCGCGAGGTCCAGCCAGACGAGGTCTATAACCTGGGTGCCCAGAGCCACGTCGCCGTCAGCTTCGAGTCCCCGGAGTACACCGCCGACGTCGACGCCATGGGCACCCTGCGCCTGCTGGAGGCCATCCGCTTCCTGGGCCTGGAGCGCACGACCCGCTTTTATCAGGCCTCCACCTCCGAGCTCTATGGCCTGGTCCAGGAGATCCCTCAGCGCGAGACCACCCCCTTCTACCCGCGCAGCCCCTATGCCGTGGCCAAGCTCTACGCCTACTGGATCACCGTCAACTACCGCGAGGCCTATGGGCTCTACGCCTGCAACGGCATCCTCTTCAACCACGA
Source organism: Gammaproteobacteria bacterium (assembly GCA_009928645.1). GTDB lineage: Bacteria > Pseudomonadota > Gammaproteobacteria > Chromatiales > Chromatiaceae > M0108. The sequence continues at coordinate 20,339 of SACH01000012.1, read as the reverse complement.
AAGCCCCCGCCGCGGCGAGACCTTCGTCACCCGCAAGATCACCCGCGGCCTGGCCAACATCGCCCAGGGCCTGGAGCGCTGCCTGTATCTGGGCAACCTCAACGCCCGGCGCGACTGGGGGCACGCCAAGGACTATGTGCGCATGCAGTGGCTGATGCTCCAGCAGGACCAGCCCGAGGACTTCGTCATCGCCACCGGCGTCCAGCATACGGTGCGCGACTTCGTGCGCTGGTCGGCGGCGGAACTGGGGCTGACCCTGAGGTTCGCGGGCGAGGGCCTGGAGGAGCATGCCATCGTCGAACGGATCGACGGCGACGCCGCCCCCGCCCTGCGACCGGGAGCGGTCATCGTCCGCGTCGACCCGCGCTACTTCCGCCCCGCTGAGGTCGAGACCCTCCTCGGCGATCCCACCAAGGCCAGGGAACGCCTGGGCTGGGTGCCGGAGATCCCGGTCCAGGCGCTGTGCGCCGAGATGGTGGCGGAGGACCTCAAGGTGGCCAAACGCCACGCCTTCCTCAAGGCCCATGGCCATGAGACGCCGCTTTCGGTGGAGGATTGAGCCATGGTCCGCGACCGGGATCAGGTCATCTTTATCGCCGGCCACCGCGGCATGGTCGGCTCGGCCTTGGTGCGTCGGCTGATCGCCCTGGGCTATACCCATCTGCTCACGGCCAGCCACGCCGAGCTGGACCTCCTCGACCAAGGGGCAGTCAACCGCTTTTTTTCCGACCAGCCCATCGACCAGGTCTATCTGGCCGCCGCCCGGGTCGGCGGCATCCACGCCAACAACACTTTTCCGGCCGATTTCATCTACCAGAACCTGATGATCGAGGCCAACCTCATCCACGCCGCCCATCAACACGGCGTGCAGAAGCTGCTGTTCCTCGGCTCCTCCTGCATCTACCCCCAGCTCGCCCCCCAGCCCCTGGCGGAGGCGGCCCTGCTCACCGGTCCCCTGGAGCCCACCAACGAGCCCTACGCCATCGCCAAGATCGCCGGCATCAAGCTGTGCGAGAGCTACAACCGTCAGCATGGCCGTGACTACCGCAGCGTCATGCCCACCAACCTCTATGGTCCCGGCGACAACTTCCACCCGGAGAACTCCCACGTCATCCCTGGCCTGCTGCGCCGTTTCCACGAGGCCGTCCGCAGTGGCGCCGCGGGGGTGACCATCTGGGGCACGGGCAGGCCGCGGCGGGAGTTCCTCCATGTCGATGACATGGCCGCCGCCTGCGTCCATGTCATGGAACTGGCACCGGAGGTCTACCGGGCACACACCCAGCCGATGTTGTCCCACATCAACGTTGGCACCGGTCAGGATGTCACCATTCGCGAACTGGCGGAGACCATCGCCCGGGTCACGGGTTTTGGTGGGGAACTGGTCTTTGATCCCGGCAAGCCTGACGGCACCCCGCGCAAGCTGCTGGATGTATCGCGGCTCAAGGCCTTGGGCTGGGAGGCGAGCATTGGGCTGGAAGAGGGGCTGTGGGATGCCTATGGCTGGTATCGGGAGCAGGCGGATCGAGGGAATTAGGTCGCATGCCCATCGCTTTTCCTGTTTCGGTTTTTCAGGGTAACCCTCTCTGGCAAGACCGAAGATCCAAGCGCATGACGGAACGACGTCATTGCCATGGCGCGGTGGGTTTTATGACGCTCAAGCGCTTCAAGGTCACCCTGGCCTGGCTGCTGCTGGTCTTGGGGTGGATCGCCCCTGCTTGGGGCGAAGATGTCGCGGGACGGGTGAATGCCGACGCGCTGGGTGGCGGGCGGACCGACTTCCTGCGCGCCGAGCGGGCCCTCAAGCAGGGTGACCCAGCGGCCTTGGCGGCCTTGCGGGATCGCCTGCGCGATTACCCCCTCTACCCCTACCTGCGCTTCGCCGAACTAGGTGATCTCAAGACCGCGCCTGATGCCGCCATCGATGCCTTCCTGAGCGAATTTCCGGACACACCCCTGGCGGAGCGGGTGCGCGCCGTCTATGTCAAGCGTCTGGCCCAGGCCGTGCGCTGGGCCGAGCTGGTCCGGGTCTACCGGCAGGATGAGGGCTCAGCGGAACGACGCTGCCTCTATCGACGTGCCCTTCTGGAGATAACAGACCAAAGCCAGCTCCAAGCCCAGGCCCAGGCCCAGGCCCAAGCCCAAGCCCAGGCCCAAACCCAGGCTCAGGCTCAGGCCTTTTCTGCCCTGGGGCTGGAAGACCTCTGGCTGGTGCCCCGCGCCCAGCCCGCCGCCTGCGATCCCCTGTTCGCGGCCTGGCATGCCCGGGGCGATCTGTCAACTGATCTGATCTGGCAACGCATCCGCCTGGCCCTGGAGGCGGACGAGGTGGGCCTGGCCCGCTCGCTGAAGGACTGGCTGCCGGAAGGTGAGCGGAGCTGGTTCGACCGCTGGCTGGCCATCCGTGAGCGCCCGGCGCGGGTCCTGGAGCCCCTGGCTGAGACCGGCGCACCCTTCCCGCTGGCTGCGGCGATGTTGGCCGATGGCATCTCCCGCCTGGCGCTGAAACAACCCGAGCAGGCCGCCTCCGCCCTGATGATCCAGGGTACCATCCTGGCAAGGGACCCGGCGGCATGGGACCGTGCCCATGCCGCGGCCGGCCAGGCCCTGACACCCCTTGACGGCCCTCGCGGGCTCGCGGTCTGGGATCGGCTGGGAGAGCGTGCGGACAATCTGGAGGCCCAAGAACGCCGGCTGCGGGCGGGCATCGCCCAGCGGGAGTGGGCACGGGTGGCGGATTGGGTACGGCGCATGCCCGACCGGGAGGAAAAGCGCGATCGCTGGCTATACTGGCAGGGACGTGCCGAGGCCGCCCTGGGCCAGGATAAAGCCGCCCAGGCGACCTTCGCCGCCGCGGCCCGCCAGCGCAGCCTTTGGGGTCTGCTGGCAGCGGATCGGCTGGGCCTGCCCTACAACCTCGACTCGCGCCCGGTCGCCGTCGAGCCCGAGCGCCTCCAGCGCCTTGCCGCTCACCCCGCTCTGGCACGGATCACGGAGCTGCGGCAGCTAGGCCGGGACGCGGACATGCGCCGCGAGTGGCGGACCCTGACCCGTGACCTGGATCCCCCTGATCTTCAGGCCGCCGCGCTGCTGGCCGCCGGCCTTGACTGGCACGACCAGGCGATCCTGACCCTGGCCCGGACCGATTACTGGGATGACCTTGAGCTGCGTTTCCCCCTGGCCTATCGGGATCTGGTAGAGGACCAGGCCTGGCAGACCGGGCTGTCCGCCGACTGGATCTTCGCCGTCATCCGCCAGGAGAGCGTCTTCAATCCCGCCATCGCCTCCGAGGCCGGCGCCCTGGGGCTGATGCAGCTCATGCCCGGCACGGCCAAGGACCTGGCCACCGAGGCCAAGGAACCGCCCCCGGGGCGCGGGACCCTCCTGGCACCGGCGATCAACATCGACCTGGGCAGTCGCTACCTGGCCCGGATGCGCGACCGCTTCGGCCACGCCGCGCTGGCCACCGCCGCCTACAACGCCGGACCCAACCGGGTTTCCCGCTGGCTGCCGACTGACCGCTGCATCGAGGCCGACCTCTGGATCGCCACCATCCCCTATGCCGAGACCCGCGGCTACGTCGAGCGGGTGCTGGCCTATCGCCTAATCTACCAGCGGCGCCTGGGGCTGGAGCCTTTGCGCCTGAGCGAATTCTTGCCGCCAGTGCCGGCGGGATGACCAAATGCCATCCTGCACCTGCACCTGCACCTGCACCTGCACCTGCACCTGCACCTGCACCTGCACCTGCTGCCTGGCACCTTCGCTTTGCTGGCCTTTGGCATGCGACAATGTTCAAAACAAGCGAAACCGACCATTTTCTTAATTAAGCAACGGAGAAAATGTGAATCCCATGACGAGAGTCTTGCTCGTGCGTGTGGACTGGGACCCGGATATGAAGGTCTGGGTTGCCGATAGTGGCGATGTTCCGGGCTTGGCGACCGAGGCCGAAACCGTCGACGCCTTGATGTCCAAGCTCGAGGTCATGATCCCCGAACTGCTGGAACTGAACGGGTGGCCGGATCAGGAGGAGGTGCCTTTCGAACTCCTGATCCGTCGATTCGAAACCGCAACTCGCCGGGCGGCCTGATGGGTGAGGGCTATACGCCGGAGCTAATGCGGCTCCTGCTCGGAGCAGGCTGTCGCTTCGAGCGTCACGGAAAGGGTGATCACGACATCTGGTACAGCCCGATCACCGAGTGCCGATTCATTCTGGATGCCAAGATCCGCTCGCGCCATACGGCGAACGCTGTCCTCAAACAAGCGGGCCTGCCCAAGCATTTCTGATCAACCGGAGTTTGGAAACGGTGCCCGGATAACTTCCAGGTACCTGATCTGGCCAACCCGTTGAAACATTGCCTATGACCAGACTTCCCACTGGTGGTCTGGACTGCGACCCCCTACAGAAGGGTGATGATTGAGGGATGAGAAGCCAAGGACGCGGTTGGATTGATGGGTACCTCCCGACCTTCAGCCGGCCAGGGCCCGCCGCAGGGCCTCCTCCACCGCCGCTTCCGTCACCGGCAAGGGGATGGCGGCGAAGAGCGGGAAGCGGGCGTTCATGGCCTCGAACTTGGGCAGGAATTCCGGCTGAAAGAAGGCGATGACCTTGACCCCGGGATGGCGCTGAAGATAGGCCATCAGGGTCTCTAGGTTGCTGGTACGGTCACGGAAATCGGACTGGAAGTTGTACTCGGTGACGATGACGTCCGGCAGGCGCTTTTTGAGGGCGGCTTGGGCCTTGCGTTGGGAATTGACCACCTCGGTGTCAAAGCCCAGGCGGCGATAGAGGGGCAGCAGGTTGGGGTAGCCGCCCAGTTCGATGATCGCCAGCAGGCGGGGGCCGTCTGAGGGATGCATGCGCTCGTTCAAAATCAGGCAAACACCACCCAAGTAGTGGCAATGTACTTGACCCCCGACGCCATGCGGGCGGCGCGGTGTTCGTGAGTCCAGAAGGGCGGGAAGAGCACCAGGGTGCCGCGCTGGGGCGGGATGCTGACGTCCTGGAACAGGAACTGGGTCTCGCCGCCGGGGCCAGGCACGTCGTTCAGGTACCAGAGGGCGACGAGCTGGCGTTGGCTGAACTCGTGGCTGCCACCGTCGATGTGCCAGTGATAGTAGTCTCCCGCCCGATAGCGCTGGACCTGGTAGCCCAGGTCCTTGAAGGGCCCCTTGAAGTAGGGATAGGTCTCGCGGAACTCGCGCAGGGCGGCGGCCAGGGAGCGGAAGAACATCTGGTCCACGTCCTGCCAGTCCTCCTTGTTGCTCACCACCAGGTCCATGGTGGACTTGACGCGGGTGTCCTTGGCCTGGACCTGGCCGATGCGGCCCTCGTGCTGCTGCTCCGGGTGGGCCTCGAAGCGGGCGATCACCTCGTCGCAAAAGGTCGGCGGCAGGGCGTTGGGACGGGCGAAGATGAAGCTGCCGGGCTTGACCTCGCGGATGCTGGGTAGGGGGACGATCTCGCGGTCGAAGAGGGTCATGGCAAATCCTGGTCGGTGGTACTGGCTGCTAGGGGCTATTGTCCGGGGAGGGCCGGGACAGGGTCAATCGACACGGCGGGTGAAGGACCTGCCAGCGATGATGGAAATTCCTCAGTCCGGTCCGATGTAAAGTTAAGGGTACTTTCGGGTCAATTGCAGGTACTATTGCCTCGATCTCCCACCAGACCAGACTAGACCAGACTGAACAGGACGAGCTTCAGATTTGGCCAAGACAGAGCGTATTCGATCAGACCAGACCAGATCGCTTGGCATCAGTGCTTGAGGAATAGAACCCATGGGTTCCGTCGTCGAACTATACGAAGCCTTGGCCAGCGCGCCAGACGAGCGGGCGCGGGCGCGATTGATCGCTGAGGCCTTTGAGAGCCTCGAAGAACGCTATCCAAACCTGCCCAATCTGGTCACTCACCAGCAGTTGGGTGAGACGGAATTGAGGATTCGCAAAGAGATCGAGCAATTGCGGGGGGACTTGCGGGCGACTGAGTTGCGCCTGCAGAAGGAAATCGAGCAGCTTCGAGGTGAGGTGAAGACCGAGATCGAGCAATTGCGGGGCGAGGTGAAGACTGAGATCGAGCAATTACGGGGTGAGATCAAGACCGAGATCGAACAGCTTCGCGGCGAGGTCAGGACGGCGATCGAGCGCAGTCGCAATAGCCTGTTGATGTGGCTCATCCCTCTGATGTTCGCCCAGGTGGGCGCCATGGCAGCGCTGGTCAAGCTCTTGTAGCCAATCTTCCCGCCCCGGAATCGCAACAGCCCCAACCAGCCCTTCGCGCCTGACCGGCAGGTAAGGACGTCAACCCGCCCCGCGTAGGGCGGCGCGGATGATCTCCTCCGAGGTTTTGGCCCCCTCGGCGACGGCGCGGGCCATGCGATTGGCATCCGGGGGCCGGTAGCCGAGGGCGATCAGGGCCTCGATGGCGTCGTTCAGGGGATCTTCCGCGGTTGCTACCGCTCGGGGAGACCCGGCCGTTGCGCCCCCAGAAGGCGCCGGTCCGCCTGTCAGACCAGCTACCCGGTCGCGCATCTCGATCACCAGGCGTTCCGCCGTCTTGCGGCCGATACCGGGCAGGCGGATGAGGGTGGCATGGTCTTCCTGCTCAACGCACTGGGCGAATCGGCGGGCATCCATGCCGGAGAGGATTGCCAGGGCCATGCGCGCCCCGACGCCGGTGACCTTGAGCAGATCGCGGAACAGGGCGCGGTCCGTCTCGCGCAGGAAGCCGTAGAGGGTATGGGCGTCCTCGCGCACCGCCAAGTGGGTCACCAGGATGACCTGCTCACCTACGGCGGGCAGATCGTAGAAGGTGGACATGGGGGCCTCCAGCTCGTAGCCGACCCCGTTGACGTCCAGCAGCAGCCAGGGTGGCTGCTTATGGAGGATCTCGCCGCGCAGGCGTCCGATCATGCCGTAATGCTCCAATCAGGGAGGGGGAATGAAGGTATGGCTATCCACGCTGGGCCATTCGCGCTGAACCGGCGTTCTGGAACCGCCCGCAGTGGCAGGGCGCGGTGGCCCTGGCCGTGGTGGTTACGGTTGAGCTGGCCAAAGATCATGGTCGGAAATCCCGCCAGGAGGCGGCGGCCCGTCGCCGCGCCGGGATGCCCATGGAGTGGGCATGGCATAGAGCTAGGGCCAGGGCGTCGGCCTCGTCCTCCGCCGGTTCCACGTCGAGCGACAGCAGGATGCGCACCATATGCTGGACCTGGAACTTCTCCGCCCCCCCGCTGCCAACTACCGCTAGCTTGACCGACTTGGGGCTGTATTCGTGGACCTGGACGCCGGCCTTGAGCCCGGCGCAGAGCACGGCGCCGCGGGCCTGGCCCAGTTTGAGGGCAGCGGTGGGGTCCCGGGCGAAGATCAGTTGCTCCACCGCCATCTCGTGGGGGGCATGGTCCGCCACCACCTGGGCTACGGCGTCGAAGATGAAGCGCAGCCGCTCCGGCCAGGGGTGCTCGCCGACCCGGATGCAGCCGCTGGCGACGCGCCGGCTGCGGTTGCCGTCGGTGTCGATGACACCGAAACCGGTGGTGCGGGAGCCGGGATCGATCCCGAGGATGCGATGGCGCAAGGCCTGCCGGACGGGTGCGTTTCCCCGGTCAGGGCCGTCCGGTACGGTCTGCGCGGCGTTGGGAAGGATGGCGGGCATCGCGGGCCGGATCAGCGACGGGGACCCGGGAGAAGGCTGAACCCGCCGGCTCAGCCCTCCAGCTCCGCCAGGATGGCCTCGGCGATGTCGGCGTTGGAATAGACCACCTGGACGTCGTCCAGGTCCTCCAGGGCGTCGATCATCTTCAAGAGCTTTTCTACCGTGTCGCGGTCCTCGATGGCGGCCTGAGTCGAGGCGTTGTAGGTCACGTCCCCCTCGCCGTTGGCGAAGCCGCCGGCGGTCAGGGCGTCGCGCACCGGGCCGAAGTTGTCGGGGGTGGTGATGACGTCCATCGAGCCGTCGTCGTTGCTGATCACGTCATCGGCACCCGCCTCCAGGGCGGCCTCCATCAGCCCGTCCTCGTCCACGCCGGGAGGGAAGCTGATGATCCCCTGCTTGGTGAAGAGATAGGACACAGAGCCGCCGGTGCCCAGGTTGCCGCCGTGCTTGGAGAAGGCATGGCGGACGTCGGCGGCGGTGCGGTTGCGATTGTCGCTCATGCAATCGACCATGACCGCCACCCCGCCGGGGCCATAGCCCTCGTAGCGGATCTCCTCGTACTGCTCGCCCTCGCCACCGCCAGCGCCGCGCTTGATGGCGCGGTCCACCGTGTCGCGGGGCATGTTGGCGCCGAAGGCCTTGTCCATGGCCAGGCGCAGGCGGGGGTTCATCCCCGGGTCGCCGCCGCCCTCGCGGGCCGCCACCGTCACCTCGCGGATCAGCTTGGTCCACATCGAACCGCGCTTCTTGTCCTGCGCTGCCTTACGGTGCTTGATATTGGCCCATTTACTGTGACCGGCCATGAGTCTCTCCCCCCGACAACCTGAAAAGGAGGGCATTGTAACATCGGTCAAAAAGGCGCCGAGGCGGGGATGCGCGGGTTTTCTTTCGCCATCCGAGTACAACCCAAGATAGTTTCGGCCAGCACTTTTTCGTCAGGTCCAGACGGTCACCCACAGCGCCTAGATCGGGTTCGCCGGAGACAACGGGTGCCGAGTCGCGCCCTGGGCCGGCGTTGGCATCCGTGGTGGGTTTTCCCCTTGGTGGGCGCTTGGCTCAGATTAAGGGGCGGGTGCGGCCCATGTCCGGCTGACCCAGGCTCATTCGTCCCGCAGGGCCAGGATCGGGTCGAGGCGGGCGGCATTCAGGGCCGGCAGGACCCCGGCGACCAGGCCGATGAGGCCGGCGCTGGCCTCGGCGGCCAGGGCGAACTCCCAGGCGATGTGGGTTGGCAGGGCCGGCACCAGGGCGCCGATGAGCCCGGCGCCCCCCAGCCCCAGGGTCAGGCCGGCCAGGCCGCCGAGCAGGGCCAGGATCAGGGCCTCGCCGAGAAAGAGCAGCAGGATCTGCCTCTGGGCCGCCCCCAGGGCGCGCAGCAGGCCGATCTCCCGGCGGCGCTCGCGCACGGCGATGGTCATGATGGTCAGGATGCCAATGCCCCCCACCGCCAGGGAGATGGCGCCGATGGCGCCGACCGCCAGGGTCAGGACGTTCAGCACCGAGCCGGCCACCTCCAGCATCTGGTCCTGGGTGGTGACGGTGAAGTCCTCGTGGCCATGGCGCTTGAGCAACACCTGGCGCGCCCGTTCCGCCAGGGTCGCCCCATCCACCTCCGGGCCATAGAGCAGGTCGATCTCGAACAGGCTCTCCCGATTGAAGAGGGCCAGGGCGCGCGCCACCGGGATGTAGACCGTGTCGTCCAGGTCGAAACCCAGCATCTGGCCCTTGGCCTCCATGACCCCGATCACCCGGTAGGGCTCGCCGCCGATGCGGATGCGCGCCCCCAGGGGCGAGGTGGCGCCGAAGAGCTCGTCCCGCAGCTTGGCCCCGAGCACGGCCAGGGCCCGCTCGCCCGCGTTGCCGGCGCCCTCCTCCGGCAGGAAGCGCCCCAGTTGCGGCCGCATCAGCCAGACCGCCGGCACCTGGCTGCCGGCGCCGATGACCAGGGCGCGGCGGGTGCGGTCGTTGCCCTCCACCTCGGCATTGCCCTGGGTCACCGGCACCACCGCCGTCACCCCCGGCACCCGCGCCAGGGCCTGGGCGTCCGCCAGGCTCAGGGGCCGCACGTTGTGCAGGATGGCGCCGGACAGGCCCAGGGTCGAGACCTTGCCCGGGGCCACGGCCACCAGACGGGTGCCGAATTGGGAGAACTCGGTGAGGACGAAGCGGTGGATGCCCTCGCCGATGGCGGTGAGCAGGACCACGGCGGCGATGCCGATGGCGATGCCGGTCACCGTCAGCAGGCTGCGGGCGCGATGGGCGACCACGGCCCCCAGGCAGAAGCGGACGAAGTCGGTGACGAGCATGGCCTCAGCCTTCCGGTGAGGTCCCGGAGCGGTCGAATCGCCGGCAGCTTGGGGCGACGCGGCGTGGGCGGGATAACGTCAGGGCCAGCATGGCCTCAGCCCCCCGCCAGGGCCAGGACCGGGTCCAGGCGCGCCGCGCGCAGGGCCGGCAGCAGGCCGAAGCCGATACCGGTGGCCAGGGAGACGGCGGCCGCCGCCAGGGGCGCCCAGAGGGGCACGACCAGTTGGAAGGCGCTGACCTGGGCGTTGAAGACCCAGACCCCGCCGTAGGCGACGCCCAGCCCCAGCAGGGTCCCCGCCACCGCCAGCAACAGGGCCTCGGTCAGAAAGAGGGCGAGGATCTGCCGCCGATCCGCGCCCAGGGCCTTGAGCAGCCCGATCTCCGGGGTGCGCTGGGACACCGCCACCAGCATGACGTTCATGATCAGCACCCCCGCCACCAGCAGGCTGATGGCGGCGATGCCGGCGACCGCCAGGGTGAGGGCGTGGAGGATCTTGTCGAAGGTCGCCAGCAGGGCGTCCTGGGTGATGAGGGTGATGTCGTCCTCGCCCTCGTGGCGCTCACGAATGATCGCGCGCACGGCCTCTGCCGCCGGGACCAGGGCGGCGCGACCCCGTGCCTGGATGAGGATGCGGAACAGGGCCGGGCTGTTGAACAGGGCCTGGGCGGCGGCCACCGGGATCAGCACCGTGTCCCCCAGGTCGGCCCCCAGGGAGAAGCCGGAACTGGCCAGGGTGCCGATGACCCGGAATCGGCGATCGCCGATGCGCACCCACTGCCCCAGGGGCGATTGCTGGTCGAAGAGTTCCCGGGCCAGTTTTTCGCCGAGGAGGGCGACGGCCTCGGCCTGGCGGGGGTCGCCGGGGGGCAGGAACTGGCCCTGGGCCAGCTCGATCTGACGGACCGGCTGAAACTCGGCGGTGGTGCCGACGACATTCGCCTCCCGCTCCCGGTTGCCGTGGGACACCGGCGCGGAGCCGAGGCTCAGGGGGGCGACGCGCGCCACGTAGGGAGTGCGCAGCAGGGCCAGGGCATCGTCCAGGGTCAGGTCCCGGGCGGTATCGCCGAACAGCGGTGGCGCCCCACCGGTGGTCTCGCTGCGGCCGGGGAGGACGATGAGCAGATGGGTGCCAAGCTGGGTGAACTGGCCGGTGACGTACTGTCGCGCCCCCTCGCCCAGGGCGCTGAGCACCACCACTGCCGCCGTCCCCAGCCCCATGGCCAGCAGGGTCAGCCAGGTACGGGCGCGGTGGCTGGTCAGGGCGCGCAGGCCGAAGTGCAGGATGTCTTCCGGGCGCATCGTGGTGGGGATGGGTGGAGGCAGTTCGGAGTGGTGGAGTTGGATCGGATCTTTGGGTGTGGCGCGGCGCAATCAGGCTTGTTCGTAACGGTCGGGCTGGCGGGGTTCGTTCAGGCTGGTGCGGAACCATCGGGCCGACGCGGTTCAGTCAGGCTCATGGAGGTTGGATCAGGCTGGCATGAAGCGCTAATGGCCGACCTCGTCAGGACAGGCGGTTCCGAAAGTCCTCGTAGCCAAAGCCCTTGATCACCCGCAGATCATCCGTGTCCGAGTTCCACAGGGCGATGGTGGGGAGGGGCAGCCCGTTGAAGGTCGTATTCTTTACCATGGTGTAGATCGCCATGTCATGGAACAGCAGGCGGTCACCGCTGCGCAGGGGTTGGGGAAAGCTGTAGTCGCCGATGACGTCCCCCGTCAGGCAGGTGCGTCCGGCCAGGCGGTAGTCATGGGGCCAGTGACCGGGATCAGCGGCGCCCGCCACCGCCGGGCGATAGGGGGTTTCGAGGACATCCGGCATGTGGCAGGTGGCGGAGGTGTCGAGGAGGGCGATGTCCATGCCGTTCCGGGTCACGTCCAGCACCTCGGCCACCAGCACCCCGGCGTCCAGGGCGATGGCCTCCCCCGGTTCCAGATAGACCTCCAGGTTCCAGCGGCGGCGAAAGTCCTGGATGAGGCGGATCAGGCCGTCCACCTGATAGTCGGGGCGGGTGATATGGTGGCCGCCGCCGAAGTTGAGCCACTTCAGGCCGCCGAGCCAGGGCGCGAAACCCGCCTCCACCACCGCCAGGGTGCGGGCCAGGGGCGGCAGGTCCTGTTCGCACAGGGTGTGGAAGTGCAGGCCGCTGAGGCCCGTCAGGTCCTGGCCGGGGAACTGGGCGCGGGGGATGCCCAGGCGCGAATGGGGGGCGCAGGGATCGTACAGGGGATGCCAGCCCTCGCTGTGCTCCGGGTTGATGCGCAGGCCGAAGCTCAGCCCCGGCCGCCGCGCCCGCGCCGCCTGGATCAGGGGCTGGAAGCGGTGCCACTGGCCGAAGGAGTTGAAGAGGACGTGATCGGCGAGGTCGAGGATCCGTTCCAGTTCCTCCGGACGGTAAGCCGGGGAGAAACAGTGGACCTCGCCGCCAAAGTCCTCCCGCCCCAGCCGGGCCTCGTAGAGGCCGCTGGCGCAGACCCCCTTGAGGGTGCGCATGACCAGGGGCGCCAGGGCGAAGAGGGCGAAGGCCTTGAGGGCCAGCAGGATCCTGGCCCCGGATTCCCGCTGGACCCGGTCGAGGATCCGCAGATTGGCGGCGATGCCCGCCTCGTCCACGACATAGCAGGGGCTGGGGACCCGTCGCGGGTCGAAACGCGCGAAGCGCTCGCGATTGGGCCGGGCTAGCGTGTCATGTTCGGTCATGGTGACGGGACCTGGGTGGATGGTTCGGTACGGATGGTCAGCGTCGCGCGCGGGCTGACAGACCCTGGCCGCCCCTATCCAGAGGCGCGGCAAACCGATGGGAAACCGGGCAAATGATCCTCATGGCCGCTGCCGCGTCATGGCGCCGGTGCGGCCAGGATGGCCCCATCGTCCATGCGGATGCGCCGCCGGGCACGGGCGCCGAGTTCGGCGTCATGGGTAACGACGACCAGGGTCAGGCCGCGGGCATTGAGGGCCTCCAGGGTCTCGATGACCTCATGGCCCGAGGCCCGGTCCAGGTTGCCGGTGGGTTCATCGGCCAGGATCAGGCCCGGTTCAGTGACCGTGGCGCGGGCGATGGCGACCCGCTGCCGCTGGCCGCCGGAGAGCTGGTCCGGCTTGTGACGGGCGCGGTCGGCCAGGCCCACGGCCTCCAGGATCCGCGCCACCCGCGCCCGGCGCGCGGCGGGCTCCAGGCCGGCCAGGACCAGGGGCAGTTCGATGTTCTCCGCCGCCGTCAGGCGCGGGATCAGGTGGAAGGACTGGAAGACGAAGCCGATGCGCTCCCGCCGCAACCGGGCGCGGCCTTCCTCGCCCAGGGTGGTGGTCTCCAGGCCGTCCAGGCGGTACTGGCCCTGATCCGGGCGGTCCAGCAGGCCGAGGATGTGCAGCAGGGTGCTCTTGCCCGAGCCCGAGGGGCCCATGATGGCGGCGTAGTCGCCATCGGGGATGTCGAGGTCGAGGGCGCGCAGGGCATGGACCGGCTGGTCGCCAACCTGGAAGGTGCGGGAGATGTCGCGCAATTCGATCACCGGGCCGGTCCCCGATGCCGTAAATCAGCGGGTGCCTGGCTCACTTTCTTGAGAGGGCTTGGCCACCGCCTCAACGTTGAAAGACCGGGCTGGGCACTGTCACGCCGACCCATCTCTTGGGCGTTGACGCCGGGCGTGGTGATGGGTGACGGCGGGGCGAAGAGCCCCTCCAAGCGCGCAGGGGCCAGGGTGATGACCGTGTTCAGGGTCTGGCCCTCTCTGGTTTTACATCCTCCTGGACCGCCCGGACGCCATCCTCAACGCCCTCCTGATCGAGGGACAGCACGACAAGCTCGCCGGGCTTCAGCCCCCCGGTGATCTGGGTCTGCTCCCAGTTGGCCAGGCCGGTCTCCACCTTGCGCGCTCCCAGCCGGCCCGTCGCCGGGTCCAGCACCAGCAGGGTGCCGTCCGGCTTGAGGGCGGCGCTGGTGACCCGGAGGATCCCTTCCCGCCGCTCGATGACGATCTCGACGTCGGCGCTGTAGCCCGCCAGCCAGGCCAGTTCTGGCGCCGGGTCGTTCAGCTCGACCTCCACCTCCAGGGTGCGGGCCTGCTTTTCCAAATCGAGCACATAGGGCGCCAGGCGCCGCACCCGCCCGGCGAAGACCCGGTCGCCGAAGGCGTCCAGGGTCACCCGCACCTCGGCGCCCAGGCGGACCTTGGCGGCGTCCACCTCGTCGATGGGCGCGGACACGTAGTGGCAGGCGTCGTCGATGAGATCCACCGCCGGCGGGGTGGGGATGCCGGGGGGCGAGGGGGTGACGTATTCGCTCAGCTCCCCCGAGACCTCGGCGACGATGCCGGGGAAGGGGGCGGTGAGGCGGGTCTTGGCCAGGTTGGCGTGGGCGACGCCGACCTTGGCGGCGCTGACCCGCGCCGTGGCCTGGGCCGCCTCGCAGTCGGCCCGGCCCGCCTGGGCGGCGGTGATGGCCCGGTCCAGGGTCTCCTCGGAGGTCAGCCGGCGCGCGTCTAGCTTGACCTGGCGGGCGGCCTCCCGCTCGGCGTTCTCGGCGTTGAGGCAGGCGGAGCGGGCCCGGGCCTCCGCCGCCTCCGCCTCGCGCTCGGCCAGGGTCACCTGGGCGGTCAGGTCCTGGTTCCACAGCTCCAGCAGCAGATCCCCGGTCTTGACCCGGTCCCCCTCGCGCACCGCCAGGGTGGCGATCTGACCCCCCAGGCTGGGGGCCAGCTTGGCCCGGCGGCAGGGCTTGAGGGTCCCCGCCCGGGTGTTGGCGACGATCTCCTCTACCGTACCGGGCGCCACCGTCTGGACCTTGACCCGGACTGGCGCCGGTTCATGCAGGGTCCACCAGGCCCCCAGGCCGGCGGCAGCCAGGATAAAGAACACCAGGGTACGGCGTTGGAAGGTCATGGCTGTAGCTCTTCTTCCGCTTGCCGCAGGGCTCGTTCGCTACCTTTGGTGTCCTGGAGGATAGCGTCCAGGTCACGAAGCTCCTCGGTCATTGCAATACTCAACTAAACTCATCAGGTCCCGTACTCAGGTGGTGGCGGCCGGGGCTTAACGATGCCATGCCGCCCAGATAATTATGGGCTAAAACGACACTCGCGGGGCAGCCTGTTCGGCCCTTGTTCCGGCTGATTTTCTTGTCGCCAAGCCCCGGTCGGCCGTATAAGATCGACATAGCCCACCCCCGATGAGCCCTTGACATGCAGCAGGCACCCGTTTCCTATCCGGCTGAGCGTTCCCTGGTTTTCGTCATCGATGACCAATCGGCGGGTCGCACCATCCTGGAGCGCCTCATTCGTGGCCTTCAGCAGGAGATCGAGGTCCTCACCTTCGCGGATGCCCCCTCCGCCATCGCCCATCTCCCCCTGGCGACACCGGATCTGATCGTGACCGATTTCATGATGCCGGAGATGGATGGCATCAGCTTCATTCGCTATGTCCGCGATCAGCCCGAGTGCATCGACGTGCCGATCATCATGGTCACGGTCCTGGACGACAGGAACGTTCGCTACCAGGCCTTGGACGCGGGGGCGACGGATTTCCTCAATCGCCCGATCGACCAACATGAGTGCCAGGCACGCTGCCGCAATCTGCTGACCCTGCACCGCCAGCAGAAGATCATCAGCGGGCGGGCCAGATGGCTGGAAGAGCAGGTCGAGTTAGCCACCCGCCAGATCATCGCTAGGGAGAAAGAAACCCTCCTGCGGCTGGCCCGGGCGGGCGAATACCGGGACGAGGACACGGGCAATCATGTGGTACGCATGGCCAAGTACAGCCGGTTGATCGCCCAGACCCTCGGCTGCCCGGATGCCGAGGCCGATGCCATCGAGCTGGCGGCGCCAATGCACGATATCGGCAAGATCGGTATCCCCGATCATATCTTATTGAAGCCGGCGCGGCTCACCGCCCAGGAGTTCGAGGTGATTCGCAAGCACAGCTACTTCGGCTATGAAATCCTGCGCGATAGTCCCTCCCCTTATATTCAGCTCGGCGCCACCATCGCCTTGTCGCACCATGAAAAGTACGATGGCACCGGCTATCCCAAGGGCCTACGCGAAGAGCAGATCCCCTTGCCGGCACGGATCTCCGCCATCGCCGACGTCTTCGATGCCTTGACCTCGGTTCGTCCCTACAAGGGGAAGTGGTCCAGCGAACAGGCGCGTGAACATATTCAGGGGCTCGCCGGCAGCCATTTCGATCCGGCCTGCGTCGACGCCTTTCTGGCACGGTTTTCCGAAATCGAGCATATCCGCGAGACCCTTGGCGACGCGCCCGAACTCCCCGCGGAGGTGGAGGGCGGACAATGAGCGGGTGGCGGCAATCACCCCTCCTGTCCCCCCTCTCCTCTTGGTTGCGTCAGTTCCTGAAAAAGGGCTTTCAGCAGGGGGATGAGGCCCTGGACATGGAGCGTGAGCAGGCGCTGATCCGCATCGCGGTCGGCACCATCGTCGTTTTTTACCTGTTTTTGACCGGGGCGTTCGCGATTCGTCTGGGGGATACCCTGACGATCGGGGGCCTGGCGACCATATTTCTCACCGCAGCCCTGGCATTATTGGTCCATCTGCTGCTGCACCCGGTGCCATCCCCGCCGCGACGTTATCTGGGCATCCTGCTGGATTTGTCCATGACGTCCCTCGCCCTCGCCCACACCGGGCCGGAAGGGGCCCCCCTGCTGTGCGTCTATCTCTGGGTCATCATTGGCAACGGCTTCCGCTTTGGTCCCCGCTACATGGCGGTGGCGACCCTGGTCAGCCTCGCCGGTTTCAGCGCAGTGATCGGGACCTCGGAGTATTGGCAGACCCATCCCTACATCAGCGCCAGCTATCTGCTGGTACTGGTGGTCATTCCCCTCTACATGGGTGCCCTGCTGGCAAAGCTGCGCGTCGCCCTGCGCAGGGCGTTCGACGCCAGCCAGGCCAAGAGTCAGTTTCTCGCCAAGATGAGCCACGAGCTGCGTACCCCGCTCAACGGCATCATCGGCATGAGCGACCTCCTGATGGATGCGCGACTGGGGGAACAGGAGCGAAAGTTCGTCACCACCATCCATCGTTCGGGCAAGACACTCCTGGCGATCATCAATGACATCCTGGATCTGTCGCGGATCGAGGCGGGGCGGCTCGCCCTCGTCGAGGTGGAATTCGACCTGCACCGTCTGGTCACGGAGATCGTTGCCATGTTCTCGCCCCAGGCGGAGGGCAAGCAACTCGCCCTGACCCATCGGTTCGATCCCCGCGTCCCGTTTCTCCTCCGGGGCGACGCGCAGCATTTGCGGCAGATCCTGATGAACATCGTCGGGAACGCGGTCAAGTACACCACCCGCGGCGCGGTGGAGATCCGGATCATGGCCGGTGACGTCATGGCGGCGGGAGAACCGCTCCGGGTCCGCTTCGAGGTCGAGGACACCGGCCCGGGCATCGCCCCCGAGGATCAGCCCCATATCTTTGAAAGCTTTCGCCAGGCGCGGGTGGGGCCCGACCGGCGCGCCGATGGCACCGGGCTCGGCATGGCCATTGCCCACGAGCTTGCGCACCTCATGGGGGGCAGCATTGGCTTGAGCAGCACTTTGGGTAGCGGGTCGCTCTTTTGGTTCGAGCTACCGTTCGCCGTTGTCCCCGAGGCCAGCGCATCCGCTGAGCCCTCCCTGGCGGGGACCCATGCCTTGCTACTGGGTGCTAGCAAGGAATCCTGGGCCGTATTGGAGACGCTCACGGCGATGGGGGTGACAACCGCGCTGGTAGCCGATCCCGAGCGGGTGGCCAGCCGGTTGAAGGCGGCCAAGGAAAGTGGTCATTCCGTGGGCTTGATCCTGGTGCTGGAGCATGACTTGGGCGCGAAGGTCGTCTCACGCCTGGGAGGCATCGGCGACGCGGACGAGCCGCCGCTGCGCTTTTTGTTGCGAGAGCACGGGGAAGGGACGGGTCGCCTTGCCATTTGCCGGGGTTTTCATGGGGTGCTCGGTCTGCCGCTCCAACCGCGTGAACTGGAGGTCGCGGTGCATGCGGCCCGCAGCGCCCGGCTGTATCCAAAGAATGTGGTATCACTCGGCGAGCGCTATAGTCGGCTGCCATCGTCCCCGGGACGGCCCTTGCATATCCTCGTCGCCGAGGACAACGCGACCAATCGGCAGGTCACGCGCGCGGTCCTTGAACGGGCCGGCCATCGCCTGACCATGGTCGAGGATGGTGAGGCGGCGCTCGATATGCTGCGGGAGCGGGTCGCCGACTTCGATCTCTTGCTGCTCGACAAGAACATGCCTGGCCGTAGCGGGCTGGAAGTGTTTCAGGCCTTGCGCTTCATGTATCCCGGCATCGAGTTACCGACGATCATATTGTCGGCCGACGCCACCCTCGACGCGATCGAGGAATCCCGCGCGGCGGGGGTCCACGCCTACCTCACCAAACCGATCGAGAGCCGGCGCCTCCTGGAGACCATCCAGGAAATCGGTCGCGGCAAGGAAGCGGCGGATGCGGGCAACCAGACTGACCAGCCCGCGCGGGGGCGCCCGGCAGAGGAGGAGACCGCCTTGTTTGATGATGAAAAACTGGCTTCGATTCTGAACCTCGATCAGGATGGCACCTTTTTCCCGAAGCTGGCCAAGGGCTTCCAGCGGGATACGGAGCGATCGGTAAACGCCATCGCCACGGCCCTGAAGTCCGCGGACTACCCGGCTATGCGGGCTGCCGTGCATGCCCTGCAAGGCAGTTCGTCGGAATTGGGCGCCAACGGCCTGGTGGCCGCGGCGGTGCGCTTCCGGACACTCAAGCCCGGTGAACTGCAATCCCCCCAAGCGGATGGCTATCTGACGCTGTTACTGGAAGCGCATACCGCAACCCTGGCGTACCTTGCCGCCCGTCATGCGGAAAGCCAGGCGGAACCGACGCCTCCCTCCTCCGTTCGCGCCTAGCCTGAGTCAGCGGAGGGCACTTCCCTGTGCCCGTTTGACCCCAGCATGGCGCAGGGTCGCCAATCAGGCCGCCAAGGCGTGGCTATGTTCCTGGCGACCGATCAGACGTTCCATCATGCGCAAATCCCGCGCCTCGAGCTTCAACGCGGTTTCCACCCAGATCTCCAGAACCTGCCACAGTTCCTCGTAGCTGATGGGCCTGAGCAGGTCACGCACCTTGCGCAACGAGCGGTAGCCGTTTTTCGCGCGATTCTCGCGCCGGATGTATTCATAGACGGCTGTTTCGCCACCGCCTTTCGGTGCCAGGATATCCACGATGCCCATGTCGTGCAGTGCTTCGGCCGTATAGAGATGGCCCCCCAGAATGATCCGCTCGGCCCGTGCCGCGTCGAGCCGGCGCGAAAGCAGGTTGTAGGCCCCCATCCCCGGGAAGAGATTGAAGAGGATCTCGGGAAAGCCCAGGTGAGTCCCCTGCTCGGCAATGATGAGATCGCTGGACAGGGCCGTTTCGAAACCACCGCCGAGGGCGTCCCCCTGCACCAGGGAGATGGTCGTGATGGGGCTGTTAAAGTGGCTGATGTTCGCGTAGAGGGCATCCAGGCACTTCTTGCCATAGGTCAAGAGCCCGCTGCTGTCCCGATTGAGGATACAGCCCCGGAACAGGGCGAGATCGCCACCGAGGTTGTAGACCCCCGGTACCGCGGAGGCGGTCACGTGATAGCGGATTCCCATCTCGAGATACTGGGCGCGCACCTGGGTGCACCAGGTATTCAGGTTATCCAGGAGGGCATCCGTGAAACAGGGCCGGGCGGTCCCATTCATATAGCACCAGGCGACTTCGTGCTCTTTGTCGACGGTAATGGCGAGTTCCGGGTAAGCGTTCAGGTTGCGGTGAAGGGTGCTGACGGACGAGGAGGTAGTCATGGTTGTCTCCTGGCAAAGGTGATGGTTTTACAGCCGGCCTTGCCAAGCCAACGACGAAATTCAGGGCACGCGTTGGGATAACGCGGGTCAGACTACCGCAGCGACGATGCCTCAATCTCTCTGGAGGTTGCGCTTCCTTGGGTGGCGATGCGGGGGATGTCCGCCGGGGTCAGGACGGCCGGACGTTGGCATCGGGGACGCTAGGGCATGGCGTTGCGCTGAATGTCACCAACTTGGCCATCCCTGTTACGAGTGGACTTAAGGCTGCGTGCGGGTATTCCGGAAGCCCATCACCAGTGTCCCAACCTTATCCACCGTCAGCAATAGGGCCAAGCGTCAACGCCAGAAAAAATATCCAGGCAGGAAAATCCCCTGGGGGGCACCGGACTCGGTGCTCAGGGAGCGGCGATGTTCCGCGCTACCGGGTGGCGAAGTCGAGGAGTCACTTCAAAAGGTCTTCGAAACCTCTACCCCTATCAGGTGTGCCGACATCTCGTAATCGCCATTGACCGCCGTGGTGCCGTTGACGCCGCTGGTCTTGGTGTAGGGTACCGTGCTGACATAATCGCGATCGACGCCCATGACA
>SACH01000062.1 GCA_009928645.1 Gammaproteobacteria bacterium | reverse complement strand
CAGGCCGCGAGGTGGCCCTTGTAGCTACCCACTTTTCTGGCCAGCCCCCGCGCGATGGACCAAACGCCACCCGTGTCCAGGGCTTCCAGGAGCATGGCATGGGACATGAGGCGCGCCACGCGGCCGTTGCCATCGAGGAAGGGGTGTATCCACAAGAGCCGGTGATGCGCCGCGGCCGCCGCGATGAGGATCTCCGCCTTGCCAAGTCCGGCGTAGGTGCACTCGAACTGGCCCAAAAAACGCGGCAGCGCGCCGGGGCTGATCGCGATGTGCTGGCCGACCCGTACGTCACGGGAGCGCAAGGCACCCGGGACCATCCGCTGCCGCTGGCCGGTTTCGGGATCTTCGACCCATCGCAGTTCCTCGGGCAGCAAGTCCCCGAAACGCCGATGAATCTCGCATACCCCCGCCAGCGTGAGCGCCCGACCCGTCAGGCCACCGCCATCGATCCACTGGTGGACGGTGATATGCGCCCTGGCCTCAAGCTGGAGGTTGCGTTTTTCGGGGTTCGCGCTGTAGTCCTCCTTCATAGCGCGCTCGATATCGACCGGGTGGGTGTCATGCCCCTCGATCAGATTGCTGTAGTAACAGTTCATCGCCCGCACCAGCTCCGCAAGCGCTTTGAGGATGCCTTCCGGTAGGCTGCGCCGAAACCCGGCCGCTTGCGCGGCCAATTCGACCGCCAGGTCGGCCAGCCCCGCGCGGTGGCGCGAGGTCTCCGCAATGCGCATCGGCTCCATCAGGGACACCTGCTCCCCGCGATCGGGGGGTGCGTTTTCGTCCCAATTTGTGGCCGCTTTGCCGTCCGCCGAAGAAGTATTCATAAATAAAATATATCAGTTACTTAATAATTGGTGCAGCAAAATATTCCGCGGCTCTTTGGCCGCTTCCCTGGCCGGTTCAGGGCGGCCCGAAGCCGATCCCTGCGGGAGGCCTGAAGCTTGCGCCTGAGCGTGGATCCCCGGCCATCACGCACCTGGTCGTCTACAATTCCCCGTCCTGTGAGGAATCTTCACCAGGACCAAGCTCCCCCGTGTCCTGATCCCCCGCGATACGGACGCGACAAGCGCTGTCCGCTTTTTGCCTTAATCTTGGCCATCCTCCCCAAGGCCGCCAACCCCAGGAACTCGACGTGACCGCTATCCCCCTGCCCCCTGGCCTGATGCTCGTCCACGGCAACCGACCGGAGGCCCTGCGTGACCTGCTGATAACCTGGGTGCGGCGCTATCCCCTGGCCCCCCTGGAAACGGAGGTCATCCTGGCCCAAAGCAACGGCATCGCCCAGTGGCTCAAGCTGGCCCTGGCGGCCGATCCCGTCCAGGGTGAGGGCGGGCTGGGAATCGCCGCCGCCCTGGAGATCTCCCTGCCCTCCCGTTTTTTGTGGCGGGTCTATCGGGCGGTGCTGGGGGGCGAGGCGGTGCCGGAGACCTCGCCCTTCGACAAGTCGCGCCTGGTCTGGCGACTGATGCGGCTGCTGCCGGAGGTCTTGACCCGGCCGGAGTACCAGCCCCTGGCACGCTTCCTGACGGTGGACACGGACCGGCGCAAGCGCTTTCAACTCGCCGAGCGCCTCGCGGACCTCTATGACCAGTACCAGGTCTATCGCGCCGACTGGCTGGCGGCCTGGGCCACCGGGGCGGACGTCCTTATCGATGCCCGCGGCAACCGCGGCCCCCTGCCGGCGGAACAGCGCTGGCAGGCCTCCCTGTGGCGCGCCCTGCTGGCGGACCTGGCCCGGGATGGGCAACCCGTCGGGAAGCGGGAACGGAAGGCGGTCGCCGGCACCGTAACCATTCAGACCCCCTCTCCCCAACCCTCCCCCGCCAGGGGGGAGGGGGCAAGAGAATCAGCGGCTTGTGCTACCCATGCTAGCTCGGGCGGCAGGGAGTGTGATCGATTGCTCAGCATCGACCCCTCCAACGCTGGGGCTGGCGACGGCGCTGGTGCCAAGGGGCTGTCCTATGCCGGCCGCGCGGCGGTACATAAGGCCTTTCTGGCGCGGGCGGCGGCCTGGCCGGCGGGGGAGCAACCCCCGGGCCTGCCCCGCCGGCTGCTGGTGTTTGGCATCTCCAGCCTGCCGCGCCAGTCGCTGGAGGTGCTGGCGGCCTTGGGCCGCTGGTCCCAGATCCTGCTGTGCGTCCACAACCCCTGCGAGCACTACTGGGCCGACATCGTCGCCGACCAGGACCTGCTGCGGGCCGCGCACCGCCGCCAGCGGCGCCGCGCCGGCATGCCCGCAACCTTCGCCCCGGAGCATCTGCATCTGCACGCCCATCCCCTGCTGGCCGCCTGGGGCAAGCAGGGCCGGGACTTCATCGGCCTGCTCGACGAGCACGACGACGAGGAAGTCCGCGACCATTACGCCGCACGCTTCCAGGCCATCGGCCAGCGCATCGACCTGTTCGACCCGCCCCGGGACCCGACCGAGGTCACCACCCTGCTGGCGCAACTCCAGGATGACATCCGCGACCTGCGCCCCCTGGCCGAGAGCCGCGACCGTTGGCCGCCCGTCGATCCGACCCGCGATTTCTCCCTCCGCTTCCACGTCGCCCATGGCCCCCAGCGCGAGGTGGAGATCCTCCACGACCAACTCCTGGCCGCCTTCAACGCCGATTGCAGCCTGACCCCGCGCGATATCATCGTCATGGTCCCGGACATCGACGCCTACGCCCCCCACATCCAGGCGGTGTTCGGTCTGGTGGACCGCCAGGACCCGCGCTTCATCCCCTTCAGCCTCGCCGACCAGGGCCGACGCGCCACCGATCCCTTGCTCAAGGCCCTGGAGGCGCTGCTCGCCCTGCCCCAGTCACGCCTGGCGGTAAGCGACCTGCTCGACTTGCTGGAGGTGCCGGCCCTGCGGCGGCGCTTCGGCATCACGGAGGACGAACTGCCACGCCTGCACCGCTGGGTGCGGGGTGCCAACATCCGATGGGGCCTGCACGCCGCCCAGCGCGCCAGCCTGGAGTTGCCCGAGCAGCCGGAGGCCGAGGCCCGCCATACCTGGCGCTTTGGCCTGCGCCGCATGCTGCTCGGCTATGCCGTCGGCCAGGAGGCGGCGGCCTGGCGGGGCATCGAGCCCTTCGACGAGATTGGCGGCCTCGATGCCGTCCTGCTCGGTCCCCTGACGCGCTTCTTTGAGCAACTGGACGCCACCTGGCGGACGCTGCGGGAGCCCGCCAGCGTCGCCGACTGGTGCGCCCGTTTGCGCCAACTGCTAGCGGATTACTTTGACGCCGGGGACAGCGACAGCAGCGAGGATGCCTTCACCCTGCTCCAACTGGAGACTGCCCTCCAGGATTGGCAGGAGGCCGCCGACGCCGCGGGGCTGACGGAGTCCCTGCCCCTGTCCATCGTCGGCGAACACTGGCTGGCGCAACTCGACGAGCGGGGCCTGTCCCAGCGCTTCTTCGCCGGCGCGGTCACCTTCGCCACCCTCATGCCCATGCGCGCCATCCCCTTCCGCCTGGTCTGCCTGCTGGGCATGAACGACGGCGATTATCCCCGCCAGCGCCAGCCCCTGGACTTCGACCTCATGGGCCAGGACTACCGGCCCGGCGACCGCTCGCGGCGGGAGGACGACCGTTATCTCTTCCTGGAGGCCCTGCTCTCGGCGCGGGAGCGGCTGCACATTTCCTGGGTGGGGCGCAGCATCACGGACAACGGCGTGCGCCCCCCCTCGGTGCTGGTGGGCCAGTTGCGCGACCACCTGGCGGCCGGTTGGCGGCTAGCCAGCCCAGGGGCATCCACTGATGGACAGGTATTGGTCTCCGCTGGCGACACCGCTACCGAGACGATACCCAACGCCCTTCAGGCTCCCAACGAGAAACCGCCCTCCCTGCTGGATGCCCTGACCCAGGAGCACCCTCTCCAACCCTTCAGCCCGCGTTACTTCCCCAGCGATCCCAAGGCATCCCCCTGGTTCACCTATGCCCGGGAATGGCGGCCGGGCATTGCGGCCTTTGGGTCTCCGGGTCGGGTGGCGGTTGACGGGGGACGCCGTGAATCCATCCCTGGAGGCTTGGCAACCGCATCCTTGCGGTTGACACCCCCGTCAGCCACCACCCGACCCTCCCCGCTGCCTCGCAACAGCGCGCCCGCGGAGGATGCCGCCATCGCTTCCGATCCGGATCTGGCAGGACAAGCCCCTCTGCCCCCCCTGGCCCGGGAGGAACCATTCAGGCTGCGCGACCTGGCCGACTTTCTCAAGGCGCCGGTCAAGGCCTTTTTCACCCAGCGACTGGGGGTCTATTTCGAGGTCGAGGATCCCGCGGCGGAGGATCAGGAGCCCTTCGCCCTCGATCACCTGCAACGCTGGCAGCTCAATGACGAGTTGATCCAGCTCCAGGCCAGGGCGGTGGAGGCAGGCGAGCCCCTCGCCATGGTACGGTCAGCGCGACTGGAGCAGATCCGCCGGCGCGGGGACCTGGCCCCCAGCGGCTTCGGCGAGGCCCTCGCCCTGGAACTGGAAGAGCCCATGGACAAACTCTTCGCGCAGTATCGGGAGGCCCTGGCACGCTGGCCCCAGCCCCTCGCCGAGGAGATGGAGATCCTGTTCACCCCGACGCCAGGGGCGCCTGGCGCTAAGCCTGACGCAGGTCCAGACATACCTCCGGACCTGGCGCCGCCCCGGGAAACAGCAGGGGAGGCATACTGGCTCCAGCCCCCGGCCGAGGCACCGGCCGAGGCGCCGACGGATGCCTCCGTCCCTGGGATCGCCGACTGGCTCGGTGGCCTGCGCGCGGATGCGGCGGGCCATCTTGGGCGAGTGGTGCTGGAGACCAGCGACCTCGTCAAGGACCGCCATTACCGCGCTGAGAAAATGATCCGTCACTGGGTCGCGCACCTCGCCGGCAACCTGGGGGAGGCGCCCCTGACCACCCTGGTGCTGAGCAAGGTCGGCAAGGTCGAGCTCTTGCCCCTGCCGCCGGAGCAAGCGCGCGGGCACCTGGCCGAACTGCTCCACGCCCTGGACGAAGGTCTGCGCCACCCCCTGCCCCTGGCCACCAGGACGGCCTTCGCCTGGCTGAAGGGTGGCGGCGAAGCGGGTGCCGCTCGCCAGACCTATGAAGGTGGCTATAACCAGCAGGGGGAGGTCGAGACGGACCCCTACCTGGCGCGGGTCTACCCGGATTTCGCCGCCCTGACCGCCGACGGTACCTTCACCCGGCTGGCCGAGACCCTGTATGGTCCCCTGTTGGCGGCCTTGCCGGCCGCGGCCAACAAGCAGACGCTAGCGGGCCAGGCGGATGCCTGAGAGCCGGGCGGCCCGCCGCGGGGCGCATGCCAGTTTGGTGGTGAAGGCTGTGCGGGGAAAAGCCTGTCGCAAAGCGCGCCGGCGCCGAGACCGCAAGCCTGTCGCAAAGCGTGCCGGGGCGCCGAGACCGCAAGCCTGTCGCAAGCGGACGGGTTCGAGCCATGGCGCGATCGTCGGCGGGGCCGCTGCGCTTGGCCGGACACTGGGGCAAAGGGCCGGGGAAGTGCGGTAGAAAGGGGGTAACAGGGCATGGCCATCAAGGAAATTCCGGTTGACCAGCGCATCATCGACGTCGATTCGCGCCGCTTCGCGGCGATCGATAAAGCGCTGGTCGAACTGATCACCAACAGCGATGACAGCTATGCGCGGCTGGAGAAAACCGGCCAGCAACCGAGCGGCCGTATCCTGATCGCCTACGAGCGGCATCAGGGCGGCGCCCTGCTGGTCGTCACCGACCAGGCGGAGGGCATGTCCTTCACGCACGGTTGCGCGGTGCTGGCCTACGGCGGAGCGCACAGCCCGCTGGCGCGTGGCGAGCGCGGCGGACGCGGTTACTTTGGCCGCGGCCTGAAACAGGCCCTCTACGGTCTGGGTCACGGCTGGATCGAGACGATTCATCGCGGCCAATTTTCCCGCATCGAGCTGTTTCGCGCCGAGAACGGCGGCTACCTGTACGACGACCGCGGCGGCGATCGGCCCGCGACCGCCGGCGATCGCGAACGGTTGGGCATCGCCGACAACGGCACGCGCGTGACCATCGTCGTCGAAAACCAACGGGTGAAAATCTCGCAATACACCAGCCTCGTCCATGCCGTGCGCAACAACATCTACCTGCGCGACGTCCTGGCGCGCCGGCACGTCGACCTGGCGCACCTGCGCCACGGTCGCGCCATCGAACGGAGCGGCGAGGTGCGTTACGAGGAACCGCGCGCCACCGTGCTGCTCGGACCGGATCTCGCCGGACACTTCGTCCACGCGAAGGAAACCTATCCCTTCACCCTCACCCTCAAGCGCGCCCTCGATCGCGAGTTGGAGACCCTCGGCGACGAGCGAATGAACGGCCTGCTCGTCGTCTCCGGCACGGCAGTGCTCGACTGCCAGTTTTTCGACTTCGAGAAACAGGTGGGAACCGAGTACCTGTTCGGATCGGTCCGCTGCCCGGCGCTGATCGAAAAGCTGAGCCAGGGTCTCGCCATCATCAGCGACGAGCGCGAGGGCCTCAATCGCAAGGATGCCTTCGTCGCGGCCTTCACGCATGCCGTCAGCCGGCTGATCGCCCCCTGCGTCCTCGCCGAGCGTGAGAAGCTGAAGCATCTGGCGCGCGCGACCGTCTCCGGCCGCACCGGAGAGATGATCGACCACCTGCTGGAACGGATGAACCGGGCCGCGCTCCAGGATCTGGGAATCGTGCTCCCACCGATGGGCGCGGACGCCATCGATGCCGGCAACCATCCCGCGGCGTTGCGTTTCAGCACGCCTTTCTACTACCGCAAGCCCGGTCACCCCTTTCACGTCGCCTTGCTGGTCGATCCTGGGCAGTTGCCCGCGGACGGCGAACTGCGCTTCGACTGCGTCCTGCCGGCCTCGCTGCGCATCGAACCGGAACCGGTCGCCATGCCGCTATCCGCGACGAACGCCGAGCGGCGGATCGAATGGACCCTGGTCGGTGACTTCGCCGGCGATCGGGGCGAAATCACCGTTCGCGCTGGGGACTATTGGGCCTGGTGCGAAATCCTGATCGCCGATCAGGCCTCGGGGCATGGACACGCCGCCTGGGCGCACCCCACACATCCGGCGAAAACGGGAGCGGCGCGCGACCACGGCATCGCGATGTTCTCCGGCTACGCCTTCCGCCAGCTCGCCGACTCGTCGGCGCGCGCGATTTACAGCCCTGAGGAACGTAAGATCATCATCAACGCGGGCGCGCCGACCGTGCAGCTCTACGTCGATGGCCACGGCCATTTCCGGGACTCGGCGAGACTCCTGCTCGCCGAACTGTTCATGGACGTCATCGCCGACGTCCTCGCGCGCGAAACCCTGGAAAAATCGGGCCGAATAGGCGACATGGACGTCTTGCGCGCCACCAAGCTGGATATCGTCCGGCGCTACGGGAGCGAGATTCATCAGGCCTTCCTGAAGACATGAAGCACCCTAGGCGGGTTACCCTCGAAGGCCCCCTCTGTGCCTCCCGCGGAACGAGAAATCATCCATGACTTCAGCGCCGCAAACAGGTAAACAAGAGGACCGGAACAATGACGATCGCTTTTTCTGGTAATAGAAATGATGCCCGCCCATCCATGGACGCATAAATTTGACACCCGAGACACCTTGGACGCACCTCCCGCCCCGGACTTGGCCACCGTCGGCGTCACGACCCTGGACCCGCTGCGTTTTCCCCTCCAGGGCAGTCGACTTATCGAGGCCAGCGCCGGCACGGGCAAGACCTTCACCATCGCGACCCTCTACGTGCGGCTGGTGCTGGGTCATGGAAGCCCGCAAGGAAGTGGGGCGGGCGAGATCCAGGGGGTTACCGGTGACGCAGCCCTTACCGCTACCCATAAGGACGGTGCTGTTGATCCCCTCTTGAATATCCCTTGCGATTCCCGGTTAGGTGATTCAGGCAATGCCCACAGGGCGTTCCAGGAGGAGACGTCGGGCGACACCCAAGGGGATGATCAGGAGGATGCCCCTGGCGCTAACCAAGTCCCTCCCCCGGCCGCCCTGCGCGCCTACACTCCGCCGGAGATCCTGGTCGTCACCTTCACCGAGGCGGCCACCCAGGAACTGCGTGACCGCGTTCGTGCCCGCCTGAACGAGGCGGCGACCTATTTCCGCGCTGATCCGGCCAGCATCAGCCCCCGGCCCACTGGCGAGGACCTGCTCCATGATTTGCGCCAGGTCTACCCGCCAGCGCAATGGCCCGGCTGCGCCTACCGGCTGCAACTGGCCGCGGAGTGGATGGACGAGGCGGCGGTTTCCACCATCCACGCCTGGTGCCACCGCATGCTGCGGGAGCATGCCTTCGACAGCGGCAGCCTCTTTACCCAGACCCTGGAAACCGACCAGAGCGACCTGCACGCCGAGGTGGTGCGCGACTACTGGCGCACCTTCATGGTGCCCCTGGGCCTGGAGGACGTCGGCGAGGTGCGGCGCTGGTGGGCTGATCCCGCCACCTTGCAGCAGGCCCTGCGGGGCCTGGTCGACCATGCCGAACGGCTGGACGCCACCCCGGAACCCGCCCGGACCCTCGCCGTGGCGCGGGCGGAGAAGCATCGGTGCCTGACCGCCCTCAAGGCCCCCTGGGTGACCTGGACGGAAGAATTGCAGGTCCTGCTCGATAGCGCCGTCGCCAGCAAGGCGGTGAACGGGCGCAAGCTCCAGGCCCGCTACTACAACCCCTGGCTGGAGGCCCTACGCGCCTGGGTGAACGACCCGGCCGCCGAGACCCTGGACCTCAAGACCGGCTGGGACCGGCTCACCCCGGAGGGCATCCGCGATGCCTGGAAGCCGGAATGCCAGCCGGCGCCCAGCCACCCCGCCCTGGCGGCCACCGCCGACCTGCGCGCCGCCCTGAGCGGTCTGCCCGATGCCCGGGAGGCAATCCTGCGTCACGCCGCCCGCTGGGTGGCGGAACGCTTCGCCGCCGAGCAAGCGCGCCGCGCCCAGATGGGCTTCAATGAGCTCCTGACCCGGCTCGACGCCGCCCTGCAAGGGCCTGATGGCCCGCGCCTGGCCGATACCATCCGTCGCCAGTTTCCCGTCGCCCTCATCGACGAGTTCCAGGACACGGACCCGGTGCAATACCGTATCTTCGATGCCGTCTACCGGGTGGCCAGCAACGACCCCGCCACCGCCCTGATTCTGATCGGCGACCCCAAACAGGCCATCTATGCCTTCCGCGGGGCGGATATCCATACCTATCTCCAGGCCCGCCGGGCCTGCGCCGGCCGGCTCTACACCCTCGGCACCAACTACCGCTCCACCCACGCCATGGTCCGGGCCGCCAATCGCTGCTTTTCCGCTGCAGAGGAGCGCGCGACCGGGGCCGGGGCCTTTTTGTTCCGTGGCGAAGGCTGCAACCCGGTGCCCTTCATCGCCGCCCAGGCCCGGGGACGGGTCGACGCCCTCCACGCCGCCGGCCAGGCGGTCCCCGCCCTCACCGCCTGGTGGTTGCCGCCCCGGGAAGAAGGCAAGCCGCTCAGCAAGGATGCCTATCGCGAACAAATCGCCGAGGTTTGCGCCAGCGAGATGGTGCGCCTTCTCAACCTGGGTCAGGTCGGGCGGGCGGGCTTCGTCGGTAGTGCCGGCCGTAAAGAGTTAGGCGGCGCGAATAAGGGCGTTGTCGATGACGACGCTAGTAGCAACCGGGTAGCCGAGGCTGAGTTAGACTCGGCTCACGGCAAGGGAAGCAGGTTGGAAATTGGTGCGCATCGGGGAGCGGACATGGATGCGGACACTCGCGGGGATTCTGCGGTGGAGGGTGCCGCCGTTGCTGACTTGGCGGCTTGCACGGCCGCCCTCCCACTCCGGCCCTTGCGCCCCGCCGACCTGGCCGTGCTGGTCAACAAGCGTAAGGAGGCCGACCTGATCCGCCGCGCCCTGGCCCGCCGCGGGGTGCGCAGCGTCTATCTCTCCGATCAGGATTCGGTCTACCAGAGCCCCCAGGCCTGGGAGCTGCGGCACTGGCTGGCCGCCTGCGCTGCGCCCGACGACCTCCGCCTGGTGCGCGCCGCCCTGGCCACCCGGACCCTGGGGCTGAGCTGGGCGGAACTGGACCGGCTCAACCTGGACGATCTGGCCCTGGAGGAACGGGTCCTGCAATTTCGCGGCTACCGCGACCTCTGGCGCCGCCAG
Source organism: Gammaproteobacteria bacterium (assembly GCA_009928645.1). Classification (GTDB taxonomy): domain Bacteria; phylum Pseudomonadota; class Gammaproteobacteria; order Chromatiales; family Chromatiaceae; genus M0108. Next base: position 4,714 of record SACH01000062.1, on the reverse strand, counting down.
GGGGTGTTACCCATGCTGCGCGCGCTCCTCAACGACTTCCGCGTCCCGGCGCACTTGCTGGAGGCGGACACGACGATGGCTCCCGCGTCGCCGCCCCTGGCGAGTGAAGCCAGCGGCGAGCGGATCCTCACCGATCTGCTGCACCTGGCCGAGCTCTTGCAGCAGGCCAGCCTGCTATTGGACGGGGAGCAGGCCCTGATCCGCTATCTGGCCGAAGAATGCCAGGAGGCGGGGGGCGGTGGCCGCGACGATGCCCGGCAGATCCGCCTGGAGAGCGACGCCGATCTGGTGCAGGTGGTGACCGTCCACAAGTCCAAGGGCCTGGAATACCCCCTGGTCTTTCTCCCCTTCGCCGCCGATTTCCGGCCGACGACCGCCAAGGACCTGCCCCTCAAATGGCATGACGACCGGGGCGAGCTGCAACTGACCCTGAGCGACGCGGGCGAGGCCCTGGAGCGGGCCGACCGGGAACGGCTGGGGGAGGACCTGCGCAAGCTCTACGTGGCCCTGACCCGCGCCCGTTACGCCACCTGGGTGGGCCTGGCGCCCATCGCCGAACTCGAACGGGGGGCCTTCGGCTATCTGCTTGGCGGCGGGGAGCCCCTGGCGCCTCTGGAGTGGGCCACGGCCCTGGAGGACCTGCGGGGCGAGTGCGCGGACCTGGCCCTGGTCCCCGACCCAGCCCCGACCAGCGCACGGTTTCGGGCGGAGGATGCGCCCGACCGGCCGGGGAGCGCCCGGGATTCTCGGCCGGTGCTGACCGCCCCCTGGTGGATCGCCAGCTACTCGGCCATCTGCCGGACGATCAGCCGCGGCGTCCTGGGCGAGGGTGAGGGTGAGGCCTTCGCCGCCGCCGGGGACATGGCGGGCGCTGGGGAGCATGGGGCCGGGTCCCCGGCGATCCCCAGCCGCCAGGCCGGGGCCGTGGAAACCGCGACCGAGGAGCGCTTTCTGGAGATGCGGGCCCTGGGGACCAGTACCCCGGCCGCGGAGCTTGGGCCTGACGCCTGGCCTGAAGTCGGGCCTGAAGTAGAACCTGATGCGCGGCAGGAAGCCGGGCCTGATGCCTGGCCGGTTGGCGTTGCCCACTCCGGGGCACTGGAAGGTCAGCGCACTGACGAGGCCGGCGAGGCCGGCGCGGAGCCCCCCGGAGCAGGGCCCGGAACGCCGGTCCCCGACTCACCCCACGCCTTCCCCCGGGGGCCGGAGGCGGGCACCTTCCTCCACGACCTGCTGGAATGGGCCGCCACCCAGGGCTTTGGCGCCATCGCCGCCGATCCCGCCCGGCTGCGCGACACCGTCGCCCGCCGTTGCCGGCTGCGGGGCTGGGAGGAGTGGATCGAACCCCTGACCGCCTGGCTACTCAGTAGCCTCACCCAGCCATTGCCGCTTCAGGGTCCCCTGGCCGCGGCGGAATCAGACCCGCGCCTCGCCGACCTGACGACGGCTGTCCCGGAGCTGGAGTTCTGGCTCGCCACCCAGGGGCTGGAGGTCGGGACCATTGACCGGCTGATCAGCGCGGCCACCCTGGACGGGGCCCCGCGCCCGGCGCTCCAGCCGGCGCGGCTGCACGGCATGCTCAAGGGCTTCATGGACTTGGTCTTCGCGCACCAGGGCCGCTACTACGTGCTGGACTACAAGTCCAACTGGCTGGGGCCGGACGCCAGCGCCTACACCCCCGTAGCCCTGCGCGGGGCCATCCTCCATGCCCGCTACGAACTGCAATATGTCCTCTACCTCCTCGCCCTGCATCGCCTGCTCAAGTCCCGCCTGCCGGATTACGACTATGACCGGCATGTGGGCGGCGCTGTCTATCTGTTCCTGCGCGGCATCGACGGACCTTGCCAGGGCGTCCATTGGGAGCGGCCTCCCCGCTCCCTGATCGAGACCCTGGATGACTTATTCCGCGGGACCAGCCGCCGGGACCCTGACAGCCGGGAGGTGGCATCGTGAACCCTTCGGAAGCTAACCCACCCGTAGCCAACCCCTTACCCTCACCCGATGCCGCCGGCCAACGGGTCCACCTCACCCATGCCCAACTGACGCCAGATGCCTCGGGCCGGGCGCGACTGGGGCAACTTCTGGAGCACTGGACACAAGAGGGCTGGCTGCGCCCTTTGGATCTAGCCTTCGCCAACTTCCTCAGCCAGGAGGTCCCGGACGCCGCGCCCCTGGCGCTCCTGGCCGCCGCTCTGGCCAGCCACCAGCTTGGCCGTGGCCACGCCTGTCTGGACCTGGACGCGACCCTGCGCCATCCGGGCTTCGCCCTCTCCCTACCGCCGGAGGGCGCGGAGACCGCCAGCGGCGAGCCACCGCCCCACCCCGCGACCCTGCTGGAGGGGCTGACCCTGACCGCCTGGCGCGCCGCCCTGGACCAGCCCGACCTGGTCGGTACGGGACCGGGCGGGACGCCCCTGGTCCTGGCCGGGCCACGCATCTACCTGCGCCGTTACTGGGCATACGAGCGGGCGGTGAGCGAGCTGATCCAAAGCCGTCTGGCCGGTGACCTGACCGGGGGGATGGCCTTGCCGCTGGACGCCCTGCGCCAGATCCTCGACCACCTCTTCCCGCCGACGGCAATCCACCCCGACTGGCAGAAGCTCGCCTGCGCCCTGGCGGCCCGGGGCGCCTTCAGCGTCATCACCGGCGGCCCCGGCACCGGCAAGACCACCACCGTGGTGCGCCTGCTGGCCCTGCTCCAGACCCTGGCCCTCACCGCCCCGGCGCCCGGCAAGCCAGCCCGCGCCCTGCGCATCCGGCTGGCCGCCCCCACCGGCAAGGCCGCGGCGCGTCTCAACGCCTCCATCGCCGGCGCCGTCGCCAGCCTGCCCCTGGCCGAGCTGGAGCAGGCCGGGCTGGGCAATGCCGCGACCCTGCGGGCCAGCATCCCCCTCACCGTCACCACCCTGCATCGCCTGCTGGGCAGCCGGCCTGATACCCGCCGCCTGCGCCACCATGCCGGTAATCCCCTGGCCCTGGACCTGCTGGTCATCGACGAAGCATCGATGATCGACCTGGAGATGATGGCGGCGGTCCTCGCCGCCCTGCCGCCCCAGGCCCGCCTGATCCTGCTGGGCGACAAGGACCAGCTCGCCTCGGTGGAGGCCGGCGCCGTGCTGGGCAAGCTCTGCCAGCGCGCCGCCGACGGCCATTACACCCCGGCGACCCGCGACTGGCTGGCGGCGGTGACCGGCGCGGGGCCGGTCAGGGGCGCGGGAGCCGATGCATCAGCGGCTTGCGCCAACCAAGCCCGCCCGGACGGCAGGGGGCGCGAAGGCTTGCCCCTGGCCAATCCGGGCCTGGAGGATCTCATCGACCCGGCGGGGACTGCCCTTGACCAGACCGTGGTCATGCTCCGTCATAGCCATCGCTTTGCCGCGGACAGCGGTATCGGCCAGCTCGCCGCAGCGGTCAATGCCGGCAGCGCCGCAGCGGTCCGCGACCTTTGGGCACGAGGGCACCGGGATCTGGCCCTGGTCGTCATCGCGGACAAGAGGGAGACCGCCAGCGAGCGCCCCGAAACCGCTTCTAAGCACCAAGACACCTCCACAAAACACCTGGATGTCGCCTTCAGGCAGATCCTCATCCAGGGCCGGGCGGCAACCCCGCCAGGCCCCAGGGAGCCGACGGAATCGCTGCCTCCTGGAGATGCCTCAAACGCGCTCCCGCCCCGGGTCGGCTATCGGCATTTTCTGGAGGTCCTGCGCCAACGGCGCCCGTCCGCGGGCGCGGGGGTCGAGCATTATGACGACTGGGCGCGGGCCGTCCTCGCCGCCCAGGGCCAGTTCCAGGTGCTGTGCGCCCTGCGCCGGGGGCCCTGGGGGGTGGCGGGACTGAATGAGACCATCGCCCTCCTCCTGCGTGAGGCCGGGCTGATCCCTGCCAGCAGTGGCTGGTACCTGGGCCGGCCGGTCCTGGTCACGCGTAACGACTATGCCCTGGGCCTGATGAATGGTGATATCGGCGTCACCCTGGCCCGCCCCGCCACCGCGGGTGAACCGGAGCGGCTACGCGTTGCCTTCCCCGCCGGGGATGGCCAGCAGGGCATCAAGTGGGTCCTGCCCAGCCGTCTCCAGGCGGTGGAGACCGTCTTCGCCCTCACCGTCCACAAGTCCCAGGGCTCGGAATTCACCCATGCCGCCCTGGTCCTGCCGGACAGGCCGAGTCCGATCCTGACCCGGGAGCTGCTCTACACCGGCATCACCCGCGCCCGCCACTATTTCACCCTGGTCCGGCCGGGCGATGAGCGGGTGCTGGAACAGGCCGTGGAACGGCGCGTGCTGCGGGCGAGTGGCCTGCTGGCCCAGGGGGATTGAGGAAGGCAAGAAGCATCCATGGAAAATGTATCGACTTTATTCTCCGGGAATTGCCATGATCACCGACACTGAAATCAAGAGCCGAGGCTGTGAGCTGCTGGCGCAGCACCTCGGGGATATCGAGGCGGAGCGCTTTATCGCCCTGATCCAGCGCGAACCCTTCGACTACACCCAATGGCGCCAGCAACTTGACCGGGACCTAAGCATCCGGGAGATCAGTGACCGCGCGATGGCGACACGCTTGGCAAGGCAGGGCTAAGGCATGTCAGTATGAACCTCTCAAGAACTCACGGTTGCTGCCGCGATTTCCCTCAGAAGGATAGACAGCGATGACACCATCAGACCTGTTCCCTCCCGGGAACCCAAACGATGACTACGATTCCCCCTGGAAGGAGGCC
>SACH01000314.1 GCA_009928645.1 Gammaproteobacteria bacterium | reverse complement strand
CGCGCGGCCGCGGCGTGGTGGCCACCCCCGCTCTCCCTCCCCATTGCGCCCCTGGTCAGGCCCGGTCCGTCCGGCGCCCGCGCCGCGGTTCGCCCTTTCCCCTGACGTCATCGCACGTCCTTGTGCTGGCAAGTAGTCCAGCGATTGCCGTCCCGCTCCGGAGGTTGTTTCCACCCCCGCGGGGCGGGTGATTACCCTCCGTGGCGGGTCCTGTTCGGCCGGTGCGCGCACCCGGCTTTTTGATCTGACCCCACTCACGGGCTGCGCCCCCGTGCGGAGAGCTTCCATGAACGAGTTGAAACTCAGTCCCACCGGCGTTATCCGCTACGAAACCTGCCCCAAGCAGGCCTTGTTTTACCTCCAGGGCTACCGCACCGAGGCCAAGGCGGACGCCTTGATCTTCGGTTCGGTGGTGCATGACGTGCTGGCAGGCTATCACGCCGGCACCGTGCCTCCCGACCAGCTGGGCGCTGCCTGGGACCAGAAATGGTCCGCGGCCATCGCCCAGCCCATCGCCTACGGCGCCGACCGCAGCCCGGACGGGTTGCGTCAGACTGGCGCCGCGCTGTTCAGCGCTTACCACGACGTCTGGCAGGCCACCGGGCTGCGGACCGTCACGGATGACCAGGGGCCCTGCGTCGAACGGCGCTTGTTCGTGCGCTTACCCCGCGCGCAGGTGCTGTTCGAGGGGGTGATCGATCTGGTGGCAACCCGTGAGGGTCCGCCAGCGATCATTGACCACAAGTCGCCCGGCGCCAAGCCGGACCCCAGCTTCCCTGAAAAGTCGGATCAGCTCCTGGCCTACCAGGCGCTGTTTGACGCCAATGCCCCGCTGCATGGGTTGGGGCCGGCGGCGCAGATCGGCTTCGCCGCGTTGGTGAAACGCGCGGTGCCGAAAACCAGTCGCGGCACCGGGCCGGAGGTTCTGCCCCCACACCTGGTGGAGCGTCGTTCCGCCGCCGAGGTAGCGGAGTACTGGGAAAAGGTTGCGGATACCGCCAGCGCCATGCGCGCCGGGAGTTTTCGCCGCCGGTCCCTGGCAGAGCACAACTCGCCCTGCAAGTTGTGCGAGTACGAAGCCGCGTGTTGGCGCAACGACTTCACCGGCTTGACCCGGGGTCAGGATCGCACCCTCGACCTGTAACCCGTCCCACCGCTCTTTGGGGCTACGCCCCTGACATCCCCGCGGCCCTGGCCTGCCGCGTGCTCTTTCCTGTTCGCCCGTGGCCGGGGCGTTGGAGCATCCCATGGACCCCAACCTGCTGGTGCAACTGGTCGATAACGGCGGCGTGACCATCCCGACGGAGGTCATGACCCAAGTGGCGAAACTGATGCGGCAAAGCACGCCGCACCTCATCGCCGGCGGTTCCTGGACGCCCTGCGGTTTTGACCGCAACGGCGCCTGTCAGGGGCCCCGCAACCCCCCCTGCCTGATGGCGGAGGAAGGCCGCTGCGGTTACCGCCGCGACCATGACCAGGGTCGGCCTTGATCCTGACCCTGCCGTCCGCCGGCTGATCTCTCACCGCCGCCCTGGCGGCATTTTTCGGGCGTAAGCCCTCTCACCCCCGCGGCACTGGCCCGCCGCGTTATGACCCCTGATTTGCCCCTGGCCCGGGCATTGGAGCATTCTCATGAGCATGAACAAGACCATTCTGAGCACCGAAGTGTCCGTCGCCTTGACCTTTGGCGTGAACGTCCCGGAAGGCATGACGTTGCCCCGGTATGTCTCCGGCCACCACTTGCAGCATCTCGTGCCGACCGTCGTGGCGCACAGCTTCGATGTCGACACCTTGGCCAAGTTCGCCGCGGTCGTGTGCATGGAAGAACTGGCCGACAACCCCGTACTGGTATGGGGTCCCCCGGGGTCGGGCAAGTCGAGCTTGGTCGCGCAATTCTGTGCGCGGCTGAACCGGCCCCTGATCCGCGTGGATTGCCACGCCGACATGGATGCCCGTGACCTGCTGGGCGGACTGCGGTTGGTGGACGGCGAAACCGTGCCCCAGCCGGGACCGGTGGCCGTCGCGGCGCAACTGGGCGCCATCTGCCTGCTGGAAGAAGTCGACCGCCTGCGGCCGGAGACCCTGGTGGGTCTGAACGGCGTGTTGAACGGTGACGCGGTGCGGCTCCCCGAGGACCCGGGGACGATCTACCAGCGGGCGCCGGGGTTCGCGATCATCATGACCGCGAACACCAACCTGGCCAGGGACCCCCAGGCGCGCTACGTCTCCAACTCGCACGACATTTCGTTGCGTGATCGGGTTTTTCCGATTCACGTCAGCTACATGAGTGAGGCGCAGGAGATCGCCACCATTCTCGAGCAGGTCCCCCTGCTGGCCAATGGCGGAGAGACTGAGGTGGCGAAGATGGTGAAACTGGCCCGCGCCTTGCGGGGCGGGTTTGTGGCGGGCGAGACCTCCTTCGTCATCTCCACCCGCACGTTGGTGCGCTGGGCACGGTCGCTGACGATCTTCGTCGGCAGCGCCAATCGCCTGGGCGTACCGCCCCTGCTGTACGCCCTGAACGCCAGCTTCGCCGATGGGCTGGATGAGGAAGAGCGCACCATGCTCTTCGAGGGGTATCGCACCGTCATCGGTGACCAGGACGGTCGCTTCCAGGAGGCGGTGCGCAAACTGGGTCGTACGACCTACGAGGGGGCGTGATGACCACCCCCGCCACCAAGGCCCCCCGTTACCGCAATTACGGGGAGCTGATCAATCCCGCCACCAACACCAGCAAATTCTGGCTGGTCGAGGAGCGGGAGGGGGCGGTCTGGGTGCGGCACGGACGCATCACCCCGACCATGGGCAGTACCGCGGAGGAACGCTGTCGCACCCTGATCGCCAACCCGAACGCGGCGGCGGTCAAGCGGGTAGGGCAGCTGGTGGGCGCCGGCGCCATGATGACCGCGGTGGT
>SACH01000011.1 GCA_009928645.1 Gammaproteobacteria bacterium | reverse complement strand
CCATCGGTGCCATGGCAGCCCATGCAGGTACCGGCGAGCATTTCAGCGCTGGCGCCGGAGACAAGTTCCACGGGGGCGGCCGCAGGCGCGGCAGCAGGAGCAGCGGGGGCGGCAGCGGGCTTGGCTTCTTCTTTGGCGGCAAATGCGGTCGTCGCTAGACCGATCGAAACGGCACTCGCGAGCAAGGCCAGCTTCATGAGTTTATTGGCCATGTTTCCTCCTTTGGACAACAGGTTTAATGGGAACACGGAGAGCCGGGCCTCCGTCATGCGTGAAACGCCGCGTAGCGCTCCCCTCGCATAGGGTTGATGCGCGGCCTCTGCGCGGGGAATCATACGCTGGCCGCTCAGACATTCAAGGTTTGGTCAGCAGGACAATGGCGTCCTGATAGCCTTTCTGTTTGGCAATATCACCCGCGGTGCGGCCCTTCTGGTCTTTGAGCGCCACATCCGCGCCGTAAGTCAGCAGGGGGGTGATGAACTCACCGTGGCCGGTGCTGATGGCCTCCATCAGGGGGGTCACGCCGTCGGCATCCGGCAGGTTGGGGTTGGCCCCGGCTGCCAGCAGCAGTTCAAGGACATCGGTCCGTCCCGCGCCGATGGCCCAGATGAGGGGGGTGCCACCCGATTTGTCCTGGGCATTGACGTTGGCACCCTTCGCGAGCAGGGTGGCGACCGCATCGGTCTGGCCTGCCCCGGCTGCCAGGATGAGGGCGGTAGCGCCTTCCTTGTCCCGAGCCTCCAGTTCGGCGCCGGCCTCGATGAGGAGTTTGGCCACCGACGCATGTCCGCGGGCGGCGGCATCCATCATGGCGGTGCGGTGTTCCTTGTCGGAGGCCTTGGGATCGGCGCCCTTGAACAGCAACTGCTCCACCATGTCGCTGATGCCGTAACGGGAGGCGATCATCAGGGCATCCCAGCCGCCCCGGGTGCGATCGTGAAGGTTGGCGCCACGTTCGATGAGCAGGGCGGTAATGCCGATGTGACCGTTCTCGGCAGCGAAGGTCAGGGCCGTGCAATTGCCCGAGGCGCGGGCGTTGACGTTGGCGCCCCGCGCCAGGAGCAGGGCGACCGTTTCCAGGTTGTCGCCCTCCACGGCCATCATCAGGGCGGTCTTGCCAAATTCATTGGGGGCATCAACGGGAACGCCAGCGTCGAGATGGCGCATCACCTCTTCGGTGTTGCCCACGGCGGCGGCGTTACGCATGTCCTTGCCCAGAGAATCCGCTGCCTGCAAGGGCAGGGGGGCGGTGAGTGCCAATAGCAGGGGCAGGGTGATCAGCTGTCGGGTGGTCATGTCGGCGGCGCCTCGTGGCGATCAGGCCAGTGGGATGATCCGGCGATCATTCGGTCTTGGATTTAGCGTCAGCGGCCATGTCGGCCTGGGTCTGGGCCGTACCCGCGTCTGGCTCCTCGGGCTCGTCCGGCAGGGTGTGGACGATACCCTTATGACAGTCGATACAGGTGTCGCCCTTGTCGGGGGCATTGCTGTGGCGATTGCGGGCCGAACGGTCCTGGGCATCCAAGGCCATGTGGGCATATTCGTGGCAGGAGCGGCATTCACGGGAATCAGTCGCCTTCATCTTGGCCCAGACCCGGCTGGCCATGTCCCAGCGATGGGCCTCGTATTTCTCAGGGGTGTCGATGGTGCCGATAAGCTCATGATAGACGTCCTTGGCGGCTATGACCTTGGCGATCATCTTCGGCACGAAGGGTTCAGGGACGTGACAATCGGCACAGCCGGCATGGACGCCTGAGGGATTTTGCCAATGGGTACTCTGTTGCAGCTCCTCCAGGTTGGTCTTCATGGAGTGGCAGGAGGTACAGAACTCGGTGGTATTGGTGTAGGCCAGCCCGACGTTGAAGAGTCCGGCGAAGACAACACCCGCCGCGAAGATGATGAGGGAAATAAGGACAATTTTCTTGCGGGAGGTACCCTCAGTCTTGGCCATGGAAGTCCTCTCTTGGTGGAAGTGAGTCGGCTGACCTGCCGGGCCTGTGCCCAAAATCTGGGGGCTCGGCTGCCAGTCTAATTCTTATGGTTCGGGATGATGTTAAGTGATCGAGGGCGGCTTTGCCAACTCAGTGAGGCTCGGCGCCAAGCAATTTTGGTTTTATGGTGCGGCGCGGAGGAGTTGGTGCAAGACAGGCCTAACCTCGGGTTTTACTGCCACCGATGCCGCGCTCCCGGGCGAAGTCGAGCATGCGCAGGATGGGCAGGCGCGCCCGGTCCCGGATCGTCGGGTCGATATGGATCTCCGGGGCGCCGTGGATCAAGGCCTGCTCCAGGTTCTGCAGGGCATTCATGGCCATCCAAGGGCAGTGAGCGCAGCTCTCACAGGTGGCGCCGACACCGGCGGTGGGCGCGGCAATGAGCTTCTTGCCCGGGGCTAACTGGTGCATCTTCCAAAAGATGCCCTCGTCGGTGGCAACGATGAACTCCTGATTGGGCATCTCCAGCACCGCCTTGATGAGCTGGGTAGTGGAGCCAACCACATCGGCCTGATCGACCACCTCGTCGGGGGATTCAGGGTGGACCAGGACGGCGGCCTGAGGGTGCAGGCGCCGGACCCGGTCGAGGGCGAAGCCCTTGAATTCCTCATGGACGACGCAGGCCCCGGGCCAGAGCAACATCTCCGCCCCCGTCACCCGTTCCACGTAGTGGCCCAGGTGTTTGTCCGGGGCCCAGAGGATCTGACGGCCCTGGGCGTGGAGGTGTTCGACGACGGGCAGGGCGATACTGGAGGTCACCACCCAATCCGCGCGGGCCTTGACCGCCGCCGAGGTGTTGGCATAGACGACCACCACATGTTCCGGGTGCTGGTCGCAGAAGGTCCCGAACAGGTCCGCCGGACAACTTTCATCCAGGGAGCAGGTGGCCGCCAGGTCCGGCATGAGGACGCGCTTTTCCGGATTGAGAATCTTGGCGGTCTCGCCCATAAAGCGGACACCGCAGACAACCAGGGTGCTGGCCGGACTCTCACTGCCGAAGCGCGCCATCTCCAGGGAATCGGCAACAAAGCCACCCGACTCCTCTGCCAGTTCCTGGAGGTCGCCATCCGTGTAGTAGTGCGCGACCAGGACGGCATCCCGCTCCGCTAGCAGCGCCTTGATCCGTGTCTTCAACGCCCTCTTGTCCTCCGGGGTGAGGTGAGGCCAGACCGGGTGTTTCGGTACCTGAATCGGCGGGATGGCAATGGCGAGGGGATTGGACATGGGTGGTCTCTGGGTCCCTGGGACTGGGGTCAGTCGCTAGCGGTGGTCGCGGTCTGAACCCCGGCGGTCGTGGTCGGAGCCGATGTCAGACCGGTCGCTTCACCCGCCTGTTCGCCGGAAGGATTGGTAAAGCGGTCGTTGAGGGTCTGGACATAGAGGTTAGCCTCCTCGCGAATCTGGGCCAGGCGCCGCTTGGCGGCACCCGTCCAGCCGGTGGGGCTGCTGGTCAGCAGGGTGCGCCAGGGTTTGGTGCTGCGCTCAAAGGCGGCCATCAGGTCACCTCGGATGCCCAAGGCCTTGGCCTCGGGGCGGAGGGACCTGACCAGGCTGAGGGCGGCGAGCCGGCGGATACCGAAGTGGATGCCGGCGGCGATGGCGAGCAGGACCGCCAGGAAGACCAGGTCCAGGGACAGGCTGATAAGGGTGGCCACCCAGCCAGGCTGGGCCGCGGGGCTGCTCCAGTAGCCGATCTGGATGGTGCCGGCCAGGGAGAGGATGAGCAGCAGGCCGAGGGCAATGCCGTCGCCCCAGAGGGTGCGCTGACGCCACCGCTGCAGGGCCCGGTTCAGGAAGGGCACGCCTTTTTCGGCGATGTCCTTGGCGGTCTTGTCTAGGGCGGCAACGATGCGGTAAGCGCGCTCGATCTCGACCTCCCGCATACGGCCGTGGATCTCGGCCAGATCGTTGTCGCGTTTGGCCTCGAAGCGCTTACGTTTACCCTCATCCTCGATGGGTACGGCGGCGTCGGGGTTGTAGATGGTAAAGAAACGGCCGGCGGTGAGGCCTTCCTCCCCCAAGGCGCGCTGCCAGGCGGCGACGACGTCCTCCGGGTTGTCCTCGCGGGCCGTCGTGTCCAGTTGGTTGAGGATGTAGAGGAACTTGCCGGCGTCCGGGCGACCGATGGTCTCGCCGACCAGGTGCTTGAGGGTGTCGCGCATGGCCCCCGGCTCGGGGTGGCGGGCATCGAAGAACACCAGCACCAGGTCGGAGAGGTCGATAATGTGATTGGTGATCCGCAGGGTGGCGGTGCGCTGGGCATCGGCATCGAAGCCAGGGGAGTCGATGAGGATCTTTCCGCGCAGGGCCTCGCTGGGACAGGTCTTGAGTTGCAGGTAGGTGTCGATGCGACGCCCCTCGCCCGTCGCCACCTGCTCGATGTCCCGGGAGATGTTATAGAGCGGGAAGCGCGGGTCCGAGTCGAGGGCGATGCCGGGGAGGGCGTGGGGGGTGGCCTCGCGCGCGTAGCAGATCACGGTGAAACGATCGTCGACCGCCTGGTTGCCGCTGCGCTGGATTTTGTAGCCCAGAAAATGATTGATGAAGGTCGACTTACCGGCCGAAAAAGTGCCCAATACCGAGATCAGGGGCCACCAGGGGATCTGGTTCGCGTAGGATTGGTCAGGCGCGAGCAGGCCCATGGCGTGGGCGACCTTGTCCAGGGCGCGGAAGCTCTGCACGGTGCTGAGCAGGACCGGATTTTCCTGGGCGAGGTGGGCCTCGAGACTCTTGAGCCGCTGATCGACGGCATCCAGCGCGGGGGACATAGGTGAATTTCCTCTGGGTTGTTATTTCAGCGGATGTTAAACCCAGGGGGGCAGGGACGCCAATCAAAAAGGGTTGCCGCCCCCACTTTCCCTGGATGCGACATTAGGCTTATGATTTAACAGTAATAATAGGCAGGGGGTGTTGAAGCCCGCGGAGAAATTCGGCATAATGTCCGATAGCTCAAACCAACGACAAAAATTATACCAGCCTCCGCCCAGGGCGCTCGGTCCAGGCCCTGCCCAGGGATTTCCGCCGAGTCAATTTACGGTGAGTCCCTCCGCCGAGGCTCATGGCGTATGCCGATGGCATGTCCATCGCTTGCTGTACCTGATCTATATAGGTTGAATATCGCATGGCTAAGCTTAAGGTTAACCCATTGATGAGGGGGCTATTGACGGTGACCTGGATGGCCACGGCCTCCCTGGTTGCGGTTGCTCAGCCCGTTCCCTACCCAGGTGCCCAGACTCCGCATGGCCCGGGCGAGTTCGTCGTCCGGCAGGCCGAGGGAGCCCCCACCCTATCGATCGGCGGTACCGTCGTTCCTTATAAGGAAGTGACCCTCGCCGCGCAGTTACCAGGCCGCGTGACCTACCTGGCTGGCATCGAGGGCGATAAGTTCAAAAAGGGCGATCTCCTGGTGGCCCTGGACGATGCCGAGCTGTTGGCCAAGCGCCGCGCCTTGTTGGCGCAGATGGCCTCCGCCGATGCCCAGTTGCGCAATGCCGGGATGCAATACAGTCGTGAAGTCTATTCCCCGCGCTCCAAGACACCGCCGGGGGGTATGGCGGTACCCAACCTCTTCGACCAGATGTTCACCCGGCCGATGGAGAGTTTCATGGGTGAGCGTTCCGAGGGCGCCGAAATCTCGGCGGACCTCTATGCCTCCGGTACCCAGATCGATCAGGCCCGCAGCGCCCTAATGGCCTTGCAGGCGGAACTCCAGGCTTTGGATTCCAAGCTGCGCGATGCCCGTAGCATCGCCCCCTTTGATGGGGTGATTGTCAGGAAGAGCATCGAGGTGGGCGACACCATGCAGCCGGGTCAACCCCTGCTCACCTTCGCCGACGTCGAATATCTCCAGGTCGACATCGATGTCCCCTCCCGGCTGCGCCCCGGCCTACGCGAGGGCATGATGATCAATGCCGAACTGGATGTCAGCCATGAACGGGTACCGGTCCGGGTGGCCCAGATCTTCCCCATGGCCGATGCTCAGCGTCACACCGTCAAGGTCAAGCTGGACCTGCCTCAGGGCGTGGCTGAGCCTGGCATGTATGTTCGCGTTATGGTGCCGGACTTCAGCGCTACCGAGCGTGGTAACCCCATTATCCCGGCCTCGGCGATACGCTACAACGGCAGCCTGCCCGGGGTCTATGTGCTCGACGATCAAGGTCGGCCCAATCTGCGTCTGGTGCGCCTCGGCGAACGCCAGCCAGACGGCACGGTCAATGTGCTCAGCGGCCTGCGTCCTGGCGAACGGATCTTGGGCGACCCTCCCCCTGGCGTGGCCGCCGGCTGGTCGAGTGGCACCACCGGCCCCGGCCGCTAAGTCCTACTGCTCAACGTCTATCAGCAGCAAACGCCGGTCCCTGCCGGCGCGCGCCTTTCCTCCGGGGGCATCTCGGCCCAATCCGCCTAGGTGCCTTACGGCCAGCTCTCAATGGTGTAGCTAAGCCATGAATCACGACGAGACCCTGACTCATTCCGAGGGCGCTCCCAGGTTGACGGACGAGAGTCTCGGCATTGCCGGGCGCACGGCACGCTTTTTCCTCCGCTCCCCACTGTCTCCCCTCTTCTATGTCGCCATGCTCATGATGGGCCTGCTGGGCCTGGTCATGACCCCGCGTCAGGAAGATCCCCAGATCTCGGTGCCCATGATCGACATCATGGTGCAGTATCCCGGCGCTTCGGCCCAGCAGGTTGCTAATCTGACCATGCAGCCCCTCGAACGGATCATGAGTGAGATCCCGGGCGTTAAGCATGTCTATTCCGCTTCCCAACGCAACGGCGGTATGGTCACCGTCCAGTTCGACGTGGGCGAGGAAATGGGCCCCTCCCTGGTCAAGGTCAACGACAAGCTGGCCTCGAACATGGACAAGATCCCCCCGGGAGTCTTGCCACCTCTGGTCAAGAGCAAGGGTATCGACGACGTGCCCATCGTCACCCTGACCCTGTGGTCCAAGGACTCCGATAGCGACGGGCTGCCGGATGTCGACGACGGGCAGTTGCGGCTGTTGGCCCAGGACGTGCTTCAGGCCCTCAAGGAGGTCAGAGATACCGCTAATGCCTTTATCGTCGGTGGCCGCCGCGAGCAGGTCACGGTGGATGTCCAGCCGGAACGCCTAGCCGGTTATGAAATCAGTCTCGATCAGGTCGCTCAGACGATCCAGACCGCGAACGCCGAGACCTATGCCGGGGGGGTCGAGGCCAGTGGCACGCACTTTTCTGTCTCCACCGGTGCCTTCCTCAAGGGCATGGACGATATCAGTCGCCTGGTGGTGGGGACCCACCACGGCCAGCCCATCTATGTCCGGGACGTGGCGATCGTCTCCCAAGGCCCGGAGGATGCTACCCAACTGGTAGCTTATTACACGGGCATAGCGGCCCCCGAGGGTCTCAAGGCCGATGGGGTGCCGGGCGTCACCATCGCCGTGGCCAAGAAGGAGCTGACCAACGGTGTCAGTGTCGCCAACGCCATCATGGCCAAGGTCGAGGAGCTGAAGGGGACACGTATCCCCCACAATATCGAGGTCAGCGTCACCCGTAACTACGGCGAGTCGGCCGACGACAAGGTCAGCGAACTGATCTTCAAGCTCTTCATCGCCACCGGCTGGGTCTTCCTGCTGGTCTGGGCCGCCTTCCGTGCCCTGCGTCCGGCCATCGTGGTCATGCTGGTCATTCCCGTCGTGCTGCTGATGACCATCTTCGTCGCCTGGATTTGGGATTACACCATTGACCGGGTGAGCCTCTTCGCTCTCATCTTCTCCATTGGCATCTTGGTGGATGACGCCATCGTCGTGGTGGAGAACATCTACCGCCGCTGGCTGGAAGAGGGCCACACTGGCGACGATATCGCCGTGGAGGCCGTGGCGGAGGTGGGCAACCCCACCATCCTCGCCACATTTACCGTCATCGCCGCCCTGCTGCCCATGGGCTTCGTCTCCGGCATGATGGGACCCTACATGCAGCCCATCCCGGCCTTGGGCTCGGCGGCCATGTTCATTTCCCTCTTCGCCGCCTTCGTCTTCACCCCCTACCTGGCCATCTCCAAATGGCTGCGGCCCTCCATGCAGTACCTGGAGGCGGCCGAGAAGCGCGAGCACAAGGAGGCGGAAAAGCTCGAGAAGCTCTTCCGCCGGCTGCTGGTGCCCCTGATCGAGAGCAAGGGCAAGCGTACCCTGTTCAAACTGGTGCTGTGGGGTACCTTTGTCTTAACGTTGAGCTTTTTCTACTTTAAGTGGGTAGCGGTCAAGATGCTGCCCCTGGACAACAAACCGGAGTACTCGGTGGTGATCGATATGCCGGAGGGCACGGCCCTGCCGGTAACCGCCAATCTGGCCCATCGCATGGCCGAGAAGCTGCGGGGCTTGCAGCCGGAGGTCACCGCCATCCAGCTCTACGCCGGCACGGCGCGGCCCTTTGACTTCAACGGTATGGTGCGGCATTACTATCTGCGTTCCGACCCCTGGCAGGGTGAGTTGCAGGTCCAGCTCCTGCACAAGAAGCAGCGCAAGCGTACCAGCCATCAGCTGGCCGTGGAGGCCCGTGAGGCCTTGGCCAAACTGGTCGAGGGTACGGGCGCCAAGATCGCCGTAGTCGAGATGCCTCCGGGACCACCGGTGCTCCAATCGGTGGTGGCGGAGATCCATGGCCCCTCCCCGGAGGTTCGGCGCCAGTTTGCCCGTGATATGACCGAGGTCTTCGCCAAGGCTCCGAGCCTGGTGGATGTGGATAACCTGTTGCGGGAGTCCTACGACTATTGGCGCTTCGATGTGGATACGGAGAAGGCGGTACGCGCCGGGATCTCCGTCGACGTCATCAACCGCAACCTGGCCATGGCCTTGGGTGGGGCGCCGATGGGCGACGTCAAGGAGCAGGCTGGCCACGAGCCGATGAAGATCGTGATGCAGGTGCCGCTGTCGGCCCGGTCGGACATCGAGCGCCTTGGCGACCTGCCCGTCCAGTCCGCTGCCGGCATCACCTTGCCGCTGCGGGAGTTGGGACGCTTCCAGCGGGTGCCGGAGGAGGACATTATCTATCGGAAGGACCTACGCGCGGTCGAGTATGTGACCGCGGATGTTGGCGGCCGGCTGGCGGCCCCGGTCTATGGCATGTTCCAGATCCAGGACGTGCTGGATGAGACCGGTTACAAAGCGCCAGACGGGGTGGTGCCCCAGGGTTACTGGACCGACGCCCCGCCCAGCGACCGTGCCTCGTCCTGGGAGTGGACCGGGGAGTGGACTGTCACCTACGAGACCTTCCGCGACATGGGGGCGGCCTTCGCCGTGGCCCTGGTGCTGATTTATATCCTGGTGGTCTGGGAGTTTGGTAACTTCCGCATCCCCCTGGTCATCATGGCGCCGATTCCGCTGACCTTGCTCGGTATCATCCCGGCGCACTTCGCCATGTTCAGCCTTGGCCTCGGCGGGGAGTTCACCGCCACTTCCATGATCGGCTGGATTGCTCTGGCCGGCATCATCGTCCGTAACTCCATCCTGCTGGTGGACTTCTCCATCCATGAGGTCCAGAAAGGAGTGCCAGTGGCCGAGGCGGTGATTCGCGCGTGCAAGACCCGTACCCGTCCCATTCTGATCACGGCCCTGGCCCTAGTGGCGGGGTCCAGCGTTATCTTCACCGATCCTATTTTCCAGGGCATGGCCATCTCCCTGGCCTCCGGCGTCCTGGTATCCACCGTGCTGACCCTGATCGTCATCCCCCTGGGTTGCGTTGCGGCCAGCAAGGACCTCTGCGAGGTGGCGGCGGCGACGGCTGGTCCCGGCGTCCATGTGCCCTGTGCCAATGGCAATGGCAACGGGAGCAGCGGCGCTGCCTCTCCCGTCAACCCGGAGAAGGGTGCGGGCAAGCCCGGGATGGCCCTGCGGATATGGATGGGCGTGGTGGAGGTCATCTCCATGGCCTTTTATCTGGTCCGGGGCATCCTGCTGCTGGTCATCGATCTGGTCAAGGGCCTCTTCAAACCCAAGAAATCATACCCCAGGGTGCCCCCCGCCTCGCCGCCGCCGGTGCCGCCCGCCGCCCCCCCACCCTCGTCCCCGACAGGCAGTGGCGGAGGTCAAGCCAGTCCTAGTCCCTCCTCGCCCCCGGCGCCGGCCACCCCTGCACCAACGGCATCCGTTGCTGGGGTAATCCCCGGCAGTGCGGCTACCCATGCGATGGGGGGAGCTGGAAGCCAGGACATGGCAGAACCGGTATCACCCACTGGCAGCGAGATGGCCGAAGGTGCCGGCACCGTCGTCGCGGCCACCGCCGAATCTGAGCAACCCCTCCCTCTGGTAACCGCCTCCCCGCCAGCGGCTGGTGCGGCTGGGGGCGAGGCTGGAGACCAGACCGCCGCACCGCCCGGCGTGGCGCTAGCGGCGGAGGTGGGTGGCTCGTCGCCGGTTCCATCGAACCGGGCGCAGCCGGCTGAGGTAGCCAAGGTGGAATTGGCCAGCCCCCTGGCCGCCGCGCCCGAGGCGGTGAAGGGCAATCAGACTTCCTCCGCCGGTAGTCGAAAAAAGCCGGCGGTGCCGGCCGCGGCCCTGATTCAGAAAAAGGCCCCGCGCCGCGGAATCCGTCTCAAGACAGATGCGGACGATGGCCCCGGGTACGACTGAAGCCCGCCGCTCACGGCAAGCAATAACCGGGCCTGATAGCAGGCCCTTGATGGAGGCATGTGAAGAAGGCCCTGCTGTTGGTCCTGATCCCTGCGGTCACGCTCTGGTCCATTGCGGGGGAAGTCCATGCCTTCTCGGACGACCGGGTCCCGGCTCCAGCCTCTCAGGGGTGGCCTTGGGCTCACCCCGCCCTTCCGGCTTTGCCGGCTTTCAGCCCTGAACCTCCCGAATCCTCCTCGCCCTTTGCTGCTCAGGATGTGCGGGGGTTGGCCCAGTATGCCCCCAGTCAGTACGACACCCTGCAACCGGTCCCCGCGCCAGAGCGGCCGAGCCAGCGTTGGGAGGGCGGCGATGACCCCTCCCGCCACCCGCCAGGGGGCATAGGGGGGGCGCAAGCCAAACAGTACCGCTTTCGCGGAGATAAGCCCCCGGCCGAAGGGGATCCCGAGGTGGAGGGTGACTACCATTTCCGGCCGCTGTCCGCTAAGGAACGTCAGCGGAATCAACCCGCCTCGGTCTGGCGGCCCCTATCCGACGCTCCCCAGGGCGCAACTCCCATTCCTTTGCCTGGTCAAGGCCAACCTCGCGGGGTGTTTGGTCCTGCCGGGGGTGGTCCTTGGGGTGATCCCGGCCTCCCTCATCCGCTGGAACCCGCTGAAAATGCTGGACGCCCGGACCTCGAGGCGGAGAACTGGTTCGATCGTTACTATGGTAAGGATCGGCGCTAAATTTCCTTGTGCCTGGGTTGCGCATCTTGCGTAGAATCAGGCGATGACATTCGGTGCAGGGGCTCCGTCCCCCCAGCCTGGAACTATTCTAATGAGAGGAGTATCCCCATGAATCAGCCCCGGCCAACCACCCGCCGTGCCCTGACACTTGGACTCGCTGCCCTCCTGGCGGCGCCCCTGGCCCTGGCGGATGCCCAGTTTTCAGCGGAGATGGTCCAACGGAGTCCCGACGGTAAGACGACTACCGGCAAAATTGTCAAAGGTGACGCCAAGATGCGCACTGAGGCCGCCCACCAAGGGCAGACCATGGTCCGGATCGGCGATGAGCAGCGGGGCCTGGAATGGATTCTCTTCCCGGAGCGCAAGAGTTATCTGGAACGTTCCACCCTCGGGCCGGATGGCAAGGCGCTGCCCAAGCCAACCGCCCAGGATCCCTGCGGTGGCCTCCCAGGACTGAGCTGCAAGGCGAAGGGTGAGGAACAGGTCGCCGGTCGTGCCGCCCTGGTCTGGGATATCACCGTCAGCCAGCAAGGCCAGACCGCTACCCTGACGCAATGGATCGACAAAGAGCGTGGCCCCGCCTTCACCCTGCGCCAGACCATGGCGGACGGGGCCAAGGTGGAGCGTAATTTCCTCGGCCAGGAGGAGCTGGCGGGACGCAAAACGGAAAAGTGGGAAATCCAGATGATGTCCCCCGATGGCAAGTCCATGAAGACCACGGAATGGTATGACCCGGAATTGCGGATGGCCATCAAACAGGAATATCCCGGCGGCATCGTCAGCGAGCTCGTCAATATCCGTGTCGGGCCCCAAGCCGCGGAGCTCTTCACGATCCCGGCGGGCTATAGCCGCATGGAGATGCCCCAGGGCGGACCACCGGCCTCGTCGCAGGCCCCGGCACCCAGGCCCTGATCACCCTCCCTGGCGTGTCACCGCCTGGCGGCACGCCAATCCCTTTTCCTGGCCACGGGTTCACGCCATGATCACGGTTATCGGTAGCCTGAAGGGGGGCTCGGGCAAGAGCACCCTCTCCTTCAACCTGGCTGTCTGGCTGGCCATGGCGGAGGTCAAGGTCCAACTGGTGGACGCCGATCCCCAGGCCACCCTGACTGATGTCGTGGATGTACGCCTGGAAGAGGGCTTTAATCCCAAACTCAAGGTCAAGGGGAAGGTTGCATTGGCGGCTGATCTCCTGGCCAGCGCCGATGAAACCCTGATCGATATTGGTACGGCGGACATGGAAGCCCTGAGGGTGGCCCTCAAACTCTGTGACCGGGTGGTGGTTCCGGTCCCCCCATCCCAGGCCGATATCTGGTCCACGCAGCGCTTCATCCATCTCGTCGAGTCCACGGTCCCGGTGAATACACCCAGGATACTGGGGTTCATCAATCGGGGCGATACCCACCACAGCGTCCGCGAAACCAACGAGACCGCGGCTGCCTTGGTCTCCCTGCCAGGCATCAAATACATTAAGCCCCGCATTGCGACACGCACCGTCTTCCGACGCTCCTTCAGCGAGGGGCTGGCGGTCTTCGAGCTGGAACCGCGGGGCAAGGGCGCCAAGGAGTTTTTCGCCTTGGCGGCCACCCTGTACCCTCACCTGGTGAGTTGATCTCATCCAGGTACCGCGGTGATCAATAGATAGGCATCTGACCGGCGATGACCAGCGGTAAAACCATGGCGCCCACCAGTGAGTCAATCAAGGCCGGTGAGATGGGGGCGGCCAAAGCGGGGGAGCAGGGTGATGCCATTGCCTTTGAGCGTCTCTCCCACGCCTTTGAGACCAGCGCCAAGCGCTGGGAACTCATCGTCTATCCCTCCATGTTCGCCTTCATCATCCTCGCCGCCTACGGCTTTTATCTGGTGTTCAGCCTGGCCAAGGATGTCCATTACATGGCCATCAGCATCGACAGCAACATGACGGTGCTGGCCAGCAATATGCAGTCGATGTCCGACAACGTCAGTCAGATGAGCAGTAGTGTGCGCGCCATGGCGTCCAGCGTCGAGGCCATGGCGACGGACGTCGAAACCCTCAGGCCCATGCTGGCCACCATGGATGCCCTCAATCAATCTCTGCGCCTCATGACTCATACCACCGGGACCATGAGTTATGACATGGGCAATTTGAATCGCAGTATCAGCCGGCCCATGGGCTTCATGAATTCCTTCATGCCCTGGTAGCGGGATACGCGCTTCGGCCACGGACCTTACCCCGCGCACTGCCCTGATCGGGGCCCGGGCGTTTGACCTATTGGATAGGCTCCAGCGTGGGGGCTGGGCGTTGCAGGAAATTCCCCTGAACATAATCCACGCCCACCGTCCACAGGACGCTGAGGGTGCGGGCGTCCTCGATGTTGGTGGCGATACTCGCCTTGCCCTGGGCACGGATCAGGTCGATGCGCTGACTGAGCTGCTGTTCCTTGCGCTCGTCATCGGCGATGCCTGCGGTCAGTTGGGCATCCAGCTTGACGTAGTCCGCGGCTAGGCTGGCGAGCAGCCGCTCCGGACTGGGGGCGATCCCGTAACGGTTGATGGCCAGATGGCAGCCGAGGTGGGTCAGATCCCGGGAGAATTGGGCGTAAAGGGCTGGGTTGGCTCGCACCTGCTCCTCCAGGACCTGGAAGGTAAGCCAATTGCCGGCCACCTGCTGGTTGGCGATGAGGCCGTTGAGCCAGGTGATGAACCCTTCCTCCCGCAAGGTCTCCTCCGCCAGGTTGATAAAAAAGTTCAAGCGGCGGTCGTTGCGCCGTTGTTCGGTCAGGGCCAGGAGGGCATGCTCGATCACCCAATGGTCGATGGCGACCATGCGCCCGGATTGGACAGCGGCGGCGAGAAACTCCTTCGCCTCACGCACTCCCTGGCGATCATCGCGCAGGCGGATGAAGACGTTATAGCGCTCCTCGCCATCCCCTTTGAGACTGATGATGGGTTGATAAAAAAGCTGAAAATAATCGCCGCCGAGGGCACGGTTGATGCGCTGGGCGAACTGACGGTCATCCTCGCGTCCCCGCGCCAGAGCCGTAACCGTGCTGCCCAGGCCGTTGGCGGCCTGCGTCCCCACCTTAGCATAGGTCTCCTCCAGCGATCGCAGCCGTTGCCGCAGTTCCCTGACCAGCCGTCGCTGCTGCAGGTCATGGAATTCTCGTGAGATCAGGAGCGCCATCCAGGGAAAATTGTCTTGGTCGCAGGCATCCCTGGCCCCTGACCGGCGGGCCTGGAGGAGTTGGGCCTGGTCCGCGCCGGTATTGGCAAGGATGATCAGGGGCAGGTCCTGGTTCAGATCCCGGTAACGGGTCAGGGCGCTGGCCAGTTCCAGGTGCGGTGGTCGGGGGAGACAGAGCAACAGATCGGGAGCGGTGGCGGCGACCCGCGCCGCCAGTTCCTCCACTTGGGGGCAATGGTCGCCCTGGGCCTCCAGACCCACCTGCCGCAGACCGGCGATGATGGTTCGGGCCTCGTCCGCCTGAGGGGAGAGGATCAACAACTTCGGAGGCACGGGAGCGTTTTCCATGGCGAGTAGGGATGGGTAAGCGTGATGAGGGATTATACCCATCACTGCGTCGAGGGCGGCTTTCCCGGCCCTGGTTGGCACGGCCGCATGTATGCCGGGGTCAGAACCAGTGGCGAATGACCCCGCGAGCACCCACAGCGGGGCCGGGATGGCACCACGCGGCCTCTCCGACCGGGGCTGTTTGCCTGCCCGGGCGTTGCACTGCCGTGCCGCCCGGCTGTGACGGGAGCGACGGGCCGGGGTCCTGGTTCAGCCTGGTTCAGATCAACGGCAGCTTGCTGGGGGCACCTGGGAGTTCCTGGACCAGTTTGGGAACCAGGTAGCCAGGCAAGGCGGCCCGCAGGCGGACGAGGATCTCCCGGGCCTCGGCGACCGGGACCTCGAAATGGGCTGCGCCCGCCACGGGATCGAGCAGATGCAGGTAATAGGGCATGACCCCGGCGGCGAACAAGGCCTCGCTCAGCGCCGCCAGACAGTCCGGGTCAGCATTCACGCCGCGCAAGAGGACGCTCTGATTGAGCAGGGTCACGCCCGTTCGCCGCAGGGCGGCCAGGGCCTCCCCGACTTCGGGGCTCAATTCCCGGGGATGATTGGCGTGGATGACGATGACGAGGGGCAGGGGGCTGGCAGCGAAGAGGGTGCAGAGGCGGGGGCTGATCCGGGAGGGGAGCACCACTGGCAGCCGGGTGTGTAACCGCAGGCGACGTACCTGACCGAGGGTCCCAAGCTGCTGAAAGAGTCCCTCCAAGCGGATGTCTTCCAACATCAGGGGATCGCCGCCGCTGAGGATGACCTCGGTGAGATCCGGGTCCCGCGCCAGGGTTCGCAGGGCCTGTTGCTCGCGATCGTGGACCAGGGTCTCCGCGGCATAAGGAAAATGGCGGCGGAAGCAATAGCGGCAATGCAGGGCGCAGGCCCCGGTGACCACCAACAGGGCGCGACCGCGATACTTGTGCAGCAAGCCAGGGGCGCCGCGGGCCTGGGCGTCGCCCACCGGGTCTTGGGTGTAACCGGGATGGTCCAGTTCCTCCTCGCGCCGGGGCAGGACCTGGCGGAGGAGGGGGTCCGCCGCATCCCCCGGCGTCATGAGCCGGGCGAAGCCCTGAGGCACCAGGCAGGAGAAGTCCCGTGCCGCGGTTCGGTCGGCGAGGCCTGGGTCCAGGCCCAGGTACGCCAGCAAAGCCTCGGGACAGGTAAAGGCGGCCCGTAACTCCCGCTGCCAGACCTCGCCTCTGATCTGCTCCGGAGGGGATGGTCGGCAGGGCAACGGACGCGGCCTTGAGTCTGGGTATAATGGGCCGTTTTGTTTCGACCCACTCCTAAGAGTAACTGACATGGCGACTTACAACACCAATGAGTTTCGCGGCGGCCTCAAGATCATGCTGGATGGCGATCCATACACCATCATCGAGAACGAGTTCGTCAAACCCGGCAAGGGCCAGGCCTTCAACCGCGTCAGGATCCGCAACCTCAAGACCGGCCGCGTGGTCGAGCGCACCTTCAAGTCCGGTGAATCGCTGGAAGCGGCGGATGTGCATGATACCCAGATGCAGTATCTCTACAACGATGGCGATACCTGGCACTTCATGGACCCGGCGAGCTATGAGCAGTTGACCGCCGACGCGGCGGCGGTGGGGGATGCCGCCAAGTGGATTAGGGAGGAAGACATGTGCCAGGTCACCCTTTACAACGGCGCCCCCCTGTCGGTGGAACCGCCCAACTTTGTCATCCTGCGCATCGTCGAGACTGACCCCGGCCTCAAGGGCGATACCTCGGGCGGCGGCGGTAAGCCGGCGACCCTGGAGACCGGCGCCGTGGTGCGCGTCCCGCTCTTCGTCCAGATCGACGAGCTCATCAAGGTCGATACCCGCTCCGGGGAGTATGTCTCCCGCGCCAAGGAGGAATGATCCCCGCCAAGGGCGTGACGGCGGTGCCGTGCGCCAGTGCTCGCCGACAAACCATCTCCCCTGGCAGGGTTCCTGGGCGGATCGGTCCCATGCCCGTCCTCCCATGGGCTTGCCATCCCGGTTCCAGTGGGTGATGCATGATTTTTTCTTCCCCGACACCTGAAGGGGGTGGAGCGCGAACCAGCTCAGTGGAGTGGCGGCCAGCGGCATCCCTTGCCGCCCTGCGGGCCCGGGCCGAACTCTACGCCCTCATTCGCCGGTTCTTCGTGGCAGCCGGTGCGCTGGAGGTCGAAACCCCCATCGCCTCTCATGCCGGTCTGACTGATCCGGCCCTGGAGAGCTGGCGGACGGCCTGGACGGGTCCAACGGGCGTGCAGCCACTCTGGCTGCATACCTCGCCCGAATTCCCCATGAAGCGGCTGCTGGCCGCGGGTTCGGGTCCCATTTTCCAGATCTGCAAGGTCTTCCGTGATGGCGAGCGCGGCCGCCGTCATCATCCGGAATTCACTCTGCTGGAGTGGTACCGCCCCGGGTGGGACGGCGAACGGCTCATCGCCGAGGTGGCGAACCTGGTCCGGCTGGCGCTGGGCCAGCCTGAGCGGCCGGTCGAGATCCTCAGCTATCGCCAACTGTTTCGCGATCGCCTCGCTATCGATCCCCTCCACGCCACCCTGGCCGAGTTGGCTGCCTGCGCCCGGGATCAGGGGATCGCAGGGGGGGAGCACCTGAGCCTCGATCGTGACGGCTGGCTCGATCTACTCCTCACCCATCGCCTGGAGACCGGGCTGGGACGGGGCCGGTTGACCTTCATTCGCGATTATCCCCCCAGCCAGGCGGCCCTGGCGCGGCTTCGCCCCGGTCCCGAGCCGGTCGCCGAGCGCTTCGAGCTCTACCTGGAGGGGGTGGAGCTGGCCAATGGGTTTGCCGAGCTGACCGATGCCGCCGAGCAGCGCCAGCGATTCGAGCAGGATCAGGCCTGCCGTCGGGAGCTGGGCCTGCCCGTCCCGCCCCTGGATGAGGCCTTCCTCGCCGCCCTGTCGGCCGGGATGCCCGAGGCCGCGGGCGTCGCCCTCGGCCTCGACCGGCTCCTGATGGCCATCACCGGCACCAGCCACATCGACCAGGTGCTGGCCTTTCCCATCGAGCGGGCCTGAAGCCGCAGGCCCTGCCATAGCCACGGAATTGGCCTCTTCGCCCAACCCGAGTTGCTCGACAGCGGGCGGACGGCCCTGGCCATGTGCGAGGCCGGGGCCCTGGCCCGCGCCATCCGGGCCCTGATCCATATGGCGCTCCCGGTGCTGGGTCTCCAGCCCCTGCGTGTGCATTTGTTCCCTGAGCGGTGAGCGCCCGGTGAGCCTAACCGAGCTCCAGCCCCTGCGCGTGCATTTTTTCCTCCTCACCACGGGAGAGGGAGAAGATGCCCCGCTGCGGTCTGCTGCCCGGGGGGGCAGATCGGGGCTGGGATCGGGAGGCCCCGGTCGGCTTCGCCCGGCTGACGGGGCCCGCTCAGGCCCGCGCCGGCAGGGGCGGGCACATCATGTCATCCGCCGCCTCGGGTCCCAGGCGCTCATAAATGGCCGCCAGGGCCTTGTTCTCGGTGGGGAAGATGTTCCGGTCACCGATCAGGTCGAAGAGGCCGGTGGCGCGCATCACGTCCAACACCTGTTTCTTGAGACCGGAAAAGACCACCTCCACACCGCTGGCGCGCAACCGCTCTACCAGGTGATGGACCACCTCCTCGCCGGAGGCATCGAGCCGGTTGATGCCGTTACCCACCACCAGCAGGTACCTGGCCTGCTTGTGGTCCGCCACCGCCTCCAGCACCGCGTCCTCGAAATGGGCGACGTTGGCGAAATAAAGGGCACCATCGAAGCGCAGGGCGATGACATGCTCGCTGGTGATCAGGCCGGGGTTGACCTTGATATCGCGCAGGGTGCCGTCCGGGCAGCGGCCAAGGATGGCCACCCGCGGCTTCATGGTGCGATAGAGATAAAGCAGGATGGCTAGGGCGGCGCCGATGAGGATGCCCTTGTCCAGGTGGGGCGCGGCGACCAGCGTGAGGACGAAGGTCGCCAGGGCGACGAAGCCGTC
The DNA here is from genome assembly GCA_009928645.1 of Gammaproteobacteria bacterium. Taxonomy (GTDB): domain Bacteria; phylum Pseudomonadota; class Gammaproteobacteria; order Chromatiales; family Chromatiaceae; genus M0108. The sequence continues at coordinate 39,748 of SACH01000011.1, read as the reverse complement.
GGCGCGGCTGGCCTGCCAGGTGTGCTTGAGGGCCTGGGGGGTGATGAGGCTGGTCACCGCCAGCAGGATGATCACCGCCAGGGTCGCCTTGGGCAGGTGATAGAGGAAGGGCGTCAGGAAGAGCAGGACGATAGCGACGAAGAGGCCGTTGAAGACCATGGCGAAGCCGGTCTGGGCCCCGGCCTGGAGGTTGATGGCCGAGCCGGTGAAGGAGCCGCAGGCGGGGTAGGACTGGAAGAAGGAGCCGCCGATGTTGGCCAGGCCCTGGCCGATGAGCTCCTGATTGGGGTCCAGGCGCTGCTTGGTCTTGGCCGCCAGGGCCTTGGCCATGGAGATGGACTCCATGAAGGCCACCAGGGCGATGATCAGGGCGGCGGTGAAGAGTTGGACCACCATGTCCAGGCTCAGGGGCGGGATGCGGAAGGCCGGCAGGCCGGCGGGGATCTTGCCGACCACGTCGCCGCCGCCGATCAGTTGCACCTGCCCCTGCTCGACCTTCTTGATGTGCCAGCGGCGTTCACCCACCGTCACGCCCTCCAGCACGGAGTCCGCCAGATAGACTGGGGCGGGCTGATCCTCGGGGACCTGGCCGCGGACGAACTCGAGCTGGCGGATCTGACGCAGCCGCTCCTTATTCTCGATCTCCAGGGCGGCGATATCGACCCGCGCCAGGACGATGTGGTGCTGGAGGTAGGCGGCGGAGCGCTCTTCCTCGACCTTCTGCAATTCCCGCAGATAGGTGGACTGGGAGGTCACCTCCGCCAGCAGGTCCTTGAGGCGCTGGTCGGTCTCGGCATAACGGGTCACCAGTTCCCGCGTCGCCGGGTCGACGATCTGGTCCAGTTCGATCTTGGTCTTGTGCTCGTACTCCAGCAGGGCGCTGGCACCGATGGTCACCAGCACCGCGATGAGGACGCTCAGCTTGGCTAGGGGCTTGATCTTCTTCAGCCCCAGCATGAGGGCCAGGGCGAAGACCGACATGGCCAGGGTGGGCAGGTGGGTCTGGGGCAGGTAGCGGAACATCTCCCAGATGTCCATCAGGAAGGAGTCGCTGCGGCCCTTGGGGATACCCAGCAGCATGTCGAGCTGGGACAGGGCGATGATGATGGCCGCCGCGTTCATGAAGCCGAGGATGACCGGGTGGGAGACGAAGTTGACGATGGTCCCCAGTTTCAGGACCCCCAGGCCGAGCTGGATGAGGCCCACCAGGAAGGCCAGGACCAGAGCCAGGCCGATGAATTCCTCGGTGAAGGGCACGGCGAAGGGGGTGATGGCCGCCGCCGTCATCAGGGAGACGATGGCGACCGGTCCGGTGGACAGTTGCCGTGATGAACCCCACAAGGCCCCGAGGATGGCCGGCACCAGGGCCACGTACAGGCCGTAATAGACCGGCAGGCCGGAGAGCTGGGCGTAGGCCATGGCCTTGGGCACCAGCACCAGTGCCCCGGTGATGCCGGCGATGACGTCACCGCGCAGGATGCCACCATTGATGGGAAACCAGGCGAAGAAGGGGAAGAGCCGCAGAAGCCATTTGTTCATCATGGTGCGATGACCCGCGCGAAGGCTGGACCGGAAGGACCGGGAACAGTGGGGAGAGGTCTGTCGTGGCGGGATCGTTGCGTGATGCAATGTGCCCGTTGCACAACGCACTTGAGTCTAGCAAAGCTCGTCGCGGCATGATGGATTTTTTATGGGAATAGAAGGAAATACTGATGAATAGTCTGCTTTTCGCGGCTGCTCATGAAGTGGCCCGGTTCACGGGCGGTCCGGCGGCTGGTGGCACCCTGGCCGGATGGGGGATGTTTGACCGCCCCCCGAGCCGCGGGGCTAAACTTAGGGGCATGGACTCCCTCCGCGCCAAGATCATCCTCGTCTACCTCGCCCTGGCGAGCCTGGCGGTGTGCCTGTCGCTCCTCGCCCTGGTGGAGCTCAGGCTGATGACCGCCAAGGTCCAGGCCAGCGGTCTGGTGGCGGAGTTCTTCGACGCGGCCCTGGAGTTGCGGCGCTTCGAGAAGAACTTCTTTCTCTATGGTCAACCGGAAGACCTGGCCGAGAACCGCCGCTACGCGGCGGAGGCCCTCGCCCTGCTGCAACGTGACCCGGGCGTGGCCGTCTTCGCCGACCTCATGGGCGAACCGGCGGTGGTGACGCTCAAAGAGGAACTACGCCGCTACGCCGACCTGATGGCCGAGCTGGAATCGCACCCTCAGGACGAAGACCTGGCCAGCCGGGTGCGGGCCCTGGGTAAGGCGATCGTCACCGCCGGTGAGGAACTGGCGCGACGGGAACGTCAGGGCCTGAGCGAGGACCTGGCCGCCCATCAGCGCAACCTGCTCATCTCCTTCGCCACCGTCATCATCCTCCTGGCCTTGGCGGGCCTGCTGCTGGCCCACTGGGTGACCCGGCCCCTGAAGCGTATGGAGGTGCGCATGGGGGCCCTGGTCCGTGGCCGTCTGGCGCGGCTGGACCCGGAGGTCCGGGAGCGGGAGTTGGTCTCCCTGTGTGGCGCCTTCAATCTCGTTTTGGACGAACTGGAGCGGCGCCAGCGGACCCTGGTCCGTTCCGAGAAGCTGGCCTCCCTGGGCACCTTGCTCGCCGGTGTCGCCCATGAATTGAACAACCCCCTCTCCAACATCTCCACCACCGCCCAAATCCTCACCGCGGAGCCGGATGCCGAGCCCGAGTTCCGCCGTGAGCTCATCGCCGACATCGACCAGGAGGTCCAGCGCGCCGCGCGCATCGTCCGCTCTCTTCTCGACTACACCCGGGAACCGGGCGCCGGCCCCCAGCCGGTGGCCTTGGCCGAACTGGTGGAGGAAACCCTGGGGTTTCTGCGCAATCGGCGCGGCCCGGGTATCGTGGTCCACCTGGAGATACCGCCGGATCTGTGCGTGGCGGTCGATCGGCCCCGCCTGCAGCAGGCCCTGGTCAATCTCATCGGCAACGCCCTGGAGGCCATGGGCCCGCGGGGTGAGCTGACCATCACCGCCCGGCGCGGTGAGGCCCGGCATACCGGGCTGGGGGGCGGCGATACCTTCGCCCCCGGCACCCCCGTCATCGATCTGCTGATCGACGACACGGGACCGGGCATCCCCGCCAACCTCCTGCCGCGCATCTTCGATCCCTTTTTCACCACCAAGGCCGTGGGCCAGGGCAGCGGCCTCGGGCTCTTCATCGTCCACCAGATCGTCGAGGAGCACGGTGGCTGGATCGGGGCCCGCAATCTTGAAGCGGGGGGTGTTCGCTTTCACCTCCGCCTGCCGGATCGGCTCGCTCAGCCCTTGGACGCCAAACCGGAGGCAGCGCCATGACGGCCCGCATCCTCGTCGTCGACGACGAAAAGATCGCCCTGCGCAACCTGGACCACATCCTGACCCGCGAGGGCTATGCCGTCACCACCACTCAGAGCGGTGCCCAGGCCCTGAGCCTGCTCGACAGCCAGCCCTTCGATCTGGTGCTGACCGATCTCAAGATGGACAAGGTGGACGGCCTGGAGGTGCTGCGTCGCTGCAAGGCCCGCTATCCGGACGTGGAGGTCATCCTTATCACCGCCTTCGCCACCCTGGAGACGGCGGTGGCGGCCATGCGCGAGGGTGCCTTCCACTACATCGCCAAGCCCTTCCGCCTGGAGGAGGTGCGGGGCACTGTCGCCGAGGCCCTGGAAAAGCGCCGCCTCAAGCGGGAGAACCAGGCCCTGAAGGATCAACTCGCCGCCATCCAGGGCAAGACCCGCCTGGTGACTCGCGACGGGGCCATGCACAAGCTCCTCGACATGGCGCGGCAGATCGCCCCCTCCGGGTGCAACGTCCTCATCACCGGCGAGTCGGGGACCGGCAAGGAGGTGCTGGCGCGTTTCGTCCACGAGCACGGCTCCCGGCCCCAGGGTCCCTTCCTGGCCATCAACTGCGCCGCCTTCAACGAGGAACTGCTGGCCAACGAGCTGTTCGGCCATGAAAAGGGCGCCTTCACCGGCGCCGTCGGCAAGCCCGGCCTGATCGCCGCGGCGGACGGCGGCACCCTCTTTCTCGACGAGATCTCCGAGATGTCCCCGGCCATGCAGGCCAAGCTGCTGCGGGTCATCCAGGAGCGCGAGGTCCTGCCCCTGGGGGCGACGCGGCCACTCAAGGTGGAGGTGCGCTTCCTCGCCGCCAGCAACCGCGACCTCAAGGCCTGGATCACCGATGGGCGCTTTCGCCAGGACCTCTGGTTCCGACTCAACGTCGTCAACCTCCACCTGCCGCCCCTGGCGGAACGGCGGGAGGACATCCCCCTGCTCGCCCAGTTTTTCCTCGGCCGCGCCGCGCCCCTCATGGGCAAGGACATCCGCGACTTCTCCGAGGAGGCCATGGCCCTGCTCAAGGCCCACGCCTGGCCCGGCAACGTGCGCGAACTGGAGAACGTCATCGAGCGCGGCGCCGCCCTCTGCCACGGCGAGCGCATCGAGGCCGCCCACCTGCCGGACGAACTGCGCCAGCTCAGCGTCCGCGCCTTTCGCCCCAAGGAGGGTCGGGTCCCGACCCTGGAGGAGCAGGAACGGGACTACATCCTCTGGGTCCTAGAGGAGGCCAACGGCAACCAGACCCTCGCCGCCCAGATGCTGGGCATCGACCGCGTCTCCCTGTGGCGCAAGCTCAAGCGTTATAAGAACTGAGGCGCCCCGGCGCCCTGACCCGATGGGGGATCGCAGATCAGATCTCCACTCCTTGTCACCCCAAGGTTCGCACCGGCGGTCAAGAAGCCCCATCCACGACACAAGGCCGACCTTGACGAGGTGGTGTGAAGACCATCGCGGAGGATGCAATGAACTGGAGGAGACAGCGCGTCACCTTCCCTGCTTAACCCCGCTCCTGGATGTATTTCAGCGCCCGGCTCAGGCTGAGCTCGATATTGGAGGGGCCGGTGCGGATGAGGAAGGCCTCCTCGTTGTTTTTGGCGCGGAGAAACACCGGGGTACTGGACCGTTCGCACTCCACCGCGCCGAGGCGCTTGCCCTCCAGCAGGTAAAGCTCGAAGCGCACCAGCCGGGCGTATTCCGGCCCTAGGTGCTGGTTGAGCAGGTTCTTGAAGTGTAGCCGGCACTTGTCGTCGTTTTCGAAGCCATCCGCCTCCAGGCCGAGCAGGGTACCATCGTCGGCCACCCCTAGCAGGACGATGCCGCCATCGGTGTTGAGGAAGGCGGTGACCCCCTTGAGCCAGGCGAGTTCGATCTCCTTGCCGGCCTTGCCGGTGTGCAGGTTGTGGCGCATGGTGGACTTGAACTCGAGATGGGCGTCCTCCCCCCGGCCGATGAGGTCATAGAGGTCCGCCTCGGGGAAGACGTGGTCGATGCTCAGGCGGGGCAGGTCCTTCAACTGGCGGCTGTACTTGCGGATGACCTGGCTGGCGAGGGCCGCGCCCAGACCGACGATGACCAGGGTGACCAGGAGCAGCACCGGCCAGCGGCTGGCCAGGGGGGCGTTGCCGGGCAGGGACTGGGGCAGGGTCACGCCGATCCAGCCGCCCTCGGGGTTGGCGGTGAGGGGGAGAAAGGCCGCCAACCAGGTATGGTCACCGCTGGTAAAGCGGATCTGCCCCTCGGGGGGCCGGCCGGCGGCACGCCAGGCCACCGCGGCGGCGAAGACCTGGGGGCCGCCGAAGTGTTCCTCGGCGGAGAAAAAGGGTTGCCGATCGTCTGGCCCTGCGAGGTCGTCATCGACGACGTCATGGCTGCCGCCAGTGGTGCCATTGGGGGTCCCGTCGGCGGCGGCGCCATTCCTGGACGGGGACGAAGGTGACGACGACGGGGCGGGCGTGGGCATGGTACCGAGGTAGACCCCGCCATCGGCATCCATCAGAAAGGCGCTACCCTGGGTGCTCAGGGGCAGGGTGCGCAGAAAAGCCAGCACATCGTCGAGCAGCAGGTCGAAGGCCAGGACCCGGGTCTTGCCACCCAGCTCCCAGCTTAGGGCAGCGGTGATGCCGGGCAGGTCCAGGGATTGAAACTCATAGGGTTCGGTCCAGCCGACCTGGCCTTGGGCCTCCTGGGCGGCGACATGCCAGGGCCGCTGGCGGGGGTCGTAGGCCAAGGGTTCTTTCCAGGTCTCGAGCGGTGCGCCAGTGGCGTCTAGGCGGGTCAGGGTCACCCATCCCGGTTGCTGGGGATCGTGGGTACGCACCAGCCATTGCTCACCCGCGCGACGCAGGAAATATTCGCCCCCGTCCTCATCGGCCAGGAGGGCCCCGGCGATCTGGTCCAGGTGGCGCAGGGTGGGCAGTAACCGGTCGGTGAGCTGGGTGGGGGTCAGGCCTTCCGCCCCCGCCAGGGTCAGACCGTCCCGGGCGATCAGTAACTGGCGGGACAGGGGCTGGACGAAGTTGCGCACCTCCTCGCGCGCCATGCGGGTGGCGTCGCTGATCCGGGTCGCCGCCAGGTCGCGGTTCAGGGCGCCGATCAGACCCCAAGCCACCAGGGCCAGCAGGCCGACGGTGAACAGGACCAGCAACACCAGGTCCCGGAACAGGCGGGAGCGGATGGGTCGGGAGGCGGTCCTGAAGAAGGAGGCGACGGACATCTCTGAAGTATATACCCTTCCCTCCCGGCCGGGATCGTCCCAAGCCGGGAGGTGAAGGCGGGACAAAGATCCTCGCCGAGACGAATGATCAGCCCGTCAAGCGCTCCGCTCCCCCGGCACGATCAGCACCGGACCCTGGGCCAGGCCCATGATGCGCTCCGAGACGCTGCCCAGTAGCAGGCGCTTGAGGCCGGTACGGCCACGACTGCCGACGACGATGAGGTCCGCGCCGCGACTGGCCGCGGTCGCCACCACCACCTCTTCCGGGCGACCTTCGGTCAGCAGGGCCTCACCCTCCAGTCCAGCCGCGCGCACCCGGGCCAGGAGCTGGTCCAGGGTGGCTTGGGCGGCGGCCTTGCGCTCCGCGTTGTGACTGGGGCTGGTGACGGAGATCAGGCTCAGGGGGAGCTGGCAAAGCCGGGCCAGGTCGATGGCCAGGGCCTCAGCGCCAGCGGCCACCGCGGAACCGTCGCTGGCCAGGAGTATGCGCCGCTGCCAGAGCTCCCCGGCCCGCGGCACCATTAGCACTGGGCAGGGAGCCAGGCCGGCGACCTGGGCGGTGGCGTGGCCGACCATGAACCGGGCCAGGCCCCGCTTGCCGCGCCGGCCGAGGACGATCAGGTCGGCGTCCAGTTCCCCGGCGGTGGCGACGATCTCCTGATGGGGCTGGTCGCCATAGACCAGTTGGGTGGTGCAGCCCACTCCCGCCGCCCCGGCCGCCGACGCCACGCCGTCCAGGATGGTCTGGGCCTCCCGCTCCAGTTGTTCCCGCAGGCCCTGGGTACCGACCCCTTCCAGATCCTGAGTGGAGAGGACGATGGTCATGGCGGTGAGCCGGGCGCCGCAGCGCCGGGCCAGGGCGATGGCGACCCGCTGGGCGCCGGCGGAGAATTCCGAACCGTCGGTGGCGAAGAGGATGTGCTTCATAGTCATAGGGTTGGCCATGGTTCAGACCTCCTGGACCAGGCGATGGGCCGCCATGCCTTTGATCAGGGCAATGATGATCGTCAGGCCGCCAACCGCCATGGCCAGCACCAGGGTGGCGTCCCCCAGCAGCTTCAGGGTGGCGATGGTGGTCTCCGGCAGGGGTGTGATCAACTCCAGACGGGAGAGGTAACCCGGCACGTAAAAGAAGCGGGAGAAGAGCACGATGACCATGATCAGGCCCATCACCAGCTTGACCACGGAGTCCTTGACATAGGTGGTGCCGATGGCGCCGATCTGGATGCCGAACAGGGAGCCCGCGAGGATGATCATGGCCAGGCGGATGTCCACCACCCCGTCCAGGGCGTAGAGGATGGTCCCGCCCAGGCCCATGACGAAGGCGATGACCAATTCGGTGGCGGAGGCCATCAGGGCCGGGGCACCCAGCACGTAGATCATGGCGGGAACGCCGATGAAGCCCCCCACGGCAATGGTGGCGGCCAGCATGCCGGTGGCGAAACCCAGAGGGACGATGAACAGCAGCGAGACCTCCGCCTGGATGCTAGGGAACCAGACCATGGTGCCGGGGATGCGGATGGACTGGACCCAACGGGCAAGGCGGGTAACCTGGTGGGGCGCGACGCCACCCCCCGCGGCCTTTTCCTGCTGGAACATGCGGTAGGCGTCCCGCAGCACGAAGCCGCCGACGATGGCCAGGACGATGACGAAGACCACCGAGACATAGAGGCTGGTGCCGACGTCACCATAGGTGTGCTTGATCCCAGTCATGACCTGCTTGCCCGCCAGCATCCCCGCCTCGGCGAAGAGACCCATGATCAGGCCCAGCTTGACGTCCACCTGGCCGTACTTGTGGCGTTTCATGGCCCCCACCAGGGACTTGGGGAACTTGTGACAGATGTTGGAGGCCACGGCGACGATGCCGGGCACGCCCAGGGTCATCATGGCCGGGGTGAGCACGAAGGCCCCCCCGGAACCGATGAAGCCCGAGACCATGCCGCCGACGAAACCCACCACGAAGAGGGCCAGGCCGGAGGTGAGGGTGATATCGATGAAGAGACTGCTTTCCACTGAGGACGACTCCGTGACTTAGGGCTGGGTGATGGGCCGGTTACCGGCTGGGTTATCCCGCTGGCCGCTCTGAGGGGAGGAGGCGGTGGCGGCCTTGCCGCCGGCTTTGTTGACGGGCTTGACGCTGGTTTTGGCGGCACGCAAACCGAGGCTTTCCCAAAAATGCCCGGTAAAGGCACCATGGAAATAGGAGAAGACGAAGGCCACCACCACCGGGATCAGAAAGAGGGACTTGTGTTCTTTGGTCTGCTCTGCCCAGGTGACGAATTGGTCCGCGTAGGCGAAGAGCAGGGCATAGAGCAGCAGACTGGCAACCCCGTAGAGCAGTGTGGCGGTGACAGGGCGTTTGGCGTGCGGCATGGGTAATCCTCTGGGTTGGAAGGGGTCTAGGGGTCAGTTAAAAAGATGCGGTTTCAGCGTCGGTCCGGCCTGCGGTTTTCGCTCCGCTGCCGTTCGGGTAGCCGCTGGTCCAGGGTGGGCGGTGGCCGCGCTTCGGCTGCCGGGCCACGGGGCATCCATGACGAGTCATGAAGCAGCCTGATGGAACTTGGCGGGCAGCTGCCGAGGCGGCTCCTGGTAATCGCCGACGACCACTACGGGCACGGGGGACTCGCCGCCGAACAGGCCGCCCTTACCTGGCACCAGACACCGCACCGGGTCGTCGGGGGTGCCACTGATAGCGAAGAGGACACGGGAGCGACGTTCCAGGATGCGCGCCACGCTGCGACGGTTGACCCGGGGCAGGCCCTCTGCCTCGCAGGCGATACCCGCCAGCAATTGCTGATGCGCACTGATCAGGGGGTGCAGGCGCTCGGGATCGGCGCACAGCAGCAGGAGGTCGGCCTGGAGGCGGCGACAGACGCTGGCCGCGTATTCCAGGACGGCAAGCGGCAGGGAGGCACCGATGCCGAGGGCAATCAGTCGGCGGCCCGGGGCGGGAGGCGTCGGGTGATGCGGCGTGGGGAGGGAAGCAAGCGCCGCCTCCATGCGGAAGCGCCCGCTGACCTCACCGGTTGGGGCCTGGCCCAAGGCAGAGAAGGCTTGTTTGAGCTGGTCGGAAAAACTGGCCATGAGGTTCCTCGGTGCTGGCGGGGGAACCGTGGATGGCTTAGGTTCCCCTCTTGACACGGTATTAGCAGATCGTGTGCCAAGATGGGAAAATCTTTTAATTCAATAACTCAAAGGGCCTGGTGGGCTGTGGTGCGGCTGGCAGGTCGTTGCAGCCGGGAACGCGAGGGGGGTGATTCCGGGTGTCAACCCGGCGGATTAGCCTCAAGTGGGTAACTCGCGGAGGCCGAAGACGTGGTTTTAGAATCTTGCAATTAATGAAATCAGTCGGTTATGGAGTTGTCCGGCAAGGGCGGGCGTCACCCAGGTCAGGGGCCGGAATAAAGCCGACTTGTTGCAGGGCGCAACAGGATTGCGAATCTGCAACCCTTCACTGAGATGTACCTCCCGTTGGGTATTCCTCCCCCTGGCGCCACCCACGGGTAGGGGTGACAATCCCACCCCTCTCCCTCCTGAGGACACCGTCCGATGATCAACCCCTCCACTCAGGTCGCACGGGATTCTCCCTATGAGGCCGAACTGGACTTCCCGTGCCTGGTTGCCGGCCTGCGCCGGCCCGAGGCCTACCCACTGGGGCTGGTTGGCGCCGACGGGATGATCGAGCACCTGGAGACCCACATCTCCCACGTCTTTCTCGCTGGCGATCGGGCTTATAAGCTCAAGAAGCCGGTGAACCTGGGTTTCCTTGACTTCTCGACCACCGAGCGTCGTCACGACTTTTGCCAGGAGGAGCTGCGCCTCAACCGCCGCCTTGCCCCCGAACTCTATCTGGGGCTGGTGGCGGTCACCGGCACCCCGGAGAAGCCGCAACTCGGCGGCACCGGCCCCGTCCTGGAATATATGGTGGAGATGCGCCGTTTCGACCAGCGGGACCGGCTCGACCACTGCATCCTCACCCCGGATCTGGTCGACCGCCTCGCCGCGCGGCTGGCCACCTTCCACGACAGCCTGCCACCAGCCGTGGTGGACAGCCCTTACGGCACCCCGGCGGCGGTCCTGGCCCCCATGCTGGAGAATTTCCGCCAGATCCGTGTCCGCTCCCTGGGGACGGAGTGCCAGGCCGGGCTGGACCGGCTGGAGGACTGGACCCGGGCCCGCTGGCAGGCGCTGACCCCGGTCATTGAACAACGGCGGGCGGCAGGCCGGGTGCGGGAATGCCATGGTGACCTGCATCGCGGCAACATCGCCCTGATCAAGGGGGAGCCCCTGTTCTTCGATGCCCTGGAGTTCGCCCCCCAACTGCGCTGGATCGACACCGCCAGCGAACTGGCCTTTTTGCTCATGGACCTGGAAGAGGCGGGGGAGGGGCCCTTGGCCCGTCGGTTGCTCAACGCCTACCTGGGGCAATGCGGGGACTATGGCGCCCTCCAGGTCCTGGACCTGTACCAGGTCTACCGCGCCCTGGTGCGGGCCAAGGTCTTGGCCATCCGCCTGGGGCAGGGGGAGTTGATGGCGGAGGAAGACGCCGCCGATCACCAGGCCTGTGCCGGCTACCTGGCCCTGGCCGCGTCCTATACCCGCCGCTGCGAGCGGCGGCCACGACTGCTCCTCACCCGTGGCCTGTCCGGTTCCGGCAAGAGTTGGCTTGCCAGCCAGTTGCGCGAGGCCCTGCCCCTCATCCATCTGCGCTCCGATATCGAGCGCAAGCGGCTCTTCGGCTTTGCCCCGGAGGAACGGACGGGGAGCCCCACCGACGGCGGCATCTACACCCCGGACGCCGGTGCCCGCACCTACGCCCGGCTGCGGGAACTGGCGGCGATGATCCTCGGTTGCGGCTATGACGTCCTGGTGGATGCCACCTTTCTCCGCCGGGACCAGCGCTGCGAATTCAATGCGCTGGCCGCGGCCCGGGGGGCGGGCTTCGCCCTGCTGGTCATGGAAGCCCCGGTGGCGGTCCTGCGGGAGCGGGTTGCCAGCCGCCAGGCGGCAGGGGCCGACGCCTCCGAGGCCGGGCTGGCGGTGCTGGAGCGGCAGTTGCGCTCTCAGGAGGCGCTGGAGGCGGAGGAAATGCCTCAGGCCTTGATCATTGATGCCACTGCCCCACCACCCTTGGAGGAGTTAATGGCCGCGGTAGCTGGACTGACGGGGGTTGGGCTGGATGACTAAATTCACTACTGCCCAGTCTTGATGTGTAGGTTTGGTCATGAACCATTTGGCCGATGAGTGCTGAGCCGGCACCAGCTCAGACGGCTGAGCGCCGTCGCACTCGGCTGACAGAGAGCAGGGCTGGGGGATGAGCCTCAGCCCATTTAGTCAGCGGCTGGGCTGAGGGCAGAGCCCCCAGCCCAGGTGACGACAGGCAAAGGTGAAGCCTGGCTAACTGTCACCCCCGACGCCGGGCGGCGACCCGCAGGCGCAGGGCGTTGAGGCGGATGAAGCCGGTGGCGTCGCCTTGGTGATAGGCGCCGGCGTCCTCCTCGAAGGTGGCGATGCGGGTGTCGAACAGGCTGTTGGTGGCGGAGCGCCGGCCCACGGCCATGACGTTGCCCTTGTAGAGCTTGAGGCGCACCTCGCCGTTGACCACCTGCTGGGTTTGGTCGATGGCGGCCTGGAGCATCTCCCGCTCCGGGGCGAACCAGTAACCGTTGTAGACCAGGCTGGCGTAGCGCGGCATCAGTTCGTCCTTGAGGTGGGCCGCCTCGCGGTCCAGGGTCAGGGACTCCATCGCGCGGTGGGCCTTGAGCAGGATGGTGCCGCCGGGGGTCTCGTAGCAGCCGCGGGACTTCATGCCGACGTAGCGGTTCTCGACGATGTCGGCCCGGCCGATGCCGTTGGCCCCGCCGATGCGGTTCAGCTCCGCCAGTATCTGAGCCGGGGTCATGGCCTGGCCGTCGATGGCCACCACGTCGCCCTTCTCGAAGGTCAGGACGAGGTAGGTCGGCCGGTCCGGGGCCTGCTCCGGCGGTACCGTCCAACGCCACATGTCGGCACCGGGCTCGACCCAGGGGTCTTCCAGGTCATAGCCTTCATAGGAGATGTGCAGCAGATTGGCGTCCATGGAGTAGGGCGACTTGGTGCCGTCGCGCTTCATCTCCACGGCGATGCCGCGGCTTTCGGCATAGTCCATGAGCTTCTCGCGGGACAGCAGATCCCACTCCCGCCAGGGGGCGATGATCTTGATCTCGGGGTTCAGGGCGAAGGCGGTGAGCTCAAAGCGCACCTGGTCGTTGCCCTTGCCGGTGGCGCCGTGGGCGATGGCGTCGGCGCCGGTCTCGGCGGCGATCTCGATCAGGCGCTTGGCGATCAGGGGCCGGGCGATGGAGGTGCCGAGCAGGTACTCACCCTCGTAGAGGGCATTGGCGCGGAACATGGGGAAGACGAAATCGCGGACGAACTCCTCGCGCAGGTCGTCGATGTAGATCTCCTTGATCCCCGCCGCCAGGGCCTTGGCGCGCGCCGGCTCCAGCTCCTCGCCCTGGCCGATGTCGGCGGTGAAGGTCACCACCTCGCAGCCATACTCCTCCTGCAGCCACTTGAGGATGACCGAAGTGTCCAGGCCGCCGGAATAGGCCAACACCACTTTCTTGATATCGCTCTTCGCCATGAGGGCTCCCGCCAAAGGTCGCAAATTCGGAAAAGGGCGCAGTATATAGCGGCGTCCGGGGAGACGTAACGCTGGCAAGGTTTAGCCAGGATACCGGCAAGGGTTGAAGGGTAACCTTAGCGCCCCGTCGCGTCTAACCGGCCTCTCTTGCCCCTCTCCCCCTCCTGGGAGAGGGGTTGGGGAGAGGGGGAGCGCCCGGCGACTACCTGAGGAAATAGGGCATCAGCGCTTTTTTTGTGACAAAGGACACCGGGCCCTTGCCACGCCGCTACCGGCGGAGCCAGCTATTTACCGCGCGGCGGGCCGCTGATAGGGCCAGTCAGGCTGTCCCCAAGCAAGCGAGCAATGGCTTCGGCAAAGGCCTCTGGCTGGTCCGCATGGACCCAATGCCCGGCGCCTGGGATGGCGATCATTTGGGCGCGGGGAAACAGGGCCTGGATGGCTGGCAATTGGTCGGGGCGTACATAATCTGAGTCAGCGCCGTTGATAAAGACCGTCCGGCCGTGGAAGCGCCGCCCCTGGGGGTCGGGAAAGGTGCGCAGCCCCTCCATGGCGTCCGCCAGGGCAGTGAGGTTGAACCGCCAGGTCCAGCCGTCCTGGGTATGGCGCAGGTTCTGCAGCAGGAAGCCGCGCATGGCCGGGTCGGGGATGTCGGCGGCCAGGCGCATGTCCGCCTCCCGCCGCGAGGCGAGGGTCCTCAGGTTCAGCCCCCGCAGGGCGGCGAACAGGCGGCGGAAGCGGGAGGGATAGGTCACCGGGGCGATGTCCACCACCACCAGGGCCGCGATCCGCTCGGGGTGCTCCAGGGCCAGCCACATGGCGACCTTGCCGCCCAGGCTGTGGCCGACCAGGCTGGCGTGCTCGATCTCCAGCGTGTCCAGGAGCCCAGCCAGATCCATCGCCATGGCCTCGTAGCCGAAGACCGGGTCATGGGGTGACTGGCCGTGATTGCGCAGGTCGGGGACGATGATGCGCCGCGAGGCACCCAGCAGCCGGTGCAGCCGGCCGACGATGCCATGCCAGTTCATGGCGGAGCCGAACAGGCCGTGAATCAGCAGGATCGGTGGGGCCGCATCCCCAGGATCGCCATGGACGCGATGATGCAGGGGTAGGGACGAGGCGGTGGGTGAGACTAGGAACGAGGCTGAGGGCAAGGTTGGGGGCAAGGTTGGGGGGTGCGTGAGCATGCCTGTCGCGAGGGTGGATGGGCCAGGTGGGTAGTTGGGCCTTTGGGGTATAGGAGCCGGATAGGGGTCGGGACGTCGAGGCGGTCGATGTCCGGTAAAAAGTAAAGGCCCGGAACCAGTCCGAGCCTTTTGCTTCAGTCAGCCATCACATCACCGCGATCAGGCGGCGAAATTGGCGGCCACGAAGTCCCAGTTGACGATGTTCCACATGGTCTCCAGGTACTTGGGCCGCATATTGCGGTAGTCAATGTAATAGGCATGCTCCCAGACGTCCAGGGTCAGCAGGGCCTGCTTGCCGGAGGTCATGGGCGTGCCGGCGTTGGAGGTGTTGAAGATCTCCAGGGAGCCGTCGGCGTTCTTGACCAGCCAGGTCCAGCCGGAACCAAAGTTGGTGGCGGCGGACTGATTGAACTGCTTCTTGAACTCCTCGAAGGAGCCGAACTTGGCCTCGATGGCCGCCGCCAGGGCACCGCTGGGGGCGCCGCCGCCCTGGGGGCTCAGGCAGTTCCAGTAGAAGGTGTGGTTCCAGACCTGGGCGGCGTTGTTGAAGATGCCGCCGGAGGACTTCATGACGATGTCCTCCAGGCTCATGGACTCGAACTCGGTGCCCGGGATCAGGTTATTCAGGTTGGTGACGTAGGCCTGGTGATGCTTGCCGTAGTGGTACTCCAGGGTCTCCTGGGACAAGGTGGGGGCCAGGGCATCCATGGCGTAGGGCAGGGCGGGGAGTTCATGGGTCATGTGGCTGTCTCCTGGTTAGATGGGGGTGGTAGCGCGCCTGATAGGGGCAAAAGCTAGAATTTTATTGCTAAGGACCCGAGGCAACATGGGTTCGTCCAAGCCAAAGCTCAAGCGCCAGCTTGGCATCCGGTTCAGACTCCGACACTGATTCGGGCTATGGCCTGAGCCTGCCGGTCTCCTGCCAGACCAGATCCTGGGAGTCACTGAAGGTCTCGATCCCCAGCCGCTGAGCCACCGGCAAAGCCCGCAGGTCGATCATGGGCGAGATGACGATCAGGCGGTCGGCCTTGCGCTGGTGCCGTTCCTCGTAGAATCGCGCCTTGCGCTCGAAGCTGTACATGCCGGCCTTGTCGATGGACGACTTGAGTTCGCAGATCAGTAGCAGGCCATTCTTGATGATGATGTCCAGCTCAATCTGGTCAGGGCGGCCAAAGACCACGCCCTGGTCGTCGTACTCGCTGATATTGAGCACCTCGACGCCAAAGTGCTTCTCCAGGATGCCAGCGAGGGCGTTGCGGAAGGCGCTTTCCGATTTCAGCCCCCAACGCGCGCCCAGGCCACCGATGCTGCGGTCCAGCTTGTCATTCTGGGCCATGATCTCTTCATGCAGCCGCTGCAGTTCCGCCTGGTTTGCCTCCCATTTGCGATTCTGTTCTTCCCACTTGCCATGTTGCTCCTCACGGTCACTGCGTAACTCGTTGAGGATGGAATAGAAGCGGTCGTCGGTTTCGGCGCGAGGGGCGAATTCCGGCCGCATCAGATCCAGCAGGTAGGCACGAAACTCCGGATCGGTTTTGACAAACCCTGGCAATTCCCGCCGGATGGCTTCTTTCAAGGTTTCCGTATTCATCGTTGATCCTCGCCTCTGATTCTGATCCTCAGTCTATCCCAAGTACCTCGCTGCTTGAATGAGCCCTCGAGGTGGTGGATCGCCCCAAATGGAAGTGAGTCCATCATCCGCCAAGAAAGTCCTTTCCGCCCATCCACCCGTCTCGACGCTCCCACGGCGGGAGGGCGCCATCGGAAACGGGGAAAGCCAGTGAGATCCGAAGCGACCATCACTCAAGTTTGACGCGGCTTCCCCCGGCGATTGAAAGTAGGGGGTATGCGTTCAGCCCCCCTCTCCCCAACCCTCCCCCACCAGGGGGGAGGGAGCAAGAGAATCATCGGCTTGGCTTATCTATGCCAGCCCAGGCAGCAGAGGTTGTGAACGGTTACAGTATGGGCATGAGGGAAGCGGATCATGATGTCCATGACCCCCTAAAAGCCCTTGGACCCCTAAGAGACTGCCTTTTCAGACAGTCTCCAGCCAACTAAAGTCATTTATAAACATATAGATGGTCTTCTTAAAGCCAGCCGCAACCCCTGGGGTTTTAAGGCAGCCTCTAAGACCCCAAGACCTTCATGCTCCCCCGTTACGCTTCCACCACGCCACCCTAGCTTCAACCACGCTTATGACCGACTTTCCCCAAGCCTTCGCCGATGTCCTGGCCAGCGTGCAACGCCCCGGCGGTTTTCATGTCGCCGGTTCCTTCGACATCCATCCCCCACGGCTGGAGGTGGAAGGGGTCGGGCCCATCGCCCTGCCCCTGCTGCCGGCACAGGCCGAGGCCCTGGTGGCGGGGGCCGAGCAGGCGCCCTACGGTCGGGGCAGCGAGACCCTGGTCGATACCAGCGTGCGCCGCACCTGGCAGGTGGATGCCGCCAAGGTGAAGCTGACCGGCCGGAAATGGGCGGATGACCTCGCCGGGGTGGTCGAGCGGGTGCGGGTGGGCCTGGCGGTGGCGGGGGCCGTCGAGGCCCAGCTTTACAAGCTGCTGATCTACGACACCGGCAGCTTTTTCGTCCCCCATCGCGATACCGAAAAGGCTCCGGGCATGTTCGCCACCCTGGTAGTGGTCCTGCCTTGTGACTACAGCGGCGGCGAACTGATCATCCGCCACCGCGGCGAGGAGGTGCGCGTCGATCTGAACCGGGACGAGCCCTCCGAGGCGGCCTTCGCCGCCTTCTACGCCGACTGCCGGCACGAGGTGCTGCCCATCGCCTCCGGGTACCGGCTGGCGCTGATCTACAACCTGATCCGCGTCGGCGAGGGCCCGCTGCCCCAGGCCCCGGATTATGGCGAGCAGCAGGCGAATCTGGTCCGTCTGCTGACCGACTGGGACCGCTCCGGCGCCGCGCCCGACAAGCTGGTCTATCCCCTGGAGCACGCCTACACCGAGGCCGAGATCGGCTTCGCGGCCCTCAAGGGCAAGGACGCGGCGGCGGCCCAGGTGCTGATCCCGGCGGCCAAGGCGGCGGAGTGCGACCTCTATCTGGCCCTGATCAGCGTCTCCGAGTCCGGTTGGGCCGAATACACCGGCGGCGGTCGCTGGCGCGACCCGGAGATGGAGATCGGTGAGGTCACCGACAGCGCCTGGACCATCCATGACTGGCGGCTGCCGGACGGCGGCCAGAGCGGCATGGCCGAGTTGCCTTTCGTCGCGGAGGAGCTCTCGCCGGCCGAGGCCCTGGACGACCTGGAGGAGGCCGAGGTGGAATTTTCCGAGGCCACCGGCAACGAAGGGGCCTCCTTCGAGCGGTTCTACCAGCGCGCCGCCTTCGTCCTCTGGCCCATCGAGCGGCGGGGCGCCGTCCTGGCCGCCGGTGGCCTGGGGGTCAGCCTCCCGGCGCTGCGCGACCTGGTCCAGCGCTGGGAGGCGGCCGGCGCCCACGCCGGTGACGCCGGTTGGCGGGAGGCCCAGCGCCTGGCCAGCGCCATCCGCGCCCAGTGGCCCCAGGACACCTGGCGCAGCCGGCAGCCCAGTAGCGGGGGGCAGTCGGCGGACCTGCTTGACGCCCTGCTGCGGCTGGGAGACGTGGAGGGCGCCGCCGAGTTCACCACCGAGCGCGTGGCGGGTGGCGCTTATGGGGAGGAGGATAACCCGGCCCTGACCGCCCTCTGCGGTCGCCTTCCCCCCGAGGCCGCGGCCGGGCTGATCGGCCAGATCATCGGCGCCCATGCCGCCCGGCGGCCGGGGGCCTGCGCCAATCTGCTTACCCGCTGCGCGGCGGAGGGCGCAATCGCCTTGCCCCTTTTGCCGGCGCCCGCCCGGCTGTTGTTGCAGGGTTTGCCCGATGGCCGCGCCGCCAGTCCGACCACGCCCTACGACTACACCAAGGTTCCGGAACCGCTGACGCCCCTGCAGCTCGCCGAGCTGATCACCGTCCTAGGGGTCATCGATGCCGCTCTGGCCGACCAGGCGGTGGCGTTCTTCCTGGCCCTGCCCGCCCTGTACGACCTGGACCACGTGCTGGTCCCGACGGCCGTGCTGCTCAACGCCACCGGCGGGGAGACCGAAGCCCCCGCGGTCCAGGTCTTGCGGGCGGCGGTGCTGGCGCACCTGGAGGCGTGCATCGCCCTGCCCCTGGAACCGCCGCCGGACTGGACGCGCAGCGGGTCCATCGCCTGTACCTGCGCCCACTGCCGCGCCTTGAGCCGGTTCCTGGTGGCCCCGGACGAGCCAACGTGGCAGTTCAAGGCCAATGAGGTGGACCGCCAGCATGTCGCCCATTCCATCCAGCGTGCCCAGTGTGACCTTGACCTGGCGACCAACAAGCGCGGCCGGCCCTACACCCTCGTCTGCACCAAAAACCAGGCCAGCTTTCAACGCCGGGTCCTTCAGCGGGAGCAGGACCTCAGCCGGCGCGAGCAACTGGCTCGATGAAGCTAGCTAACTGAGGGATTTGATTTTTAGGTGCCCTGAGGGAGGGTCGGCTGGTGCCTGGCGGGGGTGTCAACCGCATGGATGCGGTTGCCAAGCCTCCATGGATGGATTCACGGCGTCCCCCGCCAGGCACCAGCCGACCCGGAAAAAGCCGACAATTACCCAATGATGTTTTCTTGACCGGGGAGCGGTAAGCCATGTGCGGAATCTGCGGAGAGAGGCGCTTCGACGGCGCCCCGGCGGACCTGGGGGCGATCGAGCGGATGATGGACCAGATCCGGCGGCGCGGCCCGGATCACGGCGGCTCATGGAGCGACGGCAGCCTGGGCCTGGGCCACCGGCGGCTGAGCATCATCGACCTGTCCATCCGCGCCAATCAGCCGATGGTCGATCCGGACCTGGGCCTGGCCCTGGTCTTCAACGGCGCCATCTACAACTACCGCGAATTGCGCCAGGAACTGGCGGCTAAGGGCTACCGCTTCTTCTCCACCGGCGACACCGAGGTCATCCTCAAGGCCTGGCACGCCTGGGGCGAGGGCTGCGTCGAGCGCCTGCACGGCATGTTCGCCTTCGGCCTGTGGGACATGAACCGCCGGGTCCTGTTTCTGGCCCGCGACCGCTTTGGCGTCAAGCCTCTCTACTGGACCCGCGACCACCGGCGCCTGCGTTTCGCCTCCAGCACCCAGGCCCTGCTGGCCGCGGGGGGAGTGGACACCGCCATCGACCCCATCGCCCTCCATCACCTCTTCAGCCTCCATGCCGTGGTGCCGGCGCCGCGCACCATCCTTGCCGGCGTGCGCAAACTGGCCCCGGCCCACTGGCTGCGCCTCGCGGCCGACGGCACCATCACCGAGCGCCCCTACTGGAGCCTGGCCGGCATCCGCCCGGACACAAGCCTCAGTCCCGCTGACTGGGTGGAGGCCACCGGCGCCGCCCTGCGGGAAGCGGTGCGCAAGCGCGAGGAGGTGGCGGACGTGCCCGTGGGGGTGCTGCTCTCCGGCGGCCTGGACTCCAGCCTGCTGGTGGCCCTGCTGGCGGAGCTGGGCCAGCGCGAGATCCGCACCTTCTCGGTGGGCTTCGAGGACACCCCGGAGGAGGCCGGCAGCGAGTTCGAGTACTCGGACCAGGTGGTGGCGCGCTATGGCACCCGGCACAGCCGGTTCCACGTCCCCAATAGCGAGGTCCTGCGCCGGCTGCCAGAGGCGGTGGATGCCATGACCGAGCCCATGTTCGGTCAGGACGCCGTCGCCTTCTATCTGCTCGGCGAGCAGGTGTCCCGGGAGATCAAGGTGGTCCAGTCCGGCCAGGGGGCCGACGAGGTCTTCGGTGGCTATTTCTGGTACCCGCAACTGGCTGCGACGGGCGGGCATGCCGATCAGCGGGTGGGGCAGGGCGATAGGGGGGGCCATCCCGATGAGTCAGGACCCGGCCGCTCTTCGCCAGAGGGAGGAGGCGGGGCCCTGTTGACAACTTTGGCGACGGGGGCGGGTCAGGACGCCTGGCTCGCCACCTTCAGTCGCCACTATTTCGACCGGGACCATGACGAATTCCTGCGCCTGGTCACCCCGGCCTACGCCGGGCCAGATCACACCGGCCTGCTGGTCGCCGACCTCCTCGACCGGACCGGCGCCACGGAACTGGTGGACGCCGTACTGCGCCTGGATGTCAGCACCCTCATCGTCGACGACCCGGTCAAGCGGGTGGACAACATGACCATGGCCTGGGGCCTGGAGGCGCGGGTGCCCTTCCTCGACCACCAGCTCGTGGAACTGGCCACAAGCTGCCCAGCGGCGATCCGGCTGCGCGAAGGGGGCAAGTACCCCCTCAAGGCCCTGGCCCGCGGCCTGCTGCCGGATGCCGTCATCGACCGGCCCAAGGGCTACTTCCCCATGCCGGCCCTCAAGTACGTCCGCGGCGATTTCCTGACCCTGATGCGCGACCTGGTCAACTCCCAGGCCTGCCGCGAGCGGGGCCTCTACCAGCGGGCCTACGTCGACCAGCTCCTCGCCGCCCCGGACATGCACCATACCCGCATCCGGGGCAACAAGCTGTGGCACCTGGCCTTGTTGGAACTATGGCTACAACGCAATCTGCCGGGAGGTTGTGCGGCTGGTGGCGCGGGGGGATGACCGTCGCGGATCAATCGCCTATTCTTCCCCCCCCCCTCACCTCAACCGCTCTGATGAGATCCCCATGTCCGATAGCACCAAGCCCCGCATCCTGATCGTGGACGACAGGGCGGACAGCATCCAGATCATAGCCCGAGGCTTGGCCCCGGAATTCGCCGCCGAATTTGCCCTCTCCGGTAAACAGGCCCTGACCAAACTGGCCACGGGCGAGCTGCCGGACCTGATCCTCCTCGATGTGGTGATGCCCGACATGGATGGCTACGAGGTCTGTCGCCAGCTCAAGGCCGAGCCCCGCACCCGCGACATCCCGGTCATCCTGATCACCGCCAGTAACGACCTCGAGGATGAAATGAGCGCCATGCTGGCCCTGGTGGCGGACGCGACGGACTTCATCCACAAACCGGTCAATCCCCAGGTGTTGCGTCAGCGCGTGCGCACCCATGTCCTGCTGCGGGACCGCGAGCGGGAATTGTCCAGGCTCAAGGCCGAAATCAACCAGCTCCGGGCCCAACTGGCCGCGGCCAAGGCGACCCCGGTTTCTTCCGACGCCACTAGCCCGCCCGCGCCGTCCGCCGCCTAGCCGCTCTTCCGGGGGCTGAGAGGGCCTCCCGTAGACGGTAATGGATGCTCTCCAGGTGGAATCCTGACCACTGAGTTTACAGAGAGAGTGCGTCGGAAGTGGTTGCGGCGCGGTCCCCTCTCACAACCGCTTAACCGCCCGCCCCGCCTGCCTCTTAGTCGCCCCCTCAACCGCCGGGGCAGGCCTGAATCACCGCCATGACCATGACCCCCATGAAACCTATGATCAAACTCCTTCACCGCAGCCCAGGTGGGCGCCCCAGGTTTACCAGGGTTACCTGTCTCAAGCGTCTTAGCCGTCTTACCCGTCTTCTGGTCCTGTTCTTGTCCCCACTGGTCCTGTCCTTCCGGGCGGGACCCCAGGCCGCCGAGCCCTACACCTTTGGTGTCCTCTCCCAGCGGAGCGCCGTCCTCAGCGCTCAGTACTGGAATCCTATCTTGGACTATGTCAAGGCCAGGACCGGGGCGGATTTTACCCTCAAGCTGGCGCGCACCGCCCCGGAATCCAACGAGGCTACCGCCCGGGGCGAGTACGATTTCGTCTATTCCAATACCATCTTTCTGCCGAAGATGGCCCAGGCCAATTACCAGGTGATCCTGCGACCCCGGGACGAGGCCATCCGCGGTCAGATTGTCACCCTCGCGGATGCGCCCATCCAGAGCCTCAAGGACCTCGCGGGTAAGGAGGTGGGTTTCCCCTCCCTGGCGGCCTTCGTCGGCTACGCCGTGCCCATGGACCAACTGCTGCGGGAGGGCATCCAGGTCACCCCGGTCTTCGGTGGCAACCAGGAGGGCATCATGGGTCAATTGAAGGCGGGCAGGGTCATCGCCGCCGGGGTCAACAGTCAGGTGATGAAGGCCTTCGCCAATCGGGAGAGGTTGAGCTATCGGGTGCTGTGGGAGTCGGTGGCCTACAACAATTTGCCCATCTCCGCCCATACCCGGGTGCCACCAGAAGTGGTCAGCGCCGTGCGGGACACCATCTCCGGAATGAACGAGGATTCCGAAGGCGCCAAGGTCTTGGAGGCCACGGCCCAGGTCATCGGTCAGAAGCCCCCTTATGGTTTCGTCGCCTCCAGTCCGGCGGATTACCGTAATTACGTCGAGTTCTACGCTGAAACCCTGGTCAAGGACATCGAGTAGCCCAAGATCCTCAGATCCTCACATACTCGAATCCCGGGATCTGTAAGGTGAAAGTCAGGGCTAAGTGTTTAATTTTGTTTTTCATCTTCTGGGGGTTGGTCCGCCCCCACAAGACACTTAGCTTCTGAGATCTCCGAAGAGCGATTTTCATGCGACGCCTCTGGGAGAGCCTGCCCTTCATCGGGCGCTTGCTGGTCACCGCGAGTACCGCGATCCTGGTGGCCGGGGCGGCGATGGTCTTCGTCAGCGCCCGCCAGGAGGCGGCGGAGATCCGCGCGGATCTCCGCCAGGAACTGGACAAGGAGCTGGAAACCCTGCCGGCGGCCCTGGCCGAGACCGTGGTGGTCGGTGACTTCGCCACCCTACAGCAGACCCTGGATCGCTACGTGGCCCGCCCCCTGATCGCCAAGGTCGGCTTCCAGGATACCTCGGGGGTCCTACTGATCAGCGAGGGTCCCCCCAGCCCCTCAGCGGCCCCGGCTTGGTTTCTCGCCCTCTTCGATTTTTCCGATGTGGCGGGTCAGGCCCCGGTCCTGGTCGGGGGGCGTAGCTACGGGGAACTGTCCCTGGTCCTCACGGCGCAGGGTTTGTCCGAGCGCGCCTGGCATCACCTCCAGAATCACCTGTGGATTCTGCTCCTGGCGATCTGCGTCGATTTCATCGGCATCTGGCTGGTGCTCAGGACCGGTCTCAGCCCCTTGAAACAGTTGGAAGGCGGTGCCCGAGCCATGGCCGCGGGCCGTCTCGACGTGCAACTGGCCCCGGAGGGCAGTCCCGACTTCAGGAGCCTCATCGACTCCTTCAACCGCATGGTGCAGTCGGTGCGCCAAGGCCAGGCCGACCTGCGGGAATCCGAGGAACGGCTGGCCTACGTCCTGGACGCGACGGGGGAGGGCATCTGGGACTGGGATATCGCCCAGGACCAAGTGACGCACAACCGGCAATGGGGCCTGCTGATCGGACGGGAGGACATCCCCAAGGACCATGGCGTGGCCCTCTTCGCCGAGTACCTCCACCCGGAGGACCTGCCCGCGGTCATGGCACGCCTCGAAGACGCCCTGGCCGGTCGCGCCCCTTACATGTCCGAACATCGCATGCTCAGGGCGGATGGCGCCTGTGTCTGGGTCCTCGACCGGGGCAAGGTGGTGGAACGGGGCGCCGACGGCAGCCCCCGGCGCATGGTGGGCGCCATAACCGACATCACCGCCCGCAAAAAGGGCGAAGAGGCCCTGCTCCAGGCCAAGCACGACGCCGAACGGGCCAATGCCGCCAAGAGCCAGTTCCTGGCCAACATGAGCCATGAAATCCGCACCCCGATGAATGCCGTGCTGGGACTGGCGCAACTGCTGGAACTGGAGGACCTGGCCCCCCAGCCACGGGAGTGGGTGCGCCATATCCTCGCCGCCGGCCAGAGCCTGCTGGCGATCATCAACGACATCCTCGACTTCTCCAAGATCGAACGGGGCCAGATCCACCTGGAATCCCGGTCCCTCGACTTGGTTGCCCTGCTGGCCAAGCTGCGGAGCCTGATGGGCAAGATGGCCGCCGCCAAGGGGCTCGGGTTTCATATCGAGACCCCGGAGGCACTCCCGGAACGCTTGTTGGGCGATCCTCTGCGGCTGGAGCAGGTCCTCGTCAACCTGCTAGGTAACGCTGTGAAATTCACTGAACGGGGGGAGGTCAAGCTCAGCCTCCGTCTGGAGGATCCCCGCCAGGATACGGAGGTTACGGGGGTTCATCGCCCCAGGCAGGAAATGGCGGATGCTGGAGATCTCCGGTGTGAGGCGGTTGGCATCAGGGGTGTCGGCCAGGGCGCTAGCCGTCCTGAAGACGGCGGCCCCATGTTTGGCCCCAGCCCCAGCCCCAGCCCTAGCCCTAGCCAAGGAAGCGCCCAGGTGCGGCTGTGCTTCGAGATCAGGGATACCGGCATCGGTATCGCCCCGGAAAAGCTGGCCGGCCTCGGCACCCCCTTCACCCAGGCTGACGGCACCATCACCCGCCGTTTTGGTGGTACCGGCCTGGGTCTGGCCATCTCCCGGCAATTGATCGAGCTCATGGGTGGCACCTTGGGCTGCGAAAGTCGCCAGGGGGTCGGCAGCCACTTCTGGTTTACGGTGGCCTGCGAGCAGGCCCCGCCGGTAGAGCCCGCCGCGGAGGAGGAGGGGGAGGGGGAGGAGGGACGACGGGTCCCCAGCCCGCCAGTGGTCTCCTTGGCAGGCAAGCGTCTCGCGGGTCTGCGCTTCCTGGTGGTGGACGATCATCACTGGAACCGGGATGTGGTCCAGCAGGCCCTGGAGCGCGAGGGTGCCGGCGTCACCCTGGCCGCCGATGGCCAGCAGGCCCTGGATACGCTGCGGGCCGGCTCGGGGGATTTCGCCGCGGTCCTCATGGACATCCAGATGCCGGTGATGGACGGACTGACTGCCACCCGGGCCATCCGCGGTGAACTCGCGCAGCCAGACCTGCCGGTGCTCGCCTTCTCGGCCGGGGTCCTCGCCGACCAGCGTCAGGAGGCCTCGGCGGCTGGGGTCAACGACTTCCTGGCCAAGCCGGTGGACCTCGAGGAGATGGTCGCCATGCTGGAGCGGTGGACCCGCTATCCGCCGGCGGCCATGGCCGGGGAGCCGCCCAGCCCACCCCTGACCAGCGCCATCGTCACCCCCGGGGTTTCCGGTCCGGGCGCCCAACGTCCCGCCGCCCAGCCCCCGGCAGTGGCGATGCCTGCGGCCTTCCCCGACATCCCCGGCCTCAATACCCGTCGGGCTGCGGTCTTGCTCGGCCACAACCGCGATTTCTTCCTCGCCTTGTTACGCGATTTCGCCCGGGATTTCGGCGCTGTTGCGCACCAGGTGCGTCAGGACCTCGCTTCCAGTGACGCCACCGCCGCCGCCCGGCGGCTCCATGCCTTGCGTGGCCTCGCCGGTAATATCGGTGCCATCGTTCTGGCCCAGGCCGCGCAGGAGCTCGAATCCGCCCTTCGCGCCCAACCGGCTGGACCGGAGGTCGAGGCCCGGCTGGCGACCTTCGCCGGCCAGATGGCGGCGGTCATCGAGGCCATCAGCCCCTGGCTGGCGCCCACCGAGGAGGACCAGCCGGACCCCAGGGTGGTCGCGGCCGACGGCCTCCCCCTCGCCCTGGACCCCGTCAAGCTAGTGACCTTGCGCGAGACCCTTACGCGTTGCGACCTGGCCGCCCTGGATCTCTTCAGCGACCTGCAACCGGCCCTGAGCGATGTCCTGGGACCAGCGGAGGTCCGCCAGCTTGCTGACGCCATCCATGCCCTGCGGTTTGAGGAGGCGGCGGCCCTGCTGCCAGCACCTGGCGATCCCGGCCTGCGGCCCTCCTGACCATGCAACGTGAACTCCCTGCTTGCAATTCTCATAAGCGTGCCATGTGAATGCCCCCAACTTGCGACCCTCTTGACCATGCGGAATGAACCCGCTGGTGGGAGACCCTCCTGACCATGCGCAGTGAATCAACACCATGAGCTCTCAGACCCTGGCCCCCGAGGGGGACATCATGCCTTGGAGCGAGCATTTCGCCACCGGCTTCGCCGACATCGACCGTCAGCATCGGCAGCTCATCTGGCAGATCAACCTACTCGCGCGGCGGCTGGTACAAGGATCCCCGGAGGACTTCCCGGAAGACAGTTTTGCCGCCCTCGTCGACTATGCCGCTTATCACTTTGCCAGCGAGGAGGCCCTCTGGGAGACCTGGCTCGCCGGTGAAGAAGAGGTCGAGCGCCATCGTCGGGGCCACGCAGCCTTCCGCGAGCGGTTGGTGAACCTCCGGATGGCGGCGGAACGGACCTCCGCTGCGGAAGCTACCGAGGAGTTGCTGCTCTTCCTGATCCGTTGGCTCGCCCATCACATCCTTAACGAGGACCAGCGCCTGGCCCGGATCAGCCTGGCGGTCAAGGCCGGCGCGCAGATCCCGGCGGCGGTACGCCAGGTTGACGCGGAGCTGGGCGGGGCCATGGGCGTGCTGAACAACAACCTTCTGAGCCTGAGCGAAGCGCTGGCGTTGCGCACCCTGGCCCTGTTACGTGAGCAGTCCCGTCGTCGCCAGGTCGAGGCGGATCTCAAGGCCAGCCAGCTCCAGCAGGCCCTGCGCGAGAGCGATGAGCGCTTTCGCGCCCTGGTCGAGACGACCAGCGACTGCATCTGGGAGGTCGATGACCAGGGCCGCTATACCTATCTGAGTCCCCGCTTCCGGGACATGACCGGGCGTCCGCCCGCGGCCTTCCTCGGCAAGACCCCGGTGGAGTTGCTGCCCCCGGACGAGGCGATCCTCAAGGGCGCTGCGGTGCGGGAGAGCCTGCGCGCCCAGGCGCCCTTTGCCAACCTGCGCCATCCGGTCTTATGCCGGGATGGACGGCGGATCCTCGTCGAGGTCAGCGGCAATCCACATTTCTCCCCCGCCGGGGATTATCTGGGGCTACGCGGTGTCACCCGCGACATCACCGAACGCCTGCGCCAGGAGGAGGAACTGGTTGCCGCGCGGGAGGCCGCCGCCCGACAGGCCAGCGAGCAGCGGGTTGGGGCCTTCATCGCCCAGGGCCTGGCGGGGATCGCCGAGGTGAGCCTGGAGGGTTACCTGGTCCACGTCAACGACCGTTATTGCCAGATCGTCGGCCACCCCCGGGAGGCCCTTCTGGGCAGGCATTTGGGTGACTTCACCCCGCCCGAGGACTGGGCCCTGGAGGAGGCCTTGTTCGCCAGACTGCTGCGGGGAGAAGGCAGCGCCATCATCGAAAAGCGCTACCGCCGCGCGGATGGAACCCTGGCCCATGCCCAGGTAGCGCTGGCCCTGGTGCGGGATGCCCAGGGCCAGCCCGCCAGCTTCCTGGGGCTGCTGACTGACATCAGCGCGCGGATGGAGGCTGAAAGCGCCCTGCTGGAGGCCAAGGAGCAGGCCGAGGCCGCCAACCTCGCCAAGAGCCAGTTCCTCGCCAACATGAGCCACGAGATCCGCACCCCCATGAACGCGGTCCTTGGCATGGCGCAACTGCTCGAACAGGAGGGGCTTACTCCGGGACAGCGGACCAAGGTTCGCCACATCCGCACCGCCGGGCGCTCCCTCCTGGCCCTCCTCAACGACATCCTGGATCTGTCCAAGATCGAGCGGGGCGAGATGCGTCTGGAACTCCAGCCCTTCGTGCTCCAGGGCTTCCTCACCCACTTGCAGGTACTCATGGGCGGCATGGCCAGGGCCAAGGGGCTGGATTTCCGGATCGAGGCCCCGGAGGATCTGGTCACGGGGCTGCTGGGCGACGCCCTGCGTCTCGAACAGATCCTGACCAACCTGATCGGCAATGCCATCAAATTCACCGAACGCGGCGAGGTCCGCCTGCGCATTCTCCAGCGGGAACTGACGCCGGAGCGAGTCCGGTTGCAGTTTCTGGTCAGCGACACGGGCCTCGGGATCGCCCCGGAGCACCTCACTCATTTGGGCACCCCCTTCACCCAGGCGGATGGCACCATCACCCGCCGCTTCGGTGGCACCGGGCTCGGCCTGGCCATCTCCCGCCAACTGGTGGACCTGATGGGCGGCGCCTTCGGCTGGGAGAGCACCCAAGGCGTCGGCAGCACCTTCTGGTTCGAGGTCGGCTTCGCCCGCCAACCGGACAAACCGGAACAACCGTCCCCGCCTGTCTCCGCCCCCGCCCATGCCAAGGGGCCACGTCTGCCGGGTCTGCGGGTCTTGGTGGTGGACGACCATCACTGGAACCTGGAGGTTGTCGCCCAGGTCCTGGCCCGGGAGGGGGCGCGGGCGACCCTGGCCGCCCACGGTCGGGAGGCACTGGAACGTCTGCGCGAGCACCCCGGGGGTTACGATGCCGTGCTGATGGATATCCAGATGCCGGTGATGGATGGGCTGGCGGCCACCCGGGCCATTCGCGGGGAGCTCGGCCTGGCGGACCTGCCGGTCATCGCCTTTTCCGCCGGCGTCCTCGCCGACCAGCGCCGGGAGGCCCTCGCGGCCGGCGTCAACGGCTTCGTCGCCAAGCCGGTGGACCTGGAGGATCTGGTCGCCCAGTTGCGGTCTTGGTGTCACCCGGGCCCGGCGGAGAAACCGAACTCGCCCCCTGACCGGTCCGTCAGCCCACCCGAGGGGGGCTTTCCCGACATCCCAGGCCTCAATACCCGGCGGGCGGCCCTCCTGCTCGGCAACGACCAGACTTTTTTTCGGCGCTTGTTGCGGAATTTCGTCGCCGATTTCGCCGACGTCGTGGCCCGGATCCGCCAGGATCTCGCCGCGGACCAGGCGATCATGGCCGCCCGGCGCCTGCATGCCCTGCGCGGCCTGGCCGGCAACATCGGCGCCATCGGCCTGGCGCGCGCCTCCCAGGAACTGGAGGCCACCATCGGCGCCCGCCAGCCGGGGCTGGAGGCCGATCTTGAAGCCTTCGACTCCCAGGTGTTGGCCCTCGTCGAGGCCCTGATCCCCTGGCTGGGTCCGCTCCAGGAGCCGGTCACCGCCGCTGGATTGCCGGTCCCCCTGGACCGGGAACAACTGACCCGCCTCCGCGCCGCCCTGGCCCGCTCCGATCTCGCGGCGATCGAGATCTTTCAGGAACTGAAACCGGCCCTGGCGGTTGCCTTGGGCGAAGCGGCCCTGGCGGCCCTGGCTGAGGCGATCCATACCCTCCGCTTCGAGGCGGCCCTGGCTCATTTACCGGACTGACTGCGGCTGGCTGTTGGTTGGTAACAGGTTGAAATGGTCAACCCATTGTCCCAGTCGATGATCAAGTTTGGCGCCAGGGTGCTGACGAAATTGCGCAAACCATAGGTGATGCGCACCTTGCGCGGCAGGACAATACCGGTCGTCAAGGGCCGAAAAAGATGGTGGACATCCAGGACCAGGAGGTCGGGATAGCGGGCGGGTTGAAAGGAACCCTCGACGACGAAGCCGAATGCCAGTCCGGACTGGACGTAATCCAGAATGCTGGGGGTGCTATCGAGGGAGAAGGCGATGGGTGATTTCACCCCGGCCAGTTCGAAGGCCTCATCGATGATCTGGCGGGTGCGCGCTGAGCGTTCGAAGGAACAACAGGGATAAGCGGCTAGGGCTTCCAGGGTCAGGTCGGGCAGCTCGGTGCAGGGATGCCTCGCGGGTACGACCAGTTGCAGCCGCCATTCGGCCAGGGGGCAATACACCAGGTCCAGCAACGATTCGGTGGGTTCGGTCAGGAGGCCCAGATCCGCTCTCCCCCCTCTGAGCAATTCCAGGGCGACTGTGGGTTCCTCCTGGCTGATCTCCACTTGCAGCCCGGGCAACTCCTGCCGGCAGCGCACGATGGCCTGATGCAGATTGCTCGCCATGGCATGCCGGCTGGCGACGATCCGCAGCGCTCCACTTTCCCCCAGACGATGCGTATCGGCGATCTGCTTGATGCGCTTGGTGATGCGCAGGGCTTCCCCTGTCGCCTCCGCGATTTCCTTGCCGATCTCGGTGAGCCCGACCAGGCGCCGGCCATGGTGGGTGAAGAGCTCGACGCCCAACTCCTGGCTCAACTCCTGTAGCTGGCGACTCACCCCCGATTGGGAGGTGAAGAGGCTGTTGGCGGCGGCGGAGATATTGAAGGATTGCTGGACGACCTCGTGGAGGTAAACCAACTGCCGGAGCTTCATGGGCGTGCGCGGTGCTACTGCTAACGGAGGGGGGAAGGAAGACCGGATGGCGGTCCTCGACCGGGGGCGGGGAGGCGAACGATGCCAGCGATCACCTCTCATTGATGTTATGCGGTTTCAGCATAGTTGTATATCGAAAATACATCACCGGCAGGATGCTGACCCGCTTTGAATCTGTAGCCTGATGATTTTTGGTCAGGACCTGGTGGGGTAATGGTCCAATAAACTAAAACTTAACAGGTGGTTGGGTGAAAATCAGCAGACTATGCGATTTTCGTATAGTTGTATGCCTGTCAAGCATGAACCGATAGAATGCTTAACCAGAGATGGCTTGCAGCCTGGCATCCCCCCTAATGGGTCTCAGGCAAGGCCAGCCAGGCCATCATCCACCCTCGGCCCCCACCGATAACCGTGCGCGTCATATTCCCTCAGGCAAGGTGCTCGTATTCGCTCCCTGCCCTTGGGCGACGCCGGGTTTAGGTGCATAGACAACAGGATACCTCACATGAAGCCTTTCGCCTCCCGTGCGATCAGCCTGCACGGTCTGGCCCTGGCCCTGTCCTTCTCCCTGCCGGCGGGGGCGGGGAATACCGCGACGCAACGGATCACTTACTCCATCGAGGAGGCGACGTATATTTCCGTCTCCGGCGACCCAACTCCCATGCGTGTCGTGGCGGCCACCTCAGGCACCGAGCCGGTACCGGTGACCGAGGCCAGCACCAGTTACTCCCTCGCCGCCAACGGCGGCGAGAATGCCAAAAAGATCACCGCGGCCATCGACAAGGACCTGCCGGCGGGTGTTCTCCTGGAGGTCCAGCTCGCCCCGCCGGATGGAAATGCGACCTCGACCCGGCAAGCCATGTCGAGTCGCGCCACGGACCTGGTGACGAACATTGACAACGTCGCGGTCACCAACCAGCCCATCACCTATACCCTGCGGGCCGACCCCACCGCGCCGAAGTTGGTCGGGGAAACCATCCTTGTCACCTACACCATCACCAATCAGATCTGATCTCCCTACCTTCCCAGCCTCCTTGAATCCCTGCCCATCATTCCTGATGGGCTGAAGTTTTATGCGGTTTCCGTATATCAGGATATCCCGAAGTTATTTTTCATTTCCGTTGGCCGAGACAATACTGTGCACCAAGGAGACAGGCACCTGACACTAAATGGGAAGGAGCCTGACCCGGAGCCAATGCTTAGCGGTTAGCGCTCTTGGAACATTCCAGAAGCACCTTGGCAAAGGTTCGGAAACCGCCCCTTCGAGTGAATCGGCGCCACAGCAATCCATCGGCAAGAGTATTCAGCCATTCGGGAGATCACCATGAACACCAATACCATGACTCGCATCAGCACCCTGGCCGTCGCGATCGGTCTGGCTTTCAGCGCGAATAGTTGGGCGGCGGACGATACCGCTACGCAAACCGTTGGCTATGAGGTCCAGGAGATTGCCCTGATCGATGTATCAGGTAGCCCCGCGGCCATGACGATTACCGCCGCTCCTGCTGGTCAGGCGCCGACACCGGTGACTGATGCCACCACGACCTATTCCATCACCAATAACGCCGGCACCGATAGCAAAAAGATCACGGCGGCCATTAATACCGATATGCCAACAGGTGTAACCCTGGAAGTCGAGTTGGGGGCACCCACGGGCGCGACCGCAACCAAGCAGGCCTTGTCATCCGCCCCCGCGAATGTGGTGACGGGTATTGACAATGTCAGCGAAACCGGCAAGAGCATCACCTATACCCTGAGCGCCACGGCAGCGGCCGGCAAGGTGACCTCCGCGAATAAGACCGTGACCTTTACCATCACGAACTCCTGAGCCGTGGCCTAGGGGGCGGAGATGGTACGCTTGGCCCTTGGCGAGTGACATGACGTCTCCGCGTTTCACGTTCCCTCGGTGCGGCCGGGCCTGCTTGACGGGATTGCTGGTGCTGGCCATGACGGCCGGTGCCCGGGCTGCCGGGATGACCCTGATCGGCAACTGGTTCGAAATGATCGGCACGGATGACCTGGTCATGGGTGCCGGGACCGATTACCGCCCCACCATCGAGACTGGTGCGGCCGGGGCTACCCTGGGTATCGCCAATACCCAGGGGGCCCCGTGGACCCTGTGGGTGAGGCGCGATGCCTCGACCTTGCCGGCCGCCGTCAGTATTGCCGTTCATCGCACCTCCGATGGCACGGGCAATGGCAGTATTAGTGGTGGTGCTGACTATCTGGTGGTGCAGGATTATGAGCAGCTTCTGTTCCAGGGCAGCGGTGATCGCAGTAGCATCAACCTGCAATTACGTGTCGCTGGTATCTCCATCAGCCAAGGCCCTGGCGTGCGCGGCTGTACCCTAATCTACCGACTGCAATAACTCTCTCCCGTGCTTTACCTGTGCTTTCGCTTATGGCCAATTACGCAGTTTTCAGTAGGCTGATTTTCGCCCTGACGATCATGCTCTGGTTCGGCCTGCTTCAGGCGGGTGTTACGCCAGTCGGCGACATGACCCATGAAAAAGATGCCAAACCTGGTGAGCGCTATCGGCAGGTCATCGTGGTACAGAATACCGATTCCCATCCAGCCGAGGTCAAACTCTATCAGACCGATTACAGCTTCGTGGCTGATGGCAGCACTCACTACGATCCCCCGGGAAATATGCCACGCTCGAACGCCAAATGGGTGGGGCTCAGTCGCGACCTGATTACGGTACCGGCGAATGCCACCGAGCGTATCGAATATGAGGTGCGGGTGCCGGCGGAGAAGGGACTCACCGGGACCTATTGGAGCATGATCATGGTCGAACCCATTGCCAAGGGCTCACGGGAATCGGCGGAGGCGCTACCCGACAATACCACGGCGATCTCCCAGGTCCTTCGCTACGGCATTCAGGTCGTCACCAATATCGGCAAGGGTGGGCAGACCGAACTGACCTTTGTCAATCCGCGACTCGTCCAGGAGGAGGGAAAGCGCTTCTTCACCATCGATGTAGCAAATACCGGCCAGCGTTCCCTGAGACCAGCGCTGTGGCTCGAACTCTATAGCGATAAAGGCAGTCCGGTTGGAAAATTTCAGGGTGAGGCGCGGCGTCTCTATCCCGGAACCTCTTCCGCTTACAAAATCGATCTGGGCCAGACCCCCAATGGCAAATACCTCGGCATGGTCGCCGCGGATGGGACGGGGGACAATCTGTTCGGTGCCAATGTCGAACTGGAAATCAAATAGCTCCGCCTAGCCAGTGCTTTGCTGGCGCTGGATGGGTTTTCCAATCGCATTTGGCTGATTTTCTCTGGTGGCCAATCCACTAACAGTCAGATATGCGGTTTCCGCATAATGGGATATCCCGAAGTTATTTTTCATAAGGATCCCATTGCTCAATACTGACGGCCAGGGAAAGTGGCTGTCCGTCCCCCCAGGTAGGACCTGAGCCCGAGTAAGCCCCGCCGGTATTCTCGCCGGCATTGCTTCGGGGTTCCGAGCGGCAAGCCCCGTCAGGGCCTCTCGCTCCCTACCGACCTCATCGGCTTGACGGCCCCTTAAGTAACCAGACCTTTTTGCACCGCGACCCCGCGTGCGGGTGTCGATAGCTTCGCTTTGCCAAAAAATGCCGCGGATTGGGTTATTCCTCCTCCTCCTCCTCGCCTCGGTGCTGGTCAAGGCCCAGGGTGGCGGGGTGGATGTGACCCTGGCGGATTCCAGCCTGCTGACGGTCAAACCCCGTGAGGTGGTGACCCGCGTCTTGCAGGTGACCAACCGCACCGGGGCTACCGGCACCTTCGAGGGGCGCTTGCTGCTGCCCAAGGACTGGCGTGCCATCACCCCGGAATTCCCCTTCCAATTGGCCGCCGGCGCCACCGTCATGCGCCTGGTGAGCTTTTTCGCCCCGGAGAATACCGCCGCCGGCGACTATCGGGTGAGCTACCAGGTCGCCAACCGGGCGAATCCGGCGGGGGTGGCGGGCGGCGCCTCCATGTTGGTGCGGGTGCTGCCGGTCTTCAAGCTGCAAGTGGATGTCCTGGATGTGCCGAGCATCGCCATCGCGGGCGAGGCCTATCCGGCGACCTTCCAGATCAGCAACTACAGCAACGCCACCCTGACGGTCGGTTACGGGGCCGAGAGCAGCGGTGGGTCCAAGATCAAACCCGCCGCCGGTACCCTGACCCTGGCCCCGGGGGAGTCCCAGCCGGTCGCCCTCGAGATACGTCCCCCGGCCCTGACCGCGGCCAGCCGGGACGAGATCAGCCTCAGTGCGCGGGCCACGGAGCAGGGTCTCAGCGAAACGGCCAAGCGCTCGGTGGAGATCCTGCCCCGGGTCAGCGGCAAGGAGGACGATTACCACCACCTCAGAACCCTGTTCACCCGCCGCATCGGGCTCAACTATGGCACCCGTATCAGCAATTCCGGGGGCGGGGCGGCCCAGGAAGGCGATGACCCCAAGTTGGGTGGGGGCGTGCAGTTCGAGTGGTCCGGCAGCGGCGCGGTGGATGGCAGCGGCAAGCGCTTCATCAACTTCCTGTTTCGCGGTCCGGATCTGGATGAGGCCACCCTCTTCGGCCAGTCGTCCTGGTTCATGGTGGACTATCGCGGCGATCAGTTCGATGTGGGCCTGGGCAATCTGAGCTTTACCCTGTCCCCCCTGACCGAGATGGGGGCCGGCGGTATTGGGGCCCGGCTGGGCTGGCATGATGAACAATGGCGGGTGCAGGCCTGGCATGCCCGGGAATGGAATTCCTACCAGGGCGCCACACCCGACCAGAATGGCTACGAGACCGCGCTGTCCGTCAGCCATGCCCTGGGCAAGGATTGGTGGCTGGAGGCCAACCTGCTGGATGTCTTCGATGACGACGACGGCCACAACCAGGTCCTGAGCCTGCGCCAGAAGGCCAAGTTGCCCCTGGACCTCAACCTGGATCTGGAAATCGCCGGCAGCCGCGGGGATCTGGGCAATGGCGCGGCCTACTGGCTGGACCTGGTGAAGATGGGCGCCCCCTGGCGGTTGCGGCTGAACCTGCTCTATGCCGATCCCAACTATGCCGGCGAGTATCAGGACCAGACCCGCGCCCATCTGGACCTGGGTTACGCGCCCAAGGACCAGCCCTGGTCGCTCACGGCCTACTATCACTACAACCTCTATAACCAGGATCAGAAGCGCTACCTCTATAACTACGAGGACCGTTACCAGTACTTCAATCAGGAGCGGCTGGTGATCGATCCAGCCCGGGATGAGCAAAAGGCCGGGGTGGGCTTCAACTGGCGCGCGGAGGATGGCAGCCGCTACCTGGCCGAATTGCGCTACGGGGAATGCCGGAATACCAGCGCTGCCCTGACGACCTTCGATGACGTGACCCATTCCCTGCGGCTGGGCTACGCCAAGACCTTCAAGGAACAGAATCTGAGCCTGGATGCCAGTGTCGAGGCGGGGTTTCGCTACGATCATGTCACCGGCGAACGGGTGTTTGCCCAGGGCTATCGGGGTTCCCTCTTCTGGCGGCCCTCCAAGCGTCTTACCCTGGGCGCCTACCTGAACGACAGCATTGACCCCTGCGCGAATTATGACGATGGCGATCTGCCCACCCTGGGATTGAGTGCGGGCCTCCAGATCGACGAAAAGTCCAACCTCAATATGGACTTGCAGGCTCAGGAATCCGGTGGCCAGAGCCAGGTCATCGCCAATGCCCAGTACAACTATCGGCTGGACAACGGCAACACCATCGGCGTCCAGGCGCAGTACGCGAGTGGGGTCAACGAGGACGCCAATCTGATGCTCACCTATACGGTGCCCTTCAGCATGCCCACGGTGCGGCGCAAGGACGTGGCGACGGTCCGCGGCCAAATCCTGGATCAGGAGAGCGGCAAGGGGCTGCCAGATGTGGTGGTAAGGATGGATCGGCTGGTGGCCATCACGGATGCGCGGGGCAATTTCTCCTTCCCCTCCGTCAAGCGCCAGATTTATGAGTTGACGGTGGAGGGCTCACGTCTGCCGGTGGGCATGATCCCGGCGCAGCCTCTGCCGCTGGAGGTCAATCTGCTGGTGGGTGACGAGATCCCCCTGAAGCTGGCCTTCATCCGCGGGGCGACCATCGGCGGCATCGTCCAGCTCTATGAGCCCGAGGCCAGCCTGCTGCCGACGCAGACCTTCGTCCAGCTTGGCCAGGGTGACCAGGGCCAGACGCCCAAGCCGGCGAAGATCGAACTCAAGCCCAGCCGCGGTCTGAGCGGGGTCTTGGTGGAGGTGCGCAGCGGCGATCAGGTCTATCGGCGCTTGACCAATGGTCTTGGCGAGTTTCGCTTCGCCGGCCTCAAGCCCGGGGTCTGGACGGTCAAGGTCGACCCCGCGGGCCTGCCGGAAAACGCCACCATCGAGGAGACTAGCTTCACGGTCGAGGCCAAACCCAGCGCGGAAGAGACGCGGGAATTCAAGGTGGAACAGAAGATTCGCAGCATGCGTATGCTAGCGCCGCTCAAGGTGGCAGGGTGATGAGTCAAGACCCGCGAGCTTTGGCCAGCCGTTCCTCGATGCACCGTGCCGCCTCCTGGATCAGACCGGTCCATTCGTCGCGACGCCGTTCACGCGGGGCGGAGATGGACAGCCCCGCCAGGGGTTCTCCCGCTCGGTCGCGGATAAGGACGCCGATGCAACCGACGCCGATCTCCGCCTCCTCGTTGTCGAAGGCATAGCCCGCCGCTAGGCTCTGACTGGCCTGGTGCCAGAGGTCCTCGACCTGGGTCAGGGTGTGTTCAGTGTAGGCCGACAGGCCGGTGCGGTCGGCATAGTCCCGCACTGCCGCCTCGCCACTGCTGGCCAGCAGCAATTTGCCCACCGCCGTCACATGCAGGGGCGCGCGGCTGCCGATCACCTGCTCGACACGCATCATGCGGTGGGGCGTCGCTCGCTCCACGTAGATCACCTCGTCACCCTCGCGCAGGGTCAGGTTGATGGTCTCCTCCACCTGGTCCCGCAGCCATTCCATCACTGGCCGGGCCAGGTCGCGGATGTCCGTCTCACCCTGGCGCAGCGCTGCCCATGCGGTGAGCTGGGCACCGAAGCCATAGAGACCCCCGTCGCCACGCTCGATAAGGCCGTTTTCTACCGCCGAGGCCAGGATGCGGAAGGCGGTGGACGGGTGCAGCCCGGTCTCCGCCGCCAGTACCTTGAGGCTGGCCCCGCCGCCGTTGCGGGCGAGGGCCTCCAATAGCGCCACCAGACGGTCGATGACCTGGATGCCACCGCCACCCGTCACAGGGGCTTGGGTCTTGCCGCGTCCACTTGACGCCGGCAGATCGGCGTTAGCCTGTGAGTCCTCCGCCGCGTTTTTCGTCAACAAGGTGGTGGATTGACCCCTGTAAGAGTTGGCTCCCCTTTCCTGAGAGCGGGCTGGGTTTGGGGAATCGACGGTGTTCGGAGAGCGGACTGGATCTGGGGGAGGGAATTGGGGGGCGTTCTGGGTGAGCATGTCGGTCGACGTCATCATTATTTCGTATCGTGAAAACTATTGCGTATTGCGAAATTATAGCAGCCGGTGTAAGGTGCGATCAAATAATCCGCCCCCGAAACAAACATCCGCCGCCGAAACCATGGAGACCGCCATGAGCACCACCCACGCCGATGCCGCAACAGCCGCCACCACGACCCAGCCCCAGGACGCCCCCGCCTTCTGCCAGGGCATGCAGTACTTCGGCGCACCTTGGCCCGATTTCGACCGCCATGCCGCCGCTGCTGCGGTGAGCGCCGATACGGGCAGTATCGCCCAGGCCGACGAGACGGCGGCCTATCAGACCCTGCTCATGGCCGACGCCCTGCGTTACGTCACCCTCCAGACCTGCGGCTCAAAGGGCTCCGGCCACCCCGGCGGCTTCGCCTCCAGCGCCGAGGCCTACTCCGCCCTGGTGATGCTGGGCCACACCAACATCGTCACCGAGGTGGGCCACCACGCGCCGGGCTTCTACAGCGCCATGTTCCTCGACACCTCCCTGGAGGAGATGGGCATCCGCACCCTGGACGACATGATGGCCCGCTTCCGCGAGAAGCACGGCCTGCTCGGCCACCTCTCCGGCGCCATCCCCGGCCTGCTCGCCCCCGCGGGCCCCCTGGGTCAGGGCCAGCACTTCGCCATGGCTGGCGCCCTGCTCCACCCGGACAAGCTCTTCCCGGTGACCATCGGCGACGGCGGCATGGGCGAGCCCTACGTGCTCAACGCCATGATGCACTTCCACACCGCCTATCCCCAGGTGACCAACTTCCTGCCGACCCTGATCTGGAACGGCTACAGTCAGGAGCACCATTCCATGGTCTCCCGCCTGACCAACGAGGCGATGATCGCCTACTGGCGGGGCCATGGCTTTGAGGAGGTGGTGCTGGTGGACGCCAAGGACTTCGACGACAGCGGCCAGGAGGCGGCCTACGTGGATTCCACCCGCTTCTCCCACGGCCAGCGCCTGGCCTTCGCCCAGGCGGTGCTGAGCGGCATGGAGCGGGCCGCCGCCAGCGCGATGTCCGGCAAGCTCACCGCCTTCATCCTCAAGCAGCTCAAGGGCGCCGGCGTGCATACCCTGGGCGCCAAGTCCCATAACCTCTATCCGGCCGATACCCTCGATGCCCCCCATATCGTCGAGGGCCTGCAACGCCGCGCCCTGCCGCCAGCGGCCTGGGAGCTGGTGCGGCAGAACTTCACCCGCGCCGGTGGCGGCCCCGCGGTCAGGACGGCGGTGACCGAGTTCGTCCTCGACACGGCCCCCCTGGGCGCCTTCCCCTGCCAGGAATTCGCCAAGGGCGACAAGGCCGTGCCCGCCACCGCCATGGGCGCCCTGGCCGCCTGGGTGGGCCAGCAGGACCCGCGCTTCGTCGTCACCAACGCCGATGGTAACGAGGCCTCGGCGATGAAGAACATCAATGACGCCCTCAAGATCCGCCACCCGACCCCGGACCCGCTGTACAACCAGGAGCCGACCGGTCAGGTCTACGAGCCCCTAAACGAGGACGCCTGCGCCGGCCTGGCCGCCGGCTTGGCCCTGTTTGGCTCCCGCGCCCTCTGGCTGTCCTACGAGAGCTTCGCCATCAACGGCTGGCCCATCGTCCAGACGGTGACCCAGGCCATGGCCGAGCTGCGTCGGCCCACGCCGTCCCTGGTGTGCATGTTCACCGCCGGCGCCCTGGAGCAGGGCCGCAACGGCTGGACCCACCAGCGCCCGGAGATCGAGAACTACTTCGCCGCCCAGATGCGCAACGGCAACGTCTATGCCCTCTTCCCGCCGGACGCCAATGCCATCCAGGCCGCTTACGAGTACGCCACCACCAGCCTCAACAAAGGCATGGTGATCATCGCCTCCAAGTCACCCCTGCCGGTGTACCTGAGCCTGGCCGAGGCCCGCGACGCCGTGGCCAAGGGTGCCGGGATTCTCCATGAGACCAAGGCCGGCAAGCCGGGCGACAAGGACAAGCAAGGCGACAAGGGCAAGAAGG
>SACH01000313.1 GCA_009928645.1 Gammaproteobacteria bacterium | reverse complement strand
GTCTTGCTTTGAATGCGCATGGTGGGTTGGCTCCAGGTTAGGGGGGTCTTAAGATTAGGTTATTATAATCAATATCTTGCTTAAGTTAATGGCATTGCACCTGATCCTGGTGGTGGCTCTTGGATAAGGCGTTACCAATCCTTCGACTGGAAAGGCGGGCCTTTAAGCATGACCCTTTGCCCCCCCGCGCTGACCAATGATGAAAGACCTCTGACGCCTGGCCTGGGTCGCCATCGCATCGCCATCGCGTCAGGGGGTCTCCCTCGTCGCCTCCCTTTCTGGCTTCAGGGGTAGATTCAGAAGGTCTTGGAAACCTCAATCCCGACCAGATGCGCGGACATCTCGTAATCGCCATTGACCGCCGTGGTGC
The DNA here is from genome assembly GCA_009928645.1 of Gammaproteobacteria bacterium. Lineage (GTDB taxonomy): Bacteria > Pseudomonadota > Gammaproteobacteria > Chromatiales > Chromatiaceae > M0108. Next base: position 2,566 of record SACH01000313.1, on the reverse strand, counting down.
CGTTGACGCCGCTGGTCTTGGTGTAGGGTACCGTGCTGGCATAATCGCGATCGACGCCCATGACATAGAGGTAGGAGGCCTCCACCGCGAAACCGTCACCCAGGTCTTGGGCCACGCCTATGCCAAAGAGGTGACGATCGGTATCGGGCACCCGGGCGCTGAAGTACTCATCGTCCTGCGCCGCCTGGTCATAGCTATAACCAAAACGCAATTGGGTCGCGGGCTGGACCTGCCAGGTGAGGCCAAGCCGGTAGGCACTGGCGTTGTGCCAGTCATTGGTATCGGCGAAGATCAGGGCGCCGTTCTGCTTGCCATAGATCTCCAGTTGCTGGAAGCGACTCCAACCCGTGTAGCTCCAGTCAAATTCGGCCGCCAGGCTGGGGGAGATTTCATAGCGCAGGCCCAGTTGCAGTCGCCAGGGCAGGTCCAGATCGAGCGTGGCAGCCTGGCTGGGCTGGAGGAGCTTTAACGCGACCATGGTGGGATTGAGGGCGGTGTAATCCCCATCGAGGTCGATGGTCGCGGCGGAATGAAAGCTGGCCCCCAGGGTCCAGGCGTTAAGGCGATACAGGGCGCTGAGGTTGAAACCAAAGCCGGTGCCATCGCCGCTCAGTTCCGCCAGGTTGGAGTCCAGTTGGGCGGTCTTGGCCCAGTAGACATCCATCCCCGCGGACAGGCTCAGGTCAGGGGTGACGCGGTAGGCCAGGGTGGGCACGAAATTGAGGATTTCGAGTTTACTGGCCGTTGGATGACTGGCCGTCGGCAGGGTGACGGGGCCAAGATTGATCTGCTGGCTCAACAGGGGGAAGGTACCATAAGTCCAGCGGGTCTCCAGGCCGTAGGGGACGTGGAGCCCCAGACCCAGGCGCCATTGGTCGGCGAGTTTGATCGCCGCCTGGAAGGACGGCAGGAAAGTCCAGTCCGCGCCCTGACTGTCGTGGTTGCCGCTGGCGGTGGTGACCGAGAAACTGGGCCCGATCAGGAAGCCGCCCAGGGCGACGCTGGAGGTGTCGTGGAAGCCCATCGCGGCCGGATTGTAGGGGATGGCGCCAAGTTCCTCCGGGTTGGCCACCAGGGCATTGGTGGTCGCGATGCCGGCGGCGGAGGCATCGGGGAGGGCAAAACCGGAGGCGTGGGCGCTGCTGGTGGTTACCAAAGTACCCAGGGCGCCAAGGGTTAACGCTGAAGCAACCGCGTGATAGATCTTGATTGACATGAAACCTCCCCGTTACTTGTTATTTGATAAAGATTTCTGAGCCTTACCCGGACGGGCGCCCGGGTTTTGGATAGCATAAGGCCCCGCCAGTTGCTGAGCCAATCGCTCAGCCGCTGGACGGGGCCATAGTGCTCCGCCAGGGACTCAACCCACGGCTAAACCGCGTTCTTCAGCATCAATTCCTTGATGTGGCCGATGGCCTTGGTGGGGTTGAGGCCCTTGGGACAGACCTCGACGCAGTTCATGATGCTGTGGCAGCGGAAGAGCTTGTAGGGCCCTTCGAGGAAGTCCAGGCGCTCGTCCGTGGCCTGGTCGCGGCTGTCGGCGAGGAAGCGCCAGGCGGAGAGCAGGGCCTGGGGGCCGAGGAACTTCTCCGGATTCCACCAGAAGGAGGGGCAGAAGGTGGAGCAACAGCCGCACATGATGCACTCGTAGAGGCCGTCCAGCTTGTCGCGATCCGCCGGGGACTGGAGGATCTCCTGCTCCGGGGTGGGTTCCTTGCGCTTGAGCCAGGGCTCGATGGCCTTGTATTGCTCATAGAACTGGGTCATGTCCACCACCAGGTCGCGGATGACCGGGCGACCGGGGAAGGGGCGCACCTCGATGGGTTCCTTGAGGTCGGCGATGGGGGTGACGCAGGCCAGCATGTTGGTGCCATTGACGTTGACGCCATCGGAACCGCAGACGCCCTCGCCACAGGAGTGACGGAAGGCGAAGGTCTCGTCCTGGGCCTTGATGGCCTTGAGGGCGTCCCGCAGCATCATGCCGCGGAAGGTCTCGATGTCGTAGTCCTGCATGCGGGGCTTCTGCCCCGACTCGGGATCGTAGCGATAAACACGGAATTTCATGGTTGTCGTCCCTCGGCCTGGCTCAGTAGACGCGCTCTTTGGGCGGGAAGCTCTCGACCGTCAGCGGCTTGGTGCGCACCGGCTTGTAGTCGAGGCGGTCACCCTCCAGGAAGTAGAGGGTATGCTTCATCCAGTTGACGTCGTCGCGCTTGGGGTAGTCGGGGCGGGAATGGGCACCGCGGCTCTCCTGGCGATAGAGGGCGGAGGCGGCCAGGGCCATGCCAACGTCGAGCAGGTTCTCCAGCTCCAGGGCCTCGATGCGCGCGGTGTTGAAGACCTTGGAGTGGTCGGTGAGGCGCACGGCGGGCATCTCGGCGCGGATCTCCTTCATCTTCTCCAGGCCCTCGGCCATGATCTCCTCGGTGCGGAAGACGCCGGCGTGATCCTCCATGCAGCGGGTCAGCTTTTCGCGGGTCTCGTGGACGCTCGGGCCCTTGCCATGCTGGTCCCAGCGCTTGAGGCGCCCCATCGCGTAATCCAGGCTGGAGGGGTCGATGTCGCG
>SACH01000312.1 GCA_009928645.1 Gammaproteobacteria bacterium | reverse complement strand
CCGCAGCTCCTCGGCACCCGTCAGCAGGGTCTCGCCGTCCGCGCAGGCGGCGGCGATGAACAGGGCCGGAAACTCGTCGATGGCCAGGGGCACCTGGTCCTCGGGGATGCGGATACCGCGCAGGGGTGCATGGCGCACCCGCAGGTCCGCCACGGGTTCGCCGCCGGCCTCCCGCGGGTTCAGGACCAGGATGTCGGCGCCCATGGCCCGCAGGATGTTCAGCACCCCGACGCGCGTCGGGTTCATGCCGACGTGCTCCAGGGTCAGGTCCGATCCCGGGGCGATGCTGGCGCCGACGAGAAAAAAGGCGGCGGAGGAGATGTCGGCGGGCACGTCCAGGTCGCGGCCGGTAAGGCGCCCGCCCCCCTCCAGGCAGACCGTCGCCCCCCGGCGTGCGACCGGGTAGCCGAACCCGGCGAGCATGCGCTCGGTGTGGTCGCGGGTCGGGGCCGGCTCGGTGACGCAGGTGCGGCCCTGGGCGAAGAGGCCGGCCAGGAGCAGGCAGGACTTGACCTGGGCGCTGGCGACCGGCAGGGCGTATTCGATACCGCGCAGCCCTGGGACGGGCAGGAGGCGCAGGGGGGCGGTGCCGCCGGGGCTGGTCTCGATGCGCGCCCCCATGAGGGCCAGGGGTTCGGTGACCCGCCGCATGGGGCGTCGGCTGAGGGACTCATCGCCGATCAGGGTGACCGGAAACCCCTGCCCCGCCAGCAGGCCGCTGAGCAGCCGCATGGAGGTGCCTGAGTTGCCCAGATCCAGGGGGGCCGCCGGGGCCCGCAGCCCTTCCCGGCCCACGCCCCGGATGACCACCCGCCCCGCCGCCGGCCCCTGGATGCTCACCCCCATGGCGCGGAAGGCCGCCAGGGTGGCGAGGCTATCCTCCCCCTCCAGGAAGCCGCTGACGCGGGTCTCGCCATCCGCCAGGGCGCCGAGCATGATGGCGCGATGGGAGATGGACTTGTCCCCGGGCACCCGCAGGCGCCCGCGCAGGGCGCCACCAGGGGTAACCGTGAAGCGGGTTGTGGAGCTTACGCTCATGCCCGCCGCTCTAAAGAAATGATGCTCAAGTCTGCTGGCCCCGTGGAGAGGATTAGCACTAAAGAACCCGCCCGCTTCGGCGGTCGATATGGCCGAGATCCTCACCAGGATCCTCAGGCCGGCGCAGTGTACCCTTCACCGGCCATCCGGCAAAGAATAACCCCGGCGGGGCTCATGCCCCTCCCCCGCCCCGCGCCGTGGCAATCCGGAAATGTGGATGGCCTCCGCCCGGTCTGGCAGAAACGATGTCCCTGCCGGGCGGCCATAGCCATGCGCCACCACCGCCTTAATCCGGCCCCATGAAGGGCCTGGACGGCGGATGCTCGCCGTCGATGACCGGTTCGCCACGGTCGTCACTGGGCCGCCCGATCAGGTGCAGACTTGCCACATCCTCGCAGGCCTGGGCCGCCAGATTGTGCCAGGCCCGCTGCTGGGGCCAGTCGCGGAGCCAGGGCAGGACCTGATCAGCCGGCAGGGGCCAGGAGATGCCGAAGCCCTGGGCATACTGGCAGCCAAGCCGGTGGAGCATGAGGCCGATCTCCAGGGATTCGACGCCTTCCGCCAGCACCGGCCGGGGCAGGGCCTTGGCCATGCGCAGCACCCCCTCGACAATGGCCAGGTCCTCCGGGTTATCGAGCAAGTTACGGATGAAGTACCGGTCGATCTTGACGATGTCGACGGGCAACTGGTGGAAATAGGCCAGGGAGGAGTAACCAGTGCCAAAATCATCCAGGGAGAAGCGCACCCCAAAGTCACGGCAGGCGCGCATGATCCCGGCGGCGGCGATGGCATCGTCCAGAGCGGCGACCTCGAGAATCTCGATCTCCAGGCGTACCACCTCGCCCTGACGCCGGTGGTGGAAGAGGGTGCGAGCGATGAATTCGTGGAAACTCCCCGCCTGGATCTGCCGCGGGCTGATGTTGACACTCACCGAGAGATCCACGCCCTGCTCCCGCCAGGCCTGCTGCTGGTCCAGGACGGTGGCGATCACCCACTCGCCTAGGGCGGTATCCAGGGGGCTATCCTCGATTTGGGGCAGGAAAAGGTCCGGCCCCAATAGGCCCTCGCGCGGGTGCTGCCAGCGCACCAGCGCCTCCAGGCCAATGACCTGGCCGTCAGCGAGATTGACTTTCGGCTGGTAATGGAGCAGTAACTGACCGGCTTCCAGGGCCTGAGCGAACTCCTGGCGCCGTTGCCGGCGCTGCCGTTCCTCGTAGTCCTGAATCGGGTCGTAGAGGTGATACCCTCCCCTGTTGCGGGCCTTGGCCTTGAACAGCGCCTCGTGGGCGTGCTGGAGCAGGGCATCCGGCCCGGCATGATCGGTGGGGTAGATGGTCAGTCCCAGACTAGCGGAAAGGTGCAGACGATGGCCTGCGACCTCCAGCGGCAGATTGACTAGGCGCAGGAGCCGTTGCGCAGACCTCAGGGCATCGAAGGGCGAAACCAGCGCGGTGAAGAGTATGCCGAACTCGTCACCCGCAACGCGCGCCACCCAATCCCGCTTGAGCAGACTGCCCCGTAGACGCTGGGCCAGGGCCAGCAGCAAGGCGTCACCCAGGGTCCAGCCGTAACTGTCGTTGATGGGTTCGAAGTTATCCAGGTTGAGATAGCAGACCGCCACCCACTGGTTGGCGTGGATCGCCTGGTCGATGGCCCGCTGCAAGCCTTCAGTCAGCAGGGCACGGTTAGATAGGCCGGTGAGGGCGTCATGGCAGGTCAGATACTCGGGTTCCTTCATGGTTTGGACTAAAGTAACGAAAGACGGGGCAAAGGGAGCGCGATTTCGGAGGAGTATAAGTCCATCGGTCTCGGATTGGGGTTATTCAGTCCAAGGCCCATAATAGGGCCCCTGGGGGACAGGGCAGGGTCAAGGCGATCCTGAGTTCAGTCAGTTGCGCGTTCACCCC
>SACH01000311.1 GCA_009928645.1 Gammaproteobacteria bacterium | reverse complement strand
CTGACCGATCCCCAACTCGCCATCGTCGGCAGTCGCAATCCGACCCCCGGGGCACGGGAAACGACTCAGGCGTTTGCCCACTTCTTGGCGGCCTGCGGTTTGACCATTTCCAGCGGCCTGGCGGTGGGTGTCGACGCCGCCGCGCACCTCGGCGCCCTGGAGGCCGGTCAGACCCTGGCGGTGATGGGTACCGGGCCGGATCGGGTCTATCCCGCCACTCATCGTGAACTGGCCCGGCGTATCGCCGCCCGGGGCGCCCTTGTGACCGAATTCCCACCCGGAACCGGTCCCCGCTCCGAGCACTTCCCCCGCCGCAATCGGCTCATCGCCGCCCTGAGCCTGGGGACCCTGGTGGTGGAGGCAGCCCTCCAGAGTGGCTCCCTCATCACCGCCCGGCTGGCGGCGGAGCTGGGCCGGGAGGTCTTTGCCATCCCCGGCTCCATCCATAACCCCCTGGCCCGGGGCTGCCACGCCCTGATCAAGCAGGGGGCCAAGCTGGTGGAAACGGCCCAGGATGTCCTGGAAGAACTGGCCCCGCTATTGGCGCCCTTCCTGGCCCCGGAACTGCCGCTGCCTTTGCCCGCCGCCGCGGAGGGGCTGAGGAGGGGCACCGCTACCGCGGCCGACACCCGGGCCGATCAGGGCGCGGCGCATGCCCTGAGGGGTGAGGATGCCGACTACCACCGCCTGCTGGAGGCCTTGGGGTCAGACCCGGTCCCGGTGGACCTGCTCATTCAGCGCACCGGCCTGCCGGCCAATCAGGTCTCGTCCATGCTGCTGATGCTGGAACTCCAGGGCCAGGTCGCCGCCGCTCCCGGGGGGCGTTATTGCCGCCTTTTCCGCTCCCCCTCTTGACGCCATACCGGGCAATCGTTTTTGCTAGCAAAGATGAAAGGTCCCCAGCCACGCCGCCGGATGAACCCCGTGGATACTTCCAATCGACAAGGCTCTGGCAGGTTTGGAGTTTTTTGTAGGTGTGGAGTCACTAGCGACCCCCTGAATATGACGATGGTGTTCCGTGGCGAGCCTTTTACGTCAGGCATTGCCTATTCGTCACCCTCTCGCGCGCCTGTCCACTCCTTGGCCAGGATGCGTCTCCCCTGAATCCCCACTCCGCTTGGATGCTTACTTACCCATGAATCTGGTCGTCGTCGAATCCCCCGCCAAGGCCAAAACCATCAAGAAATACCTCGGCCCGGACTTTGAGGTCCTGGCCTCCTACGGCCATGTGCGTGATCTGGTGCCCAAAGAGGGGGCGGTGGACCCGGCGGCGGGCTTCGCCATGCAGTACCAGATTATCGAGCGCAACGAGAAGCACGTTCAGGCCATCGCCCGCAAGCTCAAGGACGCCACCAGCCTCTATCTGGCGACGGACCCGGACCGGGAGGGGGAGGCCATCTCCTGGCACTTGTACGAATTGCTCAAGGGCCGCCGCCAGCTCGGCCAGCGGCCGGTCTACCGGGTGGTGTTCAACGAGATCACCAAGCGCGCCGTCCAGGAGGCAGTGGCCCATCCCCGGGAGCTGTCCACCGACCTGGTCAATGCCCAGCAGGCGCGCCGTGCCCTGGACTACCTGGTGGGCTTCAACCTCTCCCCCCTGCTGTGGAAGAAGGTACGCCGCGGCCTCTCCGCCGGGCGGGTGCAGAGCCCGGCCCTGCGCCTGATCGTCGAGCGCGAGCAGGAGATCGAGGCCTTCCAGACCCGGGAGTACTGGACGGTCCTCGCCGATACCGCCAAGGAGGGCAAGGCCTTCGAGGGGCGGCTCATTCAGTATCAGGGTGACAAGGTCGAGCAGTTCACCATCGGCGACGAGACCCGGGCGCGGGCGGTGGAACAGGGCCTGATCGCTGCCGCCGGGGGGCAGCTCAGCGTCGAGCGTATCGAGCGCAAGCAGCGCAAGCGCAACCCGGCGCCGCCCTTTATCACCTCCACCCTGCAACAGGAGGCGGCGCGCAAGCTCGGCTTCACCGCCCAGCGCACCATGCGCGTCGCCCAGCAACTCTACGAGGGGGTGGACATCGGCGGCGGGGCCGTGGGCCTGATTACCTACATGCGCACCGACTCGGTCAACCTGGCCAACGAGGCCCTGGAGGAGATCCGCGGCTACGTGGCCGAGCGCTACGGCGCCGATCACCTCCCGGATCAGGCGCGCCGCTACAAGACCAAGGCCAAGAACGCCCAGGAGGCCCACGAGGCCATCCGCCCCACCTCCATCCGCCGCCTGCCGGCGGAGGTCGTCGCCCATCTTACCAAGGAGCAGGGGCGCCTCTACGAGCTGATCTGGAAGCGCACCCTCGCCTGCCAGATGGAGCAGGCCCTCATCGACCAGGTGGCCGTCGACCTGGGGGCCGGGCCGGGCAATCTCTTCCGCGCCACCGGCTCCCACGTCGCCTCGCCGGGCTTCATGCGCGTCTATCTGGAGGGGCGTGACGACGCCCGGGAGGCGGACGACGACGAGGAACGCCAGTTGCCGCCCCTGGTCGAGGGCGAGAAGCTGGACCTGCTGGGCATCCGCCCGGAACAGCACTTCACCGAGCCGCCACCGCGCTTTACCGAGGCCAGCCTGGTCAAGGCCCTGGAAGAGTTCGGCATCGGCCGGCCCTCGACCTACGCCAGCATCATCTCCACCCTCCAGGAACGGGAATACGTGCTCCTCGACCAGAAGCGCTTCCTGCCCACCGACGTCGGGCGGGTGGTCAACCGCTTCCTCACCGAGCACTTCACTGCCTACGTCGACTACGACTTCACCGCCCGGCTGGAGGACGAACTGGACGCCGTCTCCCGCGGCGAGGAGGAGTGGGTGCCGCTGCTGGAGCAGTTCTGGCGGCCCTTCAAGCAGCGCATCGATCACATCGAGGAACACGTCAAGCGCAGCGACGTGACCCAGGAGGCGATGGACGAGGCCTGCCCCCAGTGCGGCGCCCCCCTGTCGATCCGCCTGGGCCGCCA
>SACH01000010.1 GCA_009928645.1 Gammaproteobacteria bacterium | reverse complement strand
GAGGAAGAGATCAAGAAGGTCTATGACGAGCAGGTGGCCAAGCTCGACCGCCAGGAATACAAGGCCCGCCATATCCTGGTGAAGGAGGAGGAAGAGGCTAAGAAACTGATTAAGGATCTGGAGAAGGGCAAGGACTTCATCGAATTGGCCAAGGCCCACTCCGACGGTCCCACCGGCAAGAACGGCGGCGACCTGGGCTGGTTCGATCCCGAGCAGATGGTCCCGGCCTTCGCCGAGGTGGTAGTGACGCTGAAACCGGGCAGCTACACCAAGACCCCGGTCCAGACCCAATTCGGCTGGCACGTCATCCTGCTGGAAGACACCCGCAAGATGGAGCCGCCCAGCCTGGACAGCGTCAAGCCCGAGATCGTCGCCGCCCTGCAGCGTGAGGCCCTCACCCAGTACATCGGCAGCCTCCAGGAAAAGGCCAAGGTCGACCTCAACCCCGATCTGATCAAGCAGACCGCGCCCCCCGCCCTCCCCGGCGGTGACCAGGGTGCGGCCAAGGCCGAGCCGAAAGCCGAGGCCAAACCCGCGGCCAAGTAGACCCTCCGGGCAGAGCCCACGGGACGGGGTTCCCGCTGCGGGGGACCCCGCTAGCGGGGGCCAGGCTCCCGTCAGCGCCACCGGGCACCACGCGAGCCCTCCGCGCTTCAGCCATCGGGGATTTCCCGGCTATTCAACCTCAGGCCCCGGGCTTGACGAGATAGTCGAAGCGGTAGAGGGCCAACAGGGTGATGATCACCCCGATCAGAAACCAGTCCGGTCCCACCAGCCAGAGGACGAAGGGAATCGTCATCAGGAACATCCGGCTGCCGCGGTTGTACTGCCCCGCGGCGCGGTTGAGGGTGATGGCAATCTCATCCTCGGCCACCCCCTGAAAATGTTTGGCGGGCAGTATGACGAGGAAGCCCGCGTGGTTGTAAAAACGCAGGGCGGTGACGAAGCGCAGGAAGGCGCTGAAGAAGACCACCGCCAGCATCAGGAGCTTGAGCCGGGCCAGATCGCCGCCGGTTGGCACCAGGCTCAGGGCCTGGGACAGATTGGCCAGATTGAGCCCCTGAAAGGAGGCGGCCACCAGGCCCAGGCCGATGACAATGGTGGTGGAGGCAAAGACCGAGGCGGTCATCACCCAGTTACGCAGGGTCTGGATCGCCAGAATATCCCCATTCCGCTCCCGCACCGCCTCGACCCAGGCGCGGCGCAGCCGGTCGGCGCGCCCCCGGCTGGTGCGCTCCGGATGGCGGCGGTAGATCCATCCAAGGCGCCAGTGGTAGAGAATCAGCAGGCTGAAACCCACCAGGTCGACGAGCAGGTTCCAGAACGAGGCGCTGAGATAGGCGGCGGAGAAGTTAAAGGGCATGACCAATCCACGAGCAAAAACAGGATGGCGATAACGAATTCGCCGAGGCCTCACAGTATATCGAATGGGGACCCGGGACCTTGGCAGCCGGCCTGCACCCCTTCCCAGGATAACCGGCCCCGACACAGCACCTGGCGCCTGTGCGTCGCCCCCATGCTGGACCTAAGCACTCGTCATGCAAGGTATTTTCAGCGTCTAATCAGCCGCCACGCGCGGCTCTACACCGAGATGGTGACTACGGGGGCACTCCTCCACGGCGACCAGGCGCGACACCTGGACTTCCATCCCGCCGAACACCCCCTGGCCCTGCAACTGGGGGGCAGCGACCCGGCCCAGATGGCGGCTTGCGCCAGGCTGGGCGCGGACTGGGGTTACGACGAGATTAACATCAACGTCGGCTGCCCCTCCGACCGGGTGCAGCACGGGCGCTTCGGCGCCTGCCTGATGGCGGAGCCGGAACTGGTGGCGGCGTGCGTGGCGGCCATGAAGGCGGCCGTCCCCCTCCCGGTGACGGTCAAGACCCGCCTGGGCATCGATGACCGTGACAGCTACGCGGAACTCCATGCCTTCACCGCGGCCCTGGTTGCCGCCGGGGTCGATGCCCTCATCGTCCACGCCCGCAAGGCCTGGCTCAAGGGCCTCAGCCCCAAGGAGAACCGCGACATCCCTCCGCTGCGCCATGATTGGGTGCTACGGCTCAAGGCCGACTTTCCCGCCCTGCCAATGGTCATCAATGGCGGCATCCTCGACCTGGACCAGGCCAGAGGTTTCCTCGACCACCTGGAAGGGGTCATGATCGGGCGCGGCGTCTATCAGAATCCCTGGCTCCTGGCCCGGGTGGACCGGGACCTCTTCGGCGATCCCCGGCCTCTCCCCGACCGCCACCAGGTCCTGGAGGACCTGATCCCCTACCTAGAGGAGGGGATGGCCGCCGGGGTGCCCCTCCAGGCTATGACCCGCCACATCCTCGACCTCTTTCAGGGCCAGCCCGGCGCCAAGCGCTGGCGGCGCACCCTGAGCGAGAATGTCCACCGCCCCGGGGCCAGCGTAGATCTGCTGTGGCGTGCCATGCCGCCCCGGCCCCCCACGGCGGACGCAACCTCCGTCCCCCCCGGCTCCGTACCTACCGCAACCATGTCATGGAAATCAGCCGGTTGAGCATGACAGAAAGACGGTACCGATGTCTTACCCGCCAGGATCGCCCGAACATTTCCCCATGGACTGGCTGCCCCTGACCCTGTTCTGCGCCTTTAGTCTGGCGACCACGGACGCCATGACCAAGGCCTGGTTGGGCGGTTACTCGGCTCGGGAACTGGCCCTGATCCGTCTCGGCCTCACCGGCCTGCTGCTGCTGCCCTGGCTGCCTGGCCTCGAACTGGTGAATCGCCAGCCCGCCGCCTTCTGGTATTGGGTGATGGCCATGCTGCCGATTGAAGTGGCGGCGACGCTCATTTACCTGCGTGCCATCCGCGACCATCCCCTGGCCCTCACCCTGCCTTATCTGGCCTTCACCCCCGTCTTCGTCATCCTCACCGGCTATCTGCTGCTCGGCGAAACCATCAGTTGGCGCGGCGGGCTGGGGATCCTGCTGGTGGTGGCCGGCGCCTGGCTGCTGAACCTCAGTCCCGGATCGCGCCGCGACAGAGCCTGGCGCGCCTGGATCCGCCCCCTGGCCGCCATCCTCGACCATCCCGGCTCCCGCGCCATGCTGCTGGTCGCCTTCCTCTACAGCCTGACCGCGGTGATGGGCAAAGGGGCCATGCGCCACCTGCCACCGGAGACCTTTGGCGCCTTCTATTTCGTCCTGCTGGGGCTGGCCTCCCTGGCGCTCTTCGCCCTGCCCGCGCCGCGCTCCCTGACCAGACTCTGGCGCCGACCCTGGGCGGTCCTGGCCGTGGCCGGTACCAACGCCCTCATGGTTTACACCCACTTTCTGGCCCTGGCGCGGGTAGAGGTGGCCTACATGATCGCCGTCAAACGTATCAGCCTGCTCTTCGGTATCCTTTATGGTGCGCTCTGGTTTCATGAACCGAACCTGGGGCGTCACCTGACCGCCGCAGGCCTGATGCTGGGCGGCATCTATTTCATCCTGACGTGAGGAATTTCTTTAAACTCACTGTAAATATTATTATTTTTAATGGGGTGACGCTCCACTTCACCATCGTTTGCGTACAAGACACCAGCAACGATGGTTACCGTTCAGACCCCCTCTCCTCAACCCTCCCCCGCCAGGGGAGAGGGCGCAAGAGAAGCAGCGGCTTATGCTACCTAGGCCAGCCCAGGCAGCAGGGGGATGTGAACCCTTACCTACGATTCTTATAACCAGAGGTGGCGCGAGATCCGATTGCCCATGAAAGTCAGCGTAAGAATATGAAGGCCATGATCCTGGCGGCGGGCCGCGGGAAGCGCATGCGCCCCCTGACGGACCATACCCCCAAGCCGCTGCTGATGGCCGGTGGCAAGCCGCTGATCGTCCAGCACCTTGAACGCCTGGCACGGGCCGGCTTTCGCGACCTGGTGATCAACCATGCCCACCTGGGTGAGCGCATCGAGACCGCCTTGGGCGACGGGTCCCGCTGGGGGGTGCGCATCGCCTATTCCCCCGAGGCCACCGCCCTGGAAACGGGGGGGGGTATCTTTCGCGCCCTGCCCCTGCTTGGCCCGGAGCCCTTTCTGGTCGTCAACGGCGACGTCTGGACCGACCTGGACTTCTCCCTTCTCACCCTGGCGGCGGGACAACTGGCGCACCTGATCCTGGTCGACAATCCCCCCCATCATCCGCGGGGAGACTTTCACCTGGCCGGGGGACTGGTACGAGCCGAGCCCCCGCTCACGGTCCAACCCCAAGATCAGGATGGGCAAAGCGCTTCACGCCCGCCCATGAGGGCGGCTGCCCGGCCCGTGCAGCGCAAAGCCCATGACCGGCCCCCAGCCACCCCGCCCGCAACGAGTGGCGCCGGCCTGGCTCGTGACATCCCCGTGGAAGCCGGACCCCGCCTGACCTTCAGCGGCATCGGCATCTACCACCCCGATCTGTTCCGGGACTGCCAGCCAGGGGCCTTTCCTCTTGCCCCGCTCTTGCGTGCCGCCATGGCTGCCGGCCGAATCACGGGGCAGCACTATCCTGGTCTCTGGCTGGACATCGGCACACCGCAACGATTGAGCGACCTGGATGCCCTGCTACGGCAAGGTTTCGACTCCCTGGAGACCTCCGACTCGGGAGCCTGGACATGCCCCAAACCCGAAAACCATGCCACAACTAACCCCTTAATCACAGTCAGTATCGATCCCAAACCAGGCCCCATTTCGGTTTCTGGACCCGGAAGGGAAGCGGCACTAGGTTAGGATTCGACATGGGCCAGGAAATCGACACCCCTGACTTCACCCCGGCGGATGTGGCGGAGTTTCGCCAGCGTCTGGCCGAGGAAACCCGGCTGCTGGCGGACTGGCTGAGTTCCGGGGCCTTGCCCGCCGGCCCCAAGGTCGGCGGCTTCGAGCTCGAGGCCTGGCTGGTGGGGTCCGACCTGCGCCCCCTGCCCCGCGCCCCGGACCTGCTGGCGCGGCTCGCCGACCCGCTGGTGGTCCCCGAACTGGCCACCTTCAACCTGGAGTTCAACGGCACCCCGCAAGTACTTGCCGGCAGCGCACTCAGCACCATGGCGGCAGAGCTGGCCACGACCTGGGAGCACGCCCAGACCTTCGCCATGGGTCTTGGCGCCCGGCTGGCGATGGTCGGCATCCTACCCACGGTGCGGCCGGAGGATCTGATCCTCGACCACATGAGCCCGCGCAATCGCTACCGCATCCTCAATGCCGAGTTGAGCGCCCTGCGGGGGCATCAACCCCTGCGGCTCGACATCCAGGGGCGCGATCGCCTGGTCCTGACCCGCGAGGACGTGATGGCCGAATCCGCCACCACCTCCTTTCAGATCCACCTGCGCGTGCCCCCCCCGGAGGCCGCCCGGGTCTATAACCTGTCCAAGATCCTCTCCGCCCCCCTGGTGGCGGTGGGCGCCAATTCCCCCTACCTCTTCGGCCGGGACCTGTGGCGGGAGACCCGGATACCCCTCTTTGAGCAGACCTGTGCCATGGGCGACTCGGGCCTGCGGGAGCGGGTCAGCTTCGGGCTGGGGTACGTCAAGGCGTCCATCCTGGAGTGCTTTGCGGCCAATCTGGCCGCGTATCCCGTGATCCTGCCGGAACTCCATGACGAGCCGCCAGAGCGCCTGGCACATCTGCGGCTGCACAACGGCACCATCTGGCGCTGGAACCGGCCCCTGATTGGCTTTAACCCCGACGGCTCCCCCCACCTGCGCATCGAACAGCGGGTGGTACCGGCGGGACCGACGGTGCCGGACCTCATCGCCACCGCCGCCCTCTATTTCGGCGCCATTCAGGACCTGCTGGCGGAAGCGGACCCGACCGGCGCCCTGATCCCCTTCCCTGTCGCCCAAAGCAACTTCTACGCCGCCGCCCGCCTGGGGCTGGAGGCCAAACTCCGCTGGCTGGACGGTCGCCCCGCCACGGCGCGGACCATCCTGACTCAAGACCTGCTCCCCCGCGCCCGGCGCGGGCTGCGGGTCCTGGGCATCGACGATGACGAAATCGACACCTGGCTCGGCATCATTGCCGCCCGACTGGGGACAGGCCAAACCGGCGCGGAATGGCAACGCGCCTGGGTAGAGCGGCATCCGGACCAGGACATGGCCGGGCTGCTCCAGGCTTATCTGGACCAGCAGCACCGCGGCCGGCCGGTGCACGAATGGCCGCTTTGATCCCCCCTGCCGACCATAAAACCATCTTTCTCGGCTGGGCTCCCTGTGCTTGGAAGGAGGTTCCAGGGGCGTCTAGCGGGGTGCCAAGCGCAAGGATGCGGTTGGCAAGCCTCAGGGACGTATTCATGGCGCCCCCCGCTAGACGTCACCGTACCCGGGAAGTGCCAGACATTGAGTGGCCCCGGGCCTATTCCCTTCTCAACCGAAGGAGTCGCCTGGTCCCGGATTCCCACCTTCCGCCAGCTCAGAACTGAAGCATCATCAATTCGATCATTACCCGGCTGATCAATACCATGCTCAATGAACTTCATGCCCTGCCCGAACGGATCCTCGACCGGAATACACGCGGTCTCCAGGACCTGCTGGGCGGGCCGACCCTGATCCACCTGCCCGGGGACCGCCAGCCCGCCCTGTTCCTCTCCGTGTTGCTGCATGGCAACGAGACCGTGGGCTGGGAGGCCCTGCGCAGCCTGCTCCAGCAGCGCCTGGCGCGCTACGGAGAACTGCGACTGCCACGGGCCCTGAGCATCTTCATCGGCAACGTCGCCGCCGCGGCCGCAGGGGTCCGCCATCTGCCCGAACAGCCGGACTACAACCGCGTCTGGCCGGGCAGCGATCTGGCCCCAGTCCCCGAGCATGACCTAATGCGCCAGGTCACCGCCATCCTGCGGACCCGGGGTCTGTTCGCCAGCCTGGACATCCACAACAACACCGGGCTCAACCCCCACTACGCCGGGGTCAACCGCCTCGACCACCAGACCCTGCACCTGGCCACCCTCTTCAGCCGCACCCTGATGTACTTCCGGCGCCCCAAGGGTATTCAGGCCATGGCCATGGGCGAATTCTGCCCGGCGGTGACCCTGGAGTGCGGCAAGGTCGGGGACCGGCATGGCCTGGAACATGCCCGCGATACCATCGACGCCTGCCTGCACCTCGCCGCCCTGCCCCAACACCCGGTGCCGCCCCAGGACCTCGACCTCTTCCACACCGTGGCCCGGGTCGAGATCCCGGAACATCTGAGCTTCGCCTTCCCCCCGGGCCAGGGGGATATCCTCTTCACCCCCGACCTCGATCACTTCAATTTCCGCGAACTGCCCCGTGGCACCGCCTTTGGCCGGGTCGCGGGTCAGCATGCCACCTACCTGGACGTTCGGGACGAACAGGGCCGGGACGTCTACCCGCGCTTTTTCCACGTCGCGGAGGACGAACTGCGCCTTTCCACCCCCGCGATGCCCTCCATGCTCACCCTGAATGAGGAGGTGATCCGCCAGGACTGCCTCTGCTATCTCATGGAGCGTTATAACGACCATGTACCGCATCGGCCCTGAAAGGCAAAGCAGGCAAGGCCTTAGCAGATCATCTTAACGGTCGTGAAAGGTCTCCCCCCCGAGCGATAACAGGTGCGAGGGCTTTGGTCGCAGGTCCCGCGAAATAACCACCTCGTGGCAAACCATTGCCTCGGACGAGATCCGGGAACATCGCCTCTTTAGAATCTGACACTTAAACAGCCATCTGCAAGTGATGGCCTAATCCTTTTAGAGTAAAAGTCACGGCAAAGACTTTCATTTTTAGGGGTGTGGCGCGCCGCCTCATGAGAGTTAGCCTAATCCAGGGCTTCGCGTAAAAAGCGAAACAGCCGGCGATCACCATCGGTCTTGCCCTGGTCACGATCCTTGCGGGCGGCACGGATCAGGGTGCGGAGTTGATGACGGTCCAGGTCGGGATGGCCCTCCAACAGGTTTCCCAGGGCCGGGTCGCCCTCGGTGACGAGGCGCTCGCGCCAGCGCTCCAGGCGATGGAGCCGGGCGGCATCTGCCTGTTTTTGCCGCTCCTGACCATGGAGCAGTGCCTCGACGGCCGCCATGTCCTCCTTGGCCAGCAGATTGGCGATGCGCTTGTAATGGCGACCCAGGGCGCGGAGGTCCTTGATGCGCGCCGTCTCGTTGATGGCGCCCCAGGTAGCCTCGCTCAGGTCCAGGCGCTCCAATTGACTGCGCGGCAGGGACACCAGCCGTTGCGCCAGGTCCTGGAGGACATGATGCTCCCGCTTGACCTGGCTCTTGCTGGGCCCCTCCGGCAGATCTGCCTCATAGGGATGGACATAGTGATCGCCGTGGTGGTCGGCCTCATGCTTCACGCCAGCCATTCCAAGTGCTCCAGAATCAGTTGGGGCTTGAACTCGCCCCGGAACTCGTTGACATCCAGGCGGTAGGCGAGGCGGACGCGGTCGCCGGGACCCTCATACTGATCGCCCAGGCGAAAGCCGATGCCCTCGATGGGCAAGCCCCCGCCGTTTTCGGCGTTCAGGCGCAGGCGCAGGTGCTCACCGCCACCCAGTCGCTTGCGGTCCAGCACCCGAAAGACCCCATCAAAGACGGGCTCCGGAAAGCCCTTGCCCCAGGGTCCGGCATGGCGCAGGGCCTGGGCGGTAGCGAGATTGAAGGCCTGAGGGGGCAGTTCGCCATCGGAGAGGATCTCCCGTACCGGGGGGGCATCGCCAATCTCATCGCGCACCGCCTGGCAAAAGGCGACCCGAAAGGGCTCCAGCGCGGCCGCGGCCAGGGTCAGGCCGGCGGCCATGGCGTGGCCACCGAAGCGGACGATCAGCCCCGGGTGGCGCTTGTCAACGGCATCAATCAGGTCACGCATGTGCAGGCCCTCGACGGAGCGGGCGGAGCCACGCAGCAGGCCGTCCTCTCCAGGAGCAAAGGCGATGGCCGGCCGATGCCAGCGTTCCCGTACCCGGGCGGCGAGGATACCGATCACCCCCTGATGCCAGCCGGGCTCGTAGAGACAGAGGGCGGGTGGCAGCCCGCCGGGCTCCAGATGCAGGGCCGCCAGGGCGACGTCCGCTTCCTGCTTCATGTCCCCCTCGATCTCACGGCGCCGGCGGTTGAGCTCATCCAGTTCCCGCGCCATGCGCAGGGCCTGTTCCGGGTCATCCGTCAACAGGAGATCGACCCCCAGGGACATGTCCTCCAGCCGGCCGGCGGCATTGAGCCGGGGACCGGCATGGAAGCCCAGGTCCCGGGCCACGGCACGGTTAGGGTCGCACCCGGCCACCGCCAGCAGGGCGCGGATACCGGGGTTGCCCGTCCCGGCGCGGATGCGCTTAAGACCGCGCTCCACCAGGATGCGGTTGTTCTGATCCAGGGTGACGACGTCCGCCACCGTCCCCAGGGCCACCAGGTCGAGGAAGTCCGCCAGATTGGGCGACTGCCGCTCAGGGCCGAACCAGCCCAGGTCGCGCAACTGGGCGCGCAGGGCGGCAAGCAGGTAGAAGACCACCCCCACCCCGGCCAAGTGCTTGCTGGGAAAGGGGTCCCCCGGCTGGTTGGGGTTGACGATGGCCGTGGCGGCAGGAAGCACCTCCCCCGCCAGATGGTGATCCGTGACGATGACCTCGATGCCGAGTTCCTTGGCGCGGGCCACGCCTTCAACGGCGGCAATACCGTTATCGACGGTGAGGATCAGGTCCGGGCTCCAGTCCCGCGCTGCCTCGACTACCGCCGGGCTCAGGCCATAGCCATAGGCGAAGCGGCTTGGCACCAGGTAGGAGATCCGGGCCGCACCCAAGGCCCGCAGGCCCCGCACCGCGAGCGCGCTGCCGGTGGCGCCATCGGCGTCATAGTCCCCCACCACCAGGATGGCCCCGCCCCCCATGACCAGCTCCGCGAGCCGGGCCGCCGCCCGGTCGATGCCATGCAAGGCCGCGGCGGGTTGCAGGGCGGCCAGGGGTAGGCGACAGCCCTGCTCGTCGCGCACTCCCCGCGCCAGGTATAGGCGGCGCAGGAGCGGGGACAGGTCCGTCGGCATCAGGACCGACGCCGCGGGCGGCGGCCGGCGGCGGATGACCACCTGGACGTCCCTGGCCTCAGGAGCGGAGGGAGAAGGGGTGGCGGCAAAGGGCTGGGGGTCGGTACGCACAGTCATACGGCAGGAGCTTATCATGGACCGGGATGGTGAGCGGCACCCCTATCGAGGTTCAGCAGGGCCCGTTCTGGCCCTCACTGAGGCCAGAATGCTCCCTCAGCTCTCGAATCAGTCCTGGGTAGTTCCAGGTTTAGAATTGGACCCAACGGTCAGGCCAGGAGCCCCTTCATGCACCCCGAATTCGCTCTCTCTCCGGACATCCGCTACCTCAACCACGCCGCCGTGGCGCCCTGGCCCAGGCGGGCGGTCGCGGCGGTGGCCCGCTTCGCCGAGGAAAACGGCCGGCGCGGGGCTGCCGGCTATCCGGCCTGGCTGGCGACCGAGCGCCGCCTGCGGGAGCGTCTGGCGGACCTCCTTGGGGCCCCCTCCCCCGACGACATCGCCCTGGTCAAGAACACCTCCGAGGGCCTGTCCATCCTCGCCCAAGGGCTGGACTGGCGGCCCGGGGACAATGTGGTCGGCATCGCCCAGGAATTTCCCTCCAACCGCATCCCCTGGGAGGCACTGCGGGAACAGGGGGTGGAGTATCGCGCCTTGGACCTTTACCCCCCCGCCGAACTCACGACCATCCAGAGGACCGCGGCGGGCAGAGAAGGGGTCAGGCCGGTGGCGCGAAGGACCTCCGTCGTGCTGGGCACCATTGAAGGCGGGGGTGGGGGTGCGACTGGGGCGGTGTCTGGTAAGGCCGCTGGCATCCTGGCCCTGAAGGACCCCGAGACCGCCCTCGACCGGCTGTGCGACGACCGTACCCGGGCCGTTGCCGTCAGCTCGGTGCAATACGCCCGCGGCGAACGCCTGGACCTGGAGCGGCTCGCCACCGCCTGCCGCCGCCGGGGCATCCTGCTCTTCGTCGACGCCATCCAGAGCCTGGGTGCCCGGCCCATGGACCTGCGCCGCATCCCGGCGGATGCCGTGGTGGCGGACGGCCATAAGTGGCTGCTCGGGCCGGAAGGGATCGCCGTCCTCTACGTGGCGCCGGCCCTGCGGCCACGGCTGCGCCTGCGTCAATTCGGCTGGCACATGGTCGCCCACCCCGGTGACTATGACCGCCACGACTGGACCCCCTCCCCCACGGCCACCCGCTTCGAGCCCGGCAGCCCCAATCTCCTAGGCATCCATGCCCTGGAGGCCAGCCTGTCGCTCCTCCAGGAGGTGGGTCTGGACGCCGTCGCGACGGCCATCGAGCAGCGGGTCGACCGCCTCATCGACCTCCTCGACCAGGCCGGCTTTGAAATCCTGACCCCCCGCGCTCCCGCTCGGCGCGCCGGCATCTTGACCTTCCGCATCCCGGACCCCCGCTTCGAGCCCACCACCCTCTGGCGCGCCCTCCTGGCCCGGGGGGTCGTGTGCGCCCCACGGGGGGGCGGCATTCGCTTTTCGCCGCATTTTTATACCGACGAGGCCATCCTGGACCAGGCCGTGGCGATCACCCAGGAAACCTTTGCCGGTCTCTGACGGTCCGCGCCTCTCTGGTCAGCTATTCAGGGCTGGTGAAGTCATGGGGAGGGATTCAGAGCCTGCCTCTCGCTACCAACGTGTTGATAAAGCTCTTCAGAGTCCAGGTGAGAGTTTGTATGCGTTCAGACCCCTCCTCCCCCAGGCGGGCTATGGCAGCGCAACCTGTTGATGTTACGACCCCCCTGTCGGGGGAGGGTTGGGGAGAGGGGGGCTGAACGGTTACAGAGTTTGGAGAGTTTTTGCCTCTGTGACGTTTGGTGAGGGTAGCCGCTTAATCCACCGCCCACAGCAGTCGTAAGAGAGCCTGATTTTGCACCGCCCCTTAGCGTGAAAGTCACGGGAATATCTTTCATTGTCAGGGGTGTGGCTTGCCGTCTCATGACGGTTAGGGTGGCTCGCAGCTCAGCCGGACGGCGTGATATTCGAAGTGGATACTGGCGTCCTCCCGCACCTGGGCAAAATCGGCGTGCAGGGCCGCCAGCAGGTCCTCATCCACCGCTCCCGCGGCAAGCAATTGCGAGGCGCCGGAGACCAGGAGATCCGCGGTGTAGGCCAGTAGTTCTTGACGACGATCGGGTCGCAGACGACTGGAAACCACCGGCAGATCCTGGGATTGGATATTCCGCCAGCCCAGTTCCTGGGCGAGAGCGGTCAGGCGCGGACCGACGTAGGGATCACCGCCCGCCGCCTGTTGCTGGCGGCAAAAGCGCTCCCACCAGGTGTGGATGGCCGGCATTTCCGGATCAAAGCGGAAAGTGGCGTTGTCGACCTCGGTACAGATCAGCCGTCCGGTCGGTTTGAGGACCCGTAGGGCCTCGCGGAGGATCGCCCGGGGGTCCGGCACATGTTCGAGCATCCAGATGGTCAAGACGACATCGAAGGACCCCGCCACGAAAGGCAGGCAGCCGGCATTGCCGCGCACCAGGGTGGCCCGATCATCGAGGTGCCGACCAGCGGCGCGCAGATGGCTGGGGCTGAGGTCGATCCCGGTCAGGACCAGGCCTGGCCAGCGTGCCGCCAGCAGATCCAGTTCGGCCCCCACCCCACAGCCCAGTTCCAACAGTCGGCCGGTCACGGGCAGGTCCATATCCGCGAAGACCACAGGGGCCAGCACCGCCGCCTGATCGCGAAGGCGCTGTTCCTCAACGGGACCGAAGCCGTGAATGTAGGCTTCCGCCACGGTGGCCATCAGTCATCACTCCCACGGAGTGGCGGTTGCAGGCAGTCGCTCATGATCGTCAGGCGTCAGGAGGGCAAGGAAACTGACCAGCATCCTAGCCACGCCCCGGATCGGGTACAAGGCCAGTAGCCAAGAAACCGAGGGCTGAATGAACCACTGAACGGAACACCGAACTACTGAACCACGGGACTACTGGACTACTGGACTGACTGGACTATCGAACCACTGGAATGGTGCGCGGGTGATTCAGGGAACCAACCACATTTGCATCGTGGCCGTCTTTCAAGCCAAGATGCCGGGCTATTTTTCGGCTTCAGGAATTCCCGCAACCATGACCCACGACACCAACGTTACCTGGCATGAACATCAAGTCACCCGCGAGCGGCGCGAGGCCCTCCACGGCCATCGCGGCTGTGTCATCTGGTTCACCGGCCTGAGTGGCTCCGGCAAGAGCACCATCGCCAACACCCTCGACCATCGCCTTCACGCCATGGGCCATCACAGCGCCGTGCTGGATGGCGACAACGTCCGTCACGGGCTCAACGCCGGCCCGGGCATGCTGCGCGACACCCATGGTCACGACTTTGCTCAACGCTTTGGCCTGGGTTTCTCGGCCATCGACCGCGAGGAGAATATCCGCCGGATCGGCGCCGTCGCCCAGCTCTTCTGCGAGGCGGGGCTCATCGCCCTCACCGCCTTCATCAGCCCCTACCGCCTCGACCGCGACCGGGTGCGCCAGACCCTGCGCCCCGGGGAGTTCATCGAGGTCTTTGTCGACACCCCCATCGCCATCTGCGAGCAGCGCGACCCCAAGGGCCTCTACAAGAAGGCCCGCGCCGGCGAGATCAAGGGCTTTACCGGCATCGACGACCCCTACGAGGCCCCGCTGCACCCGGAATTGGTGCTGGCCGGCGGCGAGGAGACCCCGGATCAACTCGCCGGGCGCGTCATCGATTACCTGATGCTCCAGGAAATCATCCCGGCGCGGCGGGCCTGAGGCCTGGCCTCTTGACTGGCCGCATCGACTTTCCGCCAGGGATGGCCCTGCGCCAGGCATGACGCAACTCTTCGACCGTCTCCCCGACCGGCTCTTTTCCCCCCTGGCCAGCGCCAACCGGCGCACCTATGGGGCGCTGCTGCTGGACTTGTACCCGCTGTTCTTCGACCAGATCCACGCCGACATCTTTCCCTCCCGGGAGACGGTGCGCCACGAGATCGAAGAACGGCTGGCGGTGCTGGCCGTGGCCTGGCAGGAAGAGGCGGATGCGGAGATCACTCACGCGGGTGCCATGGGGATCGCCCCGGCTAACCCCATGCCAGGCGGTAGCCACCTGCGGGCCGCTATCCCCTTCCCCAGTGCCATCGGCAGCGCCAGCGGTGCCATCGCCACCAGCGGCGGCGATCATGAGGCCAGCCCCGCCGCCCAGGTCTATCGCCGCCTGCGCGACGCCGGCTGGTTCGAGGAGGAGCAGGATGGCTACCGGGTCTGGGTGACGGTACCGCCAGCGGTGGGCACCCTCTGGGCCAGCCTGATGGAGATCGCCCGCCCGGACCGCGTCTTCTATGGCGGCATGGTGCTGTCCATCTTCAACAACGTACAGAAGGCCTGGGAGGAGCCGGCGGCCCAGGTCCTGGCCCTGCGCCAGGCGGCCCGGGAGGCCCGCCGCTTCCTCCAGCATCTCAGCACCCTGATCCAGGGGCTCAAGGGCCTGCACGCCGAGATCAGCGGCTGTGACGACCATCGCCTGATCCTCAGCCGCTTCTTCGAGGACTTCGTCGCGCGCATCCTGGTCCAGGACTACAAGCGCCTCAAGACCCGCAACAACCCCTTTCGCTTCCGTCAGCAGATCCTGCTGCGGGTGCGGGAGCTGGAGTACGACCTGGACCGGCAACGGGCCCTGGTAAGCGGTTATCTGGAGCAGACCGGCGAGGCCGATGGCGAGGCGGCCCGGCGGGCCATCGCCGAGGACCTCCGCCAGTTGCGTGAGGTCTTCGAACGCCTGGACGGTCACCTGGAACGGGTGGACCGCTTCCGCGCCCGGCTGGAGCGGCGGGTGGCGGACACGGTGCGCTACCTGGACCGCACCCAGCCCGGTCAGGCGGCGCGCCTCGCCGGCTTGCTGCGCGACCTGGGTCCCGGCCTGGCCGGGCTGCCGGACGAGGCCGCCACCCCCCTCCCCCTGCCCCTCATCGACGTGCTCCCCATCGGCCCCCAAAGCCTCCGGGAGGCGCCCCGCCATCGTCATCCGCCGGAGCCGCGTCCCTTGGTCAGCCGTGCGGTGGACCCAGCGGTCCAGGCCCGGCAGCAGGCCCTGCGCGCCTACCTGGACCGGCGCCGCATCGACCCCCAGCTGATCGACCGCTACCTGGAACGCCAGTTGGCCGGTCGTCCTTACGCCGAGGGCGCCACCCTGACCATCGCCAGCGTGGAGGACTTCATCGCCTTCACCCATGCCCGTCACCTGAACTATCTGCCCGGGGCCGGGCGCTTGCGCCAGACCTACCGCATCGAGGCCCGGGAGGGCCTGATCGATAACGACTGGGTGCGCTGCCCCGCCTTTGTCGTCTGGCGGCGACAACCTGATGACAAGCCCCGCCAGGAGCCGGAGGCCCGACCATGACTACCGAGCCCAGGGCGGCGCAGCCCGCGTTCAACTCTGAGTACCCCCCGCAGAGTTCGAAAACGGCCCGACCGGCAAACCCTTTTGTTACTAATATTATGATTAAAAAGGGTAAAATCACATCAATCGCCGTTGACATGGCTCCGGATCTGGCTTTTCGGCGGGGATTCAACCCTGCGCTCGCGGCAGGTTTCCTACCGCTCGCGGAAGGTTTCCTACCATCCCGCCCCCTGACGGCGACGGGGCCCGCCCCGTCCACCCGGGGAGTTCGCGATGCTGCGTGACCTGCGCCAGGTGTGCGAGCGGCCCGGCCAGGCGGAGCCCGCTGACTTTCGCGCCGCCGCCGCGGCCCTGCTCCGGCGGCAATTCCTGCTGTTGGAGCGCGTCGGGGACCGGGACGCCTACCGGCTGGTGGTCAACCACTTCGATTACTTCAGCAACCTGTTCGACGCCCTGGGCTGGACCCTGCATCGCGACGACACCTTCGGGCTGGTGGGCCTGCTGCCCGGAGAGGCGGAGGGCTACCGCCACCTGCGGCTGGTGGACAGCCTAATGCTGCTGTGCCTGCGGCTGCTCTACGAGGAGGGCATGGAGCGCTTCGAGGCGCGGGAGGGCTGCGTCTTCGCCCAGGCCGAGACCCTGCTGGGCCGCTACGAGACCCTGCTCAAACGCAAGCGGCCCCTGCTCAGCGACTTCCGGGAGATCCTGCGACGGCTGCGGCGCTACTCCCTGATCGAGATGCAGGAAGAGACGGAAGACGGCCTGCCGGTCATCCGCATCCTGCCGACCATCCGCCTGGTCACCGGTGACCAGGTCCAGGGGCGCATCGCCGCCTATGTCGGCGCCCTGGCCAATGGGGAAATGACCCCATGAAGCGCCTGGTTCGTCTTCTGCTGATCAACTGGTACCGCCTGGAACAGGCCAGCATCGAACTCCAGGGCCACACGGCGGTGATCGGTCCCAACGCCTCGGGCAAGTCCTCCCTGCTGGACGCCATCCAGGCGGTGCTGGTCGGGGGCGACAAGCGCTGGTGGAACCCCAATGCCAGCGCTGGGGAGAAGAGCACCCGCAGCCTGCGCGACTACTGCCTGGGGGTGGTGCGCGACCCCAGCAACCCGGACCTGTCGCTGGAATTCCGCCCCCGGGAGCAGGCCCTGAGCTACCTGGCCCTGGTCTTCCGCGACGACCTGAGCGGCGAGGCCATCAGCCTCGGCCTGGCCCTGCATGCCCGCCTCGAAGAGGCCCAGGAGGTGATCGACGGGCGCTTCATCGCCCCCGGCCTGGACCTGGTGCTGTCGGACCTGGTGGACCGCGGCCCCCTGGGCGCGGTGCCCAAGCCGTGGAAACGGCTGCGCGAAGAGTTGCGCCAGCGCCTCGGCGAGCGCCTCCAGGTCCACGCCCTGGTCGGCGAGTATCACAAGGAACTGTGCCACGTCCTCTACGACGAAAGGCGATCCCTCGACCCGCCCCACTTCCTCCGCGCCTTCCGCAACGCCATCACCTTCGCCCCCATCCGTAACGTCTCGGACTTCGTGCGCACCCACATCCTGGAGGAGCGCCCCATCCAGGTCCGCTCCCTGCAGCAGGCCCTGCATCACTATCGGGATATCCAGACCCGGACCCGCGAGGCCCGTCAGCGCGAGGAAGCCCTGGTCGCCCTCGATCAGGGCTACTGGCGCGCCGAGCAGGCCGAGCGCCTGGGCCTGGCCTGGCGCTGGGTGGAGCAGGAGGCGGCCTTCAATGCCCGGGAGGTCGAACTGGAACCCCAGCGCCAGGCGCTGGAGCGTGTGACCAGCGACCTTGGCCGGCTCCAGGGCCACATCGAGGACCTGGACCGGCAATGGCACGCGGCTGACCTCGCCCTCACCGAGGCCAACCGCCGCCTGGCTGCCACCCAGGGGGAGCAGCGTCGGGAGCGCCTCCAGGCCGAGCAACAGGTGGCGGGCAAGACCCTGCACGAGGTCAACCAGGCCATCGACCAGGCCCGCCTGGCCCTGGGCGCCGTACACCGCCTGCTTGACCAGGCGGAGCACCTCGACGACCCCGCCCTGATCCAGGCCCTGCAATCCCTGTCGCCCCTGCTGCGCCGGGACGAGGGCCTGCTGACGGCGGTCTGGCCCCAGGACCCCGCCGCGGTCATGGCCGCCCTCGACCGGCTGAGGCCGCGGCTGGCGGCGGCGCTGGAGCGGCTGCGGGAGCGCTACGACCAACGGGTGGTCGAGGAACGGAAGATGGACCTGGCCCTCCAGGAACTGCGCACCCGCATCGACCGCCTGGAACGGGGCGAAAGCGACCTGCGGCCGGCCACGTTGCGCCTCATCGCCCTCCTCGGCGAAAACGGCATCCCCGCCGTGCCGCTCTGCGACCGGGTGGACGTGGCGGATGAGGCCTGGCGCGCGGCCCTGGAGGCCTTCCTTGGCGGCCACCGCGAGGCCCTGCTGGTGGACCCGGAGCAGGTGCGCGAGGCCATCGGTCTCTATCGACGCGAGAGCCGGCGCCGGGACATCCACGGCAGCCGGGTGATCAACACCCTCGGGACCGCCGCCTGGTCGGGCCCGGCCAGCCCCGGCAGTCTGGCGGCGATGGCGGTGAGCGCGGAGCCCCATGCCCTGGCCTATATCCGGCGGCGCGCGGACCGGGTCCTACGGGTGGACCGCGAGGACGAGCTGCTGGGGCAGGAGCGCGCCATCACCGCCGACGGCATGCTCGCCGCCGGCGGCGCCGTGTCGCGCCTGTCGCCGGTGGAGCCCATGCTGGGGCGCGAGGCCCGGCGCCTGAGGCTGCGGATGCTCAAGGACCAGTTCGCCGAGGAGGGCGAGGCCCACTACCGCAAGCAACAGGACAAGCGCGTCGTCCAGGACCTGCGGGAAGGCCAGCTCATGCCCCTGAACGACCGCCTGCGGGCCTTTCCCGACCTGGTGACCCTGGTGGCGCAGCGCGAGCGAACCCAGGATGAACTGGCCCGGCTGGCCGCCGAGGCGCAGGCCCTGCTCAGCGACGACGCCTATCAGGGGCTCGTGGCGGAGGTCGAGCGCCACAAGGCGGCGCGTGAGGGCCTCGCCAGCGCCCGGAACCGGGCGACGCGGGAGGCCACCGACCGCGAGCTGAGGCGCCAGGCCCTGGAGTCCAGCCTCGCCAGCCTGGAAGAGGCGTCCCAGGCCGTCGCCGAGCGCCGCCGCGCCATCCGGCAAACCCCCGGCTTCGCTGCCCCCCTGGCCGCGGAGCGCCTGGAGGAACTCCAGGCCCAGGCGGTCTTCGCCGCGGAGGACCCGGACGCCTGGCGCGCCCTGGGGAGCGAGGCCGGCCGCCGCGCCGGCGCTCAGGAAAAGTCCGCCATCAACCACCGGCTCAGGGCCCGGGAGGACCTGGCCAATTACTGGGCCGCCTGGTCCCCGGACCAGCGCCCCGCCCTCGGCGCCGCCGACGACCACCTGGGCCTGGCCGCCTGGGTGGCGCGGGAACTGACCCAGGTCCGGGAGACCCAGTTGGCCCGCTACGTCACCGAGGCCGACAACGCCCTGCGCGAGGCGGAATTCGCCTTCCGCGCCGACTTCGTCGGCAAGCTCCAGGAGAACCTCCAGACGTTGGAGGAAAGCCGCCGCGAGCTCAATCGCAGCCTGCGCAGCCGCCCCTTCCACGGTCAGTACTACAGCTTCGTCAAACAACCGGCGCCGGATCTCAAGGATATTCTCGACTGGGTGCTGGCCTGGAGCCCGGAACAGGGCGGGGATGTCGGCGGTCTCTTCGACGCCGCCACCGATCCCAATCACCCCCACCGCGCCGCCATCGCCCGGGTGCGCGACCTGCTCATGGAGGCCGCCGGGGGCGAGGGCCGCACCGGCGGTTGGGATGAGCGCCTGGCGGATTACCGCCAGTACTACCACTTCGACGTGCGCATGAGCGATGACAAGGAGGGGGGCGGCAACCCGGAACTCCTGTCCCGGCGCCTGGGCAAGGGTTCCGGCGGCGAGCATCAGTCTCCCTTCTACGTCGCCATCGGCGCCGCCCTGGCCGCCGCCTACCGGATCGAGCGGGATCAGGACGGTCACCCGCGGGGTGGCATGGCCCTGGCCGTCTTCGACGAGGCCTTTTCCAAGCTCGACCTGCAGAACACGGTGAGCGCCCTGGGCTTCCTCGACGAACTGGGCCTGCAGGTGCTGCTCGCCGCCCCGGACGAGAAATACGGGCAGATCGCCGAGCACGTGGACACCATCGTCAATGTCTATCGCGACGGCGGCAGCGTCCACATCGACACCGAGCAAATCAAGGTCGCCGCCCGCCAGGCCCTGGCCGCCGACAACCCCGTGCCCCGCCCTGACCGATGAGCCGCGAAACCCCCGCCCAGGTCGCCCGCGCCCTGCTGCTCAAGCTCCTGGCCCAGGTGGACCGGGGCGGGCGCGACTCCGTGCCGATCGGCGAGCGCTCCGCCCACGCCTACTTCGCCCTGCGGGACCTGAGCGAACGCGACGCCCTCCATGCCCTGCTGGAAAACGCCCAGGCCGCCGGTGGCGTGACACTGGAATGGGGCCGCGGTCCCGCCGTGCAGGACCTGCGGCGCATTCGCATCCGCGACCCCGACCAGTTGGCGGCCTGGCTGGGGGTCTCCCGGGCCGCCACTCAAGCGCGCGCCATCCTGCAGGGGCTCGACCCCCTCATGGCCGATGCCCCCGGCTGGCTGCGCGACGCCTACGCCGATGCCCTGCGCCAATGGCGTCGTGGCGGCGCGCCCTATCGCGTCGCCGGTACCGAACCGGCCACGGCCGTCAATCTCTTCAAGGCAGCCCGCGCCATCGCGGCGGGGGAGCAGGAGGGTCTGGACCTGCGGCGTTTCAGCGTCCGGCTGCTGGGTAACTCCAAGGCCCTTGAGGCCCTGCTCGGCCGTCTCGGCCCCTTGCTGCGCCACAACCCGGAGTGGGCCCCCTGGCAGGAGGATGTGGACCTGTTCCGGGTGCTGGGGCTGGAGAAGTTCCCGCCGCCACTGTTCCTCAAGGGTCCCCTGATGCTGGACTACGGCGGCGAGGACTGGGACCTGACGCCCCTGCGGCCCTTCGTCGCCCTGTCGCCCGATGCCGTGAACCGGGTCCAGGTCAGCGCCCAGGTACCCTACCTGTTGACCATCGAAAACCTGGCCAGCTTTCAGCGCCAGGTCCGGGAGGTGCGGGACGAGGGCATCGTCGTCTATACCGCCGGTTTTCCCGCCCCGGCCCTGGTCCGCGTCCTGGGCCTGCTCGATGAGTGCCTGCCGGCAGGCTGCCCCTGCTATCACTGGGGCGATCGCGACCTGGGCGGGCTGCGCATCCATGCCCGGATCGCCGCCGCCTTCAGCCGCCGCCCGGTGCTGCCCCATCTCATGGCGGAGCCGGACCCCGCCAGCGCCGCAGGGGGGCTGGCCAGCCGCGCCGGCCAGGGGCGCAACCCAAGCGCCAGGGGTAGCGCCGTTTCCCCTCCCCCTGCCCAGGCGCGCGGCTGGACCCGCGACGAGCTCCGCGCCCTGCAACTGGCCGCGGCCACGGCTGGTGTCGTGGGGGACCTGGCCAGAAAGTGGCTGCAACAGGGCCTGCTGCCCCTGGAACAGGAGGCCCTGGACCCGGCGAGCCCGGTGGCGGCGGAGGCACCCCCTGCCCAGGTTCAGGCATCCTTGCCTTGACATGTCCTCGCCGTACCGACTCCGTTTAGCCTCCCTCACCCCAACCCTCACCCACCAGGGGGGAGGGAGCAAGAGAATTAGCGGCTTGTGCCACCTATCTCACCCTAGGCAGCAGGGCGGTGTGAACGCTTACGCCGTAACCTGCCCACACTGTGAGCCTTGGGGGATGCGATCTTCGGCCACCGGGTGTCCGTACCCGCGCATGGCATAATGCCGGGCACGCCGTTTCGCCGCCCCTGCCGCGAGGATTCCGCCAGCCATGCATATTTGGGTCGATGCCGACGCCTGCCCGGCGGTCATCAAGGACATCCTGTACCGGGCCGCCCAACGCCTGAGCATTCCCCTCACCCTTGTGGCGAACCAGCCCCTTCGGACGCCGCCCTCGCCCCTGATCCGCACCCAGCGGGTCGGTCAGGGCTTCGACGTCGCCGACCGGCACATCGCCGCCCAGCTCCAGCCGGGGGATCTGGTGATCACGGCGGACATCCCCCTGGCCGCCGAGGTCATCGCCAAGGGCGGCGACGCCATCAACCCCCGCGGCGAGCGCTACACCCCCGACAACATCCGCGAGCGGCTGGCGGTGCGCAATTTCATGGAGGAACTGCGCGGCGCCGGGGTGGCCACCGGCGGACCGCCGCCCCTGGGCCTGGCCGAGCGCCAGGCCTTCGCCAATGCCCTGGATCGGCTCCTTGCTCAACGCCAGACCCAGCGCCAGGCCCAAGGCAGCGGCGCCGGGGTCCGGCCATGATCGCCGCCACCACCCACGTCAATGCCGATTTCGATGCCCTGGCCTCCCTGGTCGCCGCGGGCATGCTCTACCCCGAGGCCCAGCGCGTCCTGCCCGGCCAGGTCCAGCCGGCGGTCCGGGACTTTATCGCCGTCCACTGGGACCTGCTGCGCTTGCGCGCCCGCAAGGAGGTGGATCTGAGCGACCTGACGCACCTGATCGTCACCGATGTCTCCAGTTGGGAGCGGCTGGACGAGATGCGTGACCTGGCCGGGCGGGCGGGTTTGCGCGTGACCGTCTGGGATCACCACCTGGCCCCCGGCACCATCGTCGCCGACGAGCTGCACCTGGAGCCCACGGGGGCCGTGGTCACCCAGCTCGTGGAGGAGATCCAGGCCCGGGACCTGGCCCTGTCGCCCATCCACGCCACCCTCTTCCTGCTCGGCATCTACCACGACACCGGCTCCCTCTCCTACCCCTCCACCACCCCCCGGGACGCGCGCATGGCGGCCTTCCTGCTGGAGAACGGGGCGGATCTGAACGTGGTGGCGGGTTACCTGGCCAGCGCCCTGGATGCCCGCCACCTGGACCTCTTCAGCCGCATGCTGGAGGAAGCCGAGACCCGCCAGCTCGGTGGCCTGCGCCTGGGGCTGTGCGTCCAGGACGCGGACAAGAGCATGACCATGCTCCCCAACGTCGTCAGCCGTTTCATGGAGATGCTGGGTCTGGACGTGGCCCTGGGCATCTTCCCCCTGAGCGGCTCGCGCACGGCGGTGATCGGCCGCGCCAGCGCCCGGGAGTTCGATGTCGGGGCCCTGCTGCGCCACCTGGGCGGAGGCGGCCACCCGGGGGCCGCCTCGGCCATGGTCTCGGCCCCGGTGGCGGAGGTGCGGGCGCGACTCGAGGTCCTCATCGACCAGGCCGAGATCCGGGAACCCCGGGTGGCGGAGCTGATGGAACCGGTCCGGGCCAGCCTGTCGCCCCAGGACCCGGTCCGCCTGGCCGCGGACCGCGTCCGCCAAAGTGGCCGGCAGGCCCTGTTGGTGATCGGCGACGACCAGATCGCCCTGGGGACCTTCGCCCTGAGTCAGGTGGACAAGATCCGCCACGAGCGGCAGTGGGAACAGCCGGTGACCTCCCTGATGCGCCGCCAGATGACCAGCGTCCGTCCCGATCAGACCCTGCGCGAGTCCCTGCAACTCATGGCCGGCTCGGAACTGGGCTTTCTGCCGGTGATCGACGAGGGCCGACTGCTGGGGGAGATCACCCGCGGGGCGATTATCCTCAGTCTCTATGACTTCTGAACCGCGCCGGACGCACCGAAACCCTGGGCCGCACGCAGGCAGGTACCTGCCACGGGCCTTCTTGCCCGGCACTCATTCCCCCATCGGTTAGCAACTCCCTTGCCCGGCGCCCATCCACCCCATCGGCTACCAGGTCCCTCGCCAAGCTCCCCTTGTCCCGATCGGCCGCTCACTTTCTTATGCGAACCCATAGTCCATGTTTCACAAGCTCTTTGCCTCCAAGCCACCCCTGGACGAACCCTCCATCGAATGGATCTTTCAGGTCTTTGACTGGGCCCTGCGCTGGTTCGACGCGGCCTTTTTCCGCGACCAGACGCGCCTGGTCGCGCCCACCAATGACTGGTTTCCCGGTCGGGCCACCAGCGTCCACGGCATGGCGGAACTCATCTTTCGCTCGACCGCCGGTTATGCGGGCATGGGGCACTGGCCCTTGCGGCTGCTGTCACCGGGGGCGGGCATCCCCCTGGCGCCACCGCTCCAGGCCTTGCCCCGCCCCCTGCGCGGGCCCGCCCCCGCCGAGCCCGGCACGACACCCGATGGCCTCCGGACCGACTTCGCCTTCGGGGCCTGGCTCCCCGTCGCCTACGACCCGGCCCTGGTCAACAACCCGGAGGCCCTGATCGCCGGGCTGGCCCAGACCCTGGCCCACCACCTGGGTGGCGCCGCTGGCGAGCCACCCCCCGGCGGCGGGGAGAACTGGCCCCAGGCGACGGAGATCATCGCCGTCTTCCTCGGCTTTGGGGTCCTCTTCGCCAATACCGCCTTTCAGTTCCAGTCCCGCAGTTGCGGGAGCTGTGGCGGCCCCAGCCCCCAGCGCCAGGCCTTTCTCTCCCAGTTTGACATCACCTACGCCCTGGCCCTCTTCTGCGCCCTGAAGGACATCCCGCTCCGGGAGGCCCAGCGTCACCTCAAGTCTGCCCTGCGGCCCCACCTGAAAAGCTGCCTGGCGGATGTCACCCGCCGGGAAACGCGACTGCAGGCGCTGCGCGCCCGACTTGCCGCCGCCTGAGCCACCGGTGTCCACCCGCTTTCCCCAGCGCCCGCGAACCCTTATCCTTGACCGTGGTATCCATTCAGCCCCCCTCTCCCCAGCCCTCCCCCGCCAGGGGGGAGAGAGCAAGAAAATCATCGGATTGTGTTATGGAAACCCGTCCAGGCAGTGGGGAGTTCTGAACGCCTGCATCACGATAACAAGTCTTACGAGGAGGTTCTCACCATGAGCATCTGCAAAGAAATCAAGGGCTTTTCCCGCAGCCACGAGCGTATCGCCGACTTCTTCTCCCTGTTGGCGGTGGCGCTGCTCTTTGGCACCATCTGGGCCACGGTCGCCTACTATCGTGACCTCTCCACCTGGCTCGCCCACGATTGGCTGCTACATGGCGGCCTGCTGATCGGGGGCATCGTGCTGATCAGTTTTCTCATCCTCGGGCTATTGGCCCTGGGCTCCTCACGCCATGCCGCGGATGACGAGAAGTGTTTCGGCACCTTTGCCGGTCGCCGCCACTACAACGGCTCCCCCGTGCGCTGGTTCAGCACCTGGGTCAGTCACATGGAGAGTGTCGGCAAAAAGCATCGGTGAGGTCGGTCATCACGCGCCTGGATCTAACGACGCCAGATTGGCGTCAGGTATCCGTTCAAGATCCCTCGCTCACCGAGAGGGCTTATGTAGCGCAAGCCGCTGGTTCTCTTACTCCCTTCCCCCCTGGCGGGGGAGGGTTGGGGAGAGGGGGTCCTGAACGGTTACACCGTCAGGACCAGAAGGCCATGAGGCATTTCCAGGGCCGGCACGCTCACCACCCCCCGCGGGTCGACCGGGAGACACCATGGCCGTTTTTGAGAACTACGCCCAGTTCAGCACCAAAAAGGTCGCCCGCACCCTGGAGCTGGCGGTCACCGAACTGGTCGGCCTGCGCCAGAACCTGCTGACCACCGACTTCATCCTCCTCGCCCTCCTCGCCCAGCCGGATGCCGAGCCCCTGC
This sequence comes from Gammaproteobacteria bacterium, assembly GCA_009928645.1. Taxonomy (GTDB): domain Bacteria; phylum Pseudomonadota; class Gammaproteobacteria; order Chromatiales; family Chromatiaceae; genus M0108. The sequence goes on along the minus strand of SACH01000010.1, from coordinate 34,494 downwards.
GGGTGCTGGAGCGACTGGTGCCCAACGTGGCGGAGACCGTCAGCCGGCTGCGGGCGGCCATCCTGTCCCACTATCAGCAGGCGGTGCCGCGCCAGGGCAACCAGATCCTGGTCAGCCCGGATATCAACGAGATGTTCCGCCTCGCCCAGGAGGAGGCCCGGCAACTGGGCGACGGCTTCATCGCCACCGGCACCCTCTTCCTTGCCCTGTTCGACCCCAAGTGCGGCGGGGCCGCCGAACGCCTGCGGGAAGTCGGCCTCAACCATGACCAGGCCCGCGCCGCCCTCCAGGAGATCCGCCACGGGCGCAACATGAATTCCGAGGAGGCGGAATCGGAGCCGGACCCCCTGGAGCGCTTCACCCGCGACCTGACCGAACTGGCGCGCCAGCATGCCCTGGATCCGGTCATCGGCCGCGAGGAGGAGATCGCCCAGGTCATCCAGACCCTGTCGCGGCGCAAGAAGAACAACCCGGCCCTGATCGGCGAGGCCGGGGTGGGCAAGACGGTGATCGTCGAGGGCCTGGCCCAGCGCATCGCCAACGCCGAGGTGCCGGACACCCTGCTCAACAAGCGCCTGCTGGCCCTGGACATGGGCGACCTCATCGCCGGGGCCAAGATGCGTGGCGAGTTCGAGGAGCGCCTCAAATCGGTGCGCGACGCGGTCATCGCCGCCAAGGGCAGCGTCATCCTCTTCATCGATGAACTGCACACCGTGGTCGGCGTCGGTGGCGGCGCCGGTTCCGGCAGCCTGGATGCCCCCAGCCTGCTCAAGACCGCCCTGGCCCAGGGCAGCCTCCAGGTCATCGGCGCTGATACCCTGGACGAGTACCACCGCTTCGTCGAGTCCGACAAGGCCCTGGAGAGGCGTTTCCACCCCATCCTGGTGCGCGAGCCCAGCGCCGCCGAGACCCTGCAGATCCTGCAAGGGCTGGCCCCGCGCTACGAGCAGCACCACCAGATCCACTATGCCCCGGACGCCCTGGAGGCCGCCGCCCAGCTCGCCGAGCGCTATATCAGCGATCGCCGCCTGCCGGACAAGGCCATCGACCTGCTGGACGAGGCCGGCGCCCACAAGCACCTGCGCCTGATCTCGGTCCCCGCCCCGATCCGCGACAAGGAACAGGAGCGCCAGCGCCTGCTGCGCGACAAGACCGCCGCCTTCAACGCCCAGGACTTTGAGCGCGCCGCCCGCCAGCAGATGGACATCCTCGCCCTGGAGGAGAAACTGGCCGCCGACCGCCAGGCCTGGGAACGGGAGCGGGCTGGGGAGGACCAGGACGTGCGCGCCGAGGATATCGCCAAGGTGGTGTCACGCTGGACCGGCATCCCGGTCTCGCGCATGGTGGAGGCCGAGGCCGACAAGCTGGCGCGCATGGAGGAGGAATTGCACCGGCGCATCGTCGGCCAGGACGACGCCGTGCGCGCCGTCGCCGACGCCATCCGCCGCAACCGCGCCGGCATCGGCTCGGCGCGCCGGCCCATCGGCTCCTTCCTGTTCCTGGGCCCCACCGGCGTCGGCAAGACCGAACTGGCCCGCGCCCTGGCCGCCTTCCTGCTCGACGACGAGTCGCGGGTGGTGCGCCTAGACATGTCCGAGTACATGGAGCGCCACGAGGTCTCGAAGATGATCGGCGCCCCGCCCGGCTACATCGGCTATGGCGAGGGCGGTCAGCTCACCGAGCGGGTGCGGCGCAACCCCTACACGGTGGTACTGCTCGACGAGGTGGAGAAGGCCCACCCCGACGTCTTCAACATGCTGTTGCAGATCCTGGAGGACGGGCGACTCACCGACGGCCAGGGGCGGCAGGTTTCTTTCCGCAACACCATCCTCATCGGTACCTCCAACCTGGGCACCGAGGCCCTGTCCCCGGACAAGCGCCCCATCGGCTTCATCCAGTCCGCCACCCCCAGCTATCAGGAGGCGCGGGACCTGGTGCTGCACGAGGTCAAGCGTTTCTTCAAGCCGGAGTTTCTGAACCGCCTGGACGACGTCATCGTCTTCCATTACCTGGAACCGGCGGAGGTACGGCGGATCGCCGCCATCTTCGTCGATGAGCTGATCCACCGCCTGGCCGCGCGCAATGTCCAGGTGGAGGTGGACGAGGCCGTGCTCGACAAGCTGGCCGAGGACGGCTTCGACCCGGTGTACGGCGCCCGCCCCCTGCGCCGCGAGGTGGAGCGCCAGCTTGAAAACCCCCTGGCGATGATGATGGTCACCGGCCAATGCCCCCAGGGCGGCCACGTCCGGGCCAGGCTGGAGGAGGGGCGGATCAGGCTGGAAATCCTTTAGTCCTGGCTGGCTGGGGCCACCTAATACCCAATTCTTAGTAGCCAAGGCCAAGCGCTGGAAACTGGCGATCAGATACGGCATATTGCCGTATAATTTTTGATAGAGGAGGTGCTCCCATGCCGCAAACCCATGCTACCGCTCGCCTTGAAGCGCGCATCAGCACCGATTTGCATGCAATGCTTAAGCGCGCCGCCGAACTTCAAGGACGTTCAATGACTGACTTCGTGGTAACCGCCGTGCAAGCCGCCGCTCAGCAGGCCATCGAACAAGCCGAAGTTATCCGTCTATCGCTAGCCGATCAGGAGTGCTTTGCCCAGGCGCTGCTTTCGCCACCTCAACCGACACCCGCTCTGGAACGTGCCTTCGCCCGCCGCCGTGAACTTTTGCGCCCAGAATGAGCGGCACGACGTTCCGGCTGTTACCGCTCAATGCCACGCATGACCGGGAACAATTCACCAGTGGTTCTGATCCCCTGGACGCTTACCTGCAAAAACAGGTCAGCCAGGATGTTCGCCGCCGCGTAACCGCCTGCTTTGTGGCATTGACTAACGAACAACGCATCGCGGGCTATTACACCTTGGCGTCGGCAAGCATGCTGTTGAGCGATCTCCCCCCTGACATCGGCAGGAAGCTCCCACGATACCCAACCGTGCCCGCAGTGTGCATGGGCCGTTTGGCCGTCGATCAAGCCTTCCAGGGGTGTGGACTCGGTGGGGCGCTTCTGGCTGATGCCCTGTATCGTTCCGCCCATGCCGAGATCGCCGCATACGCCTTGATCGTGGATGCGAAAGCTGAAACGGCGGTGGAGTTTTACCGGCATCACGGGTTTATGGTGCTGCCAAATTCCCCCATGACACTGTTTCTACCATTGGCGACTGTCACCCCTTCGCGGAAGATGGTCAGGTGAGGCTGAAGGACATCAGATTCGCCCCAGTGAACTTCCACCCCGCCAGTATCTGGCGAAGCCTCCAGCAGCGGCCCGCCCTGATCAAGATCCTAAGCAATATCGGCTGGTTGACCGCCGACAAGTTGTTGCGCATGGGAATGGGGCTCCTGGTCGGTGTCTGGGTCGCGCGCTACCTGGGGCCGGAGCAATTCGGCCTGATCAATTACGCCAGCGCCTTCGTCAGCCTCTTCGCCGTCGTCGCCACCCTGGGTCTGAACAGTATCGTCGTCCGTGACCTGGTGACCGCCCCGGATCATGCCGGCCTGACATTGGGCACGGCAGCCATGCTCCAGTTACTTGGCGGCCTCCTGGCCTTCGCTCTGGTGTTGGTTAGCATCTGGCTTGCGCGTCCCGACGATGGCACAACCCAAGGGATCGTTGCCATCCTCGGCTCCAGTTTGCTTTTCAAGGCAACGGAAACAGCCAGTTACTGGTTCGAGGCCCAGGTGCAGTCCAAATACGTCGTATGGGCCAACAATGCGGCCTTTCTGACCTTCATTGCCGTCAAGATCATCCTCATATTGGCGAATGCCCCGTTGATAACCTTCGTCTGGGCCATGCTGGGCGAGACAGCCCTGGCAGCCCTGGCAGTAGTGGCCATGTTCATGTCCCGGGGACCGGGTCTGACCCTGCTGAGCGTGCAGTCAGCCCGCGCTCGGACCTTGCTCCGAGATAGCTGGCCCCTGATCCTCTCGGGGCTCGCGATAGCTTTTTACATGAAGATCGACCAGATCATGCTCGGTCAGATGCTAGGTGACGAAGCGGTGGGCATCTATAGCGCGGCGGTACGGATCAGCGAGGTCTGGTACTTCATCCCCATGTCGATCGTCGCCTCGCTCTTCCCTGCCATCATTGATGCCAAAACGATCAGTGAAAGCCTTTACTACCAACGATTTCAGCGTCTCTATGACCTCATGGTATGGCTATCTCTTGCCATAGCACTGCCCATGACCTTTCTTTCCAACAGCCTGATCACCTTCCTCTATGGGACGGCCTATGCCGAAGCCGGCCTAGTGCTAGCCATCCACATCTGGGCCTCGGTGTTCGTCTTTCTCGGCGTGGCCAGCAGTCAATGGTTCATCGTTGAAAACCGGCAGATTCTGAGTCTGCAACGAACGGCGCTGGGTGCGTTTGTCAATGTGGGACTCAATCTTATCCTGATCCCCGGATTGGGTATTCTGGGGGCGGCCATGGCAACGGTCGTGGCGCAAAGTGCAGCGGCCATATTTTTTGACCTGCTGAACAGGGAAACTCGACCCATTTTCGCGATGAAAATGCGTGCCCTTAATCCCCTGCGCCTGGGAATAGCCAATGTCTTTCATTCTTGAACTTTACCGTTACCTGTTTGCGAGGCCCTGTTTCGCACGCTTCAACCATCTCCTGCATCGCTTGAGTCTCTCGGGCTTGGGAATCCTCAACTTCGAGGATTCGCGTATCAGCGGTGAAAAGGCTTTTTTGACCGGCCACCTCTCCGGATTGAGTTCCGGGATAGTCTTGGATGTGGGCGCGAATATTGGCCGCTATTCCAGCGAGGTCCTCGCGATCAACCCTAAACTCCAGGTGCATGCCTTCGAGCCACATCCCCGCAACTACCAACGGTTGGTCGACAACATCACGCACCCCCACTGTCATCCTGTCAATGCGGCGGTAGGGAATGAGGCGGGATCCCTAGTTCTTTACGATTATGAGCAAGATGATGGCTCCACCCACGCATCACTCTACCGACAAGTCATTGAGGAAATCCACCAGAGCCGTGCAACAACACATCAGGTAACAGTTATCAAGCTCGACTCCTATTTGACGGATCAAGGTATCCATGACATCGATCTATTGAAGATCGATACGGAAGGTAATGAGTTCGCGGTATTGCAAGGGTTGCAACAGCATCTCAGCAATGACAGGATCAAGGCCATCCACTTTGAATTTAATGAAATGAATATCGTCAGCCGGGTCTTCTTCAAGGACTTCTGGGATCTGCTGCCAAACTATCAGCTATACAGGCTGTTGCCTAAGGCGATGGTGCCCATTAGCCGCTACAATCCGTTGACCTGCGAACTCTTCGCTTATCAGAACATCATCGCTCTCCTCAAGACCCCGCCAAGGCAAGGCCATAAATGACCGCGCCTATCGCCCTGTTCGCTTACGCGCGGCCAGACCACTTGCGCCGTACCATCGAAGCCTTACGGCTTAATACCCTCGCCAACGACAGTGACTTAATTGTATTTTCCGATGCTGCCCGGACTTCCGATCAGGAGACCGGCGTGGCTAGCGTGCGCAACTATCTGCTAACGATAAAAGGTTTCCGCTCAGTCAGCCTTCATTGCCGACCACATAATTTTGGCCTGGCACGATCGATTATCACCGGGGTGACGATGATCCTGGAGCAGTACGAACGCGTCATCGTCCTGGAAGATGATATGGTCACCTCACCCTACTTCCTTTCCTACATGAATGATGCCCTGGAGCGCTTCGCGACAGATGAACGTGTTGCCAGTATCCATGGCTATTTATTTCCCTTGAATGAACCCATGCCCGAGGCTTTTTTTCTGCCAGGGGCGGATTGCTGGGGCTGGGCGACCTGGCGACGAGGCTGGGCGCTATTTAACCCGGAGGGCCAGGCCTTACTTGATGAGATCCAGCAGCGGGGATTGGTCAAAGAGTTCAATTTTGGTGGCGCTTATCCCTATTCCGGCATGCTCCAGGAGCAGATTGCCGGCAAGAATGATTCCTGGGCTATACGCTGGTATGCCTCCGCCTTTCTGGCGGGCAAACTGACCCTTTATCCCGGGCGGAGTCTGATCCAGAACATCGGTCATGACGCGACTGGTACCCACTGCGGAGCAGACAATCTCTACGCCGTGGAATTAAGCGCTTCCTCCATCAATTTAGAGGGGATACCAGTGGCGACCTCGACTGCGGCTCTTCAGGCATTCGCCGGCTTCCTTGCCAGTACACAGGGAGGATTATTCAAAAGGCTCAAGCGTCGTCTGAGCAAATTTACTGGTATAGTGACCCGCTAAACCGGTATACCAGCCTTTAAGCTTTATCCTCCCAGATTGTTTTAACAGACCAGGTGACCCAGGGTTCCTTTTCGTCTTTCCCGCTCCCCTGCACAGTAATTGCCCTCCCCCTTATCATTCCCGCCCACCATGATCGAACATATCGTCCACGCTGACCGTACCCTGGCCGTTCTGCTGCATGCGGATTATCGGCAGGAAGGCATCCGGTTCTTCACCCCCGACGACTTCTCACAGCAGTTGGGGTACATGAACCGTCCCCAGGGCTATGTCATCCCGCCCCATGTGCATAACCCGGTGGCCCGGGAGGTGCACTACACCAAGGAAGTCCTGTTCATCAAGTCCGGCAGGGTGCGGGTGGATTTTTACGACGACGACCAGCGCTACCTGGAAAGCCGCGTCCTCCGGCAGGGCGACGTCCTCCTGCTCGCCTATGGGGGGCACGGTTTCGAGATGCTCGAACCCACCGAGATGATCGAGGTCAAGCAGGGACCCTATGCCGGGGAGGCCGACAAGACCCGTTTCGCCGGCATCAGCGCCGATGAGGCGCGCATCCTTCCTTGACGATTTTTTACGCTGACCAGGATCTGAACACCATGTCCCGCTTCGACGCTTATGGGCGCTACTACGATCTGCTCTACCAGGACAAGGACTACGCGGCGGAAGTGGCCTACCTCGACCAGCTTTTGCGCCGCCATGGCGTCGCCGGCCCCGAGATCCTGGAATTCGGCTCAGGCACCGGCAAGCATGGCCGCCTCCTGGCGGAACGGGGCTATCGGGTCACCGGGATCGAACTCAGCCCCCGGATGGTGGCCCAGGCGCAGGCCCAGACCCAGGTGAACCCCGGCTTCACCTGTCAGCAGGGGGATGTCCGCGCCGTCCAGCTCGGGCGGCATTTCAACGCCGTCCTCTCCCTGTTCCACGTCGTGAGTTATCAGGTGACCAACCCGGATGTCCAGGCGGTCTTCGCCAGGGCGGCGGAACATCTCCGGCCGGGGGGGCTCTTCGTCTTCGACATCTGGTACAGCCCCGCCGTCTACCGCCAGCGGCCCGAGGTCCGCGTCAAGCGCCTGGCCGATGCCGGCGTGGAAATCACCCGCATCGCCGAGCCCCGGCTCTACCCCAACGAGAACCGGGTAGACGTGCTCTACACCATCTTTGCCCGTGAACTGGCCACCGGGGTCACCGCGACCTTCAGCGAGACCCATCCCATGCGCCATTTTTCCTTGCCCGAACTGGATCTGCTTGCCACGACCGCTGGCTTTGACCGCCGCGACGCCGAGGCATTTCTCAGCGGCGCGCCCCCCGGCGAAGACACCTGGGGGGTATGTCTGGTCTACGCGCGGGCATGAGAAAAGTATGTCTGGTCTGAGCTCGGGCATGAGAAAAAATGGCGCTACCCGCTCCATCTTTTTTTAAATTTACCCCTTCCGGTCCACGCCGGCTGGCATCCTGACCCCTGACTTGCCCCAGGAGTCCCCCGCTTCCCCCGAGTCACCCGCACCATGATCCCCGTCAACGAACCCCTGCTCGATGGCAACGAGAAGAGCTACCTGGCCGAGTGTATCGACACTGGCTGGATCTCCTCGGAGGGCCCCTTCGTCACCCGCTTCGAGCAGGCCTTCGCCGCCCGGGTCGGCCGCAAACACGGCATCGCCGTCAGCAATGGCACCGCGGCCCTGGACGCCGCCGTCGAGGCCCTGGGCATCGGGCCCGGGGACGAGGTGATCCTTCCGACCTTTACCATTATCTCCTGCATCAACCAGATCGTCCGCGCCGGGGCCATCCCGGTGCTGGTGGACAGCGACCCGGATACCTGGAACATGGACGTGTCACGGCTCGAGGCCCTGATCACTCCCCGCACCAGGGCGATCATGGCGGTACACATCTATGGCCTGCCGGTGGACCTGGACCCCCTCCTCGACTTCGCCCGCCGCCATGGTCTCAAGGTGATCGAGGACGCTGCGGAGATGATCGGCCAGACCTACCGCGGCTGCCCCTGCGGTGGTTTTGGCGACATCAGCACCGTCAGCTTCTATCCCAACAAGCACGTCACCACCGGCGAGGGCGGCATGATCCTCACCGACGACGATGACCTGGCCGAGGCCTGCCGGGGCCTGCGCAACCTCTGCTTTCTGCCGCGCAAGCGCTTCGTCCACGAGCGCTTGGGGTGGAATCTGCGCATGACCAATCTCCAGGCCGCCCTGGGCCTGGCCCAACTGGAGCGGCTGGACGAATTCGTGGCCCGCAAACGCCGCATGGGTCAAGCCTATGGCTCGCTGCTCGCGGACCTTCCCGGCGTGCAACTGCCCCTGGCCAGGACCGACTACGCGGACAACATCTACTGGGTCTACGGTCTGGTTCTGAGCGACGGGCATCCCCTGGACGCGGAGGGCGCCATGCAGCGCCTGGGGGCCTTGGGTATCGGCACCCGCCCTTTCTTCTACCCCATGCATCGGCAACCCGTCCTGCGTGACCGGGGGCTCTTCGCCGCCGACTCCCATCCCGTAGCGGAACGGCTGTACCGGCGCGGCTTTTACCTTCCCAGCGGTCTGGCCCTGACGGCGGCCCAGATGGAAGCGGTTGCCGCCGCCGTGCGGGTTGCCCTGGCCTGAGGCGCAGCCAAGAGGTGCCCGCGGGCCACAATGTCTTGGATAGCTTAGATGTCCTGGATGCCTTGGATGTGCCAGGAAACTGGCCATTCATGACTTTCCGGATTGGCCGGATTGACCGGACCTCCTCCGGCGCCCATCGGGAACCGGAACGGGTCCATTTGCCACGGGAGATCCCTCCTTGCGACCAGTAAGACTTGGCGTCCTGTTCGATCAACACATCCATGAAGGGGGCGGCTACCAGCAGGCCCTCAACGCCGCCCAGGTCGTGCAGGGGCTCAGTCCCGACCTGGTCGAGCCGGTGTTTTTCACCACCCTCCCCGACAATGTCCCCACCCTAAGCCGTTTTGGTATCCCCGCCCGATACCTCGGCTTTTCCCTGCCCCGCCAGGCGGCCATGAAGGCCCGCCGGCTGATCGGGCATCCCTCCTGGCTGATCCTGATGAAGCGCTTGCTGGGGGCAAATGCCTTCGAGGCATTTTTCACCCGCCAGGGGATCGACCTCCTCTACTTCCTGTCGCCCACTGGCCTGGCGGGGGACCTGGAGCACCTCAACTACATCACCACGATCTGGGACTTGTGTCATCGGGATGATCCGGAATTCCCCGAGGTGCGCCTCAACTGGGAATTCGAGGTCCGGGAGCGGTTCTATCACCGCATCCTGCCCAAGGCCACCGCGGTGCTGGTGGACGCGGAAGCCAGCCGCGTCCACGCCTGCCGCCGCTATGGCCTGGACCCGGAGCGCGTCCAGGTGATGCCCTTCGCCCCGGCGCCGGGCACCCGCATCACGGAGGATGACTACCGGGCCGGCTTCATTGACATCGGGAGCAAGTACGCCCTCTCCGTCCCCTATGTCTTTTACCCCGCCCAATTCTGGGCGCACAAAAACCACGTTTATCTATTGCAGGGTCTCCAACGGCTCGCCGAACGCTTTGGCCATCGCATCGGCGCCATCCTCGCCGGGGGGGACAAGGGCAATCTTCCCCATGTCAAGGAGGTGACGGCCCGTCTGGGGCTGACGGAGATCGTTCGCTTCGCCGGTTTCGTCCCGGACGAGGAGCTGCCATATCTCTACCGCCAGTCCCTGGCCCTGGTCATGCCCTCCTACTTCGGTCCCACCAACCTGCCGCCCCTGGAGGCCTTCGCCCTAGGCGTCCCGGTTCTCTATCCCGATAAAGCCGGCCTGCGGGAACAGGTGGGTGCGGCGGCATTGCTGATGGATTTGCAGGACCCGGCCTCCCTGGCAACCCACCTGCACCATTTGATCACCCAACCCAGCCTGCGGGCTGAACTGGTGGCCGCCGGGCAGAGGCAACTGAATCAGAATGACAACATTGATCGGTCTGAGATTCTGGAAAAGATCCTCAGAGATTTCCAGCACCGCCGCGCCACCTGGCGTTAATGATGAGGGGTAGGTTGATTTAACCGAAAAGAACTTGGGTACCCGACTCAACAGCGCTCGCTCAAGGGAGAATGGGGAGCAAAGTTAGCGACACGGTTCAGCGACCAGCCGATGCCAGCATGGCTGCTGCCGGCCCGACGGGGTCTCATACCGGGTTGCCAGCCAGGCGGTCCTTGTGGTCAACAGCTACCAACAGAGCGCGCATCCGCTCCGCCGTTGGCCGCTCGACGATGCCCCGTTCGGTGACGATGGCGTCCACCAGGGCCGCCGGGGTGACGTCGAAGACGGGGTTGCGGGCGCCGACCCCCGCTGGACCCAGGCGGCTGCCGCCACAGGCGAGGACCTCGCCCGGGTCGCGTTCCTCGATGGGGATGGCGCACCCATCGGCGATGCCCCAGTCGATGGTCGAGGTCGGGGCGGCGACCATGAAGCGGATGCCATGGTGGCGGGCGAGGATCGCAAGGCCGTAGGTGCCGATCTTGTTGGCGACATCGCCATTGGCGGCGATGCGGTCGGCACCGACGATGACCCAACCGATGCCGCCCCGGGCCATGAGGCTGGCCGCCGCGCCATCGGCCTGGAGGGTGACGGGGATGCCGTCCTGGGCCAGTTCCCAGGCAGTGAGGCGGGTGCCCTGGAGCCAGGGGCGGGTCTCGTCGGCATAGACCTGGGTGATCTTGCCCTCCGCGTGGGCCTGGCGGATGACCCCCAGGGCGGTGCCGAAGCCGCCGGTGGCCAGGGCGCCGGCGTTGCAGTGGGTGATGACCGCCGTAGGTCCCTGGATGAGGCTGGCGCCCAGTTGGCCCATGCGCCGGTTGGCGGCGATGTCCTCGGCATGGATGGCCAGGGCCTCGGCCAGCAGGGCGGGCATGGGATCGGCGGCCGTCTGGCAGAGATCGAAACCCGCCTGGCCAGTATTGGCAGTCGCACCGGACTGGCCGTGAGCCTTGACGTAGGGCTCCGGGCGGCCCTGGAAGGCGCCGATGACAGGATCAACTTTGCTGGCGCCAGGGAGGCCTGCCGTCAGCCCCGCCAGTCGCCGCCGCATCCGCTCCAGGGCCCAGAAGAGGTTGACGGCGGTGGGGCGGGAGGCCGCCAGTTCATCGAGGTCAGCCTGGATCAGGTCCGGCCAGGCCTGGGGGTCCTGACGGAAGCGGTCCCGGGCCGCCAGGACCACGCCATAGGCGGCGGCGATGCCGATGGCCGGCGCACCGCGCACCACCATGTCCTTGATGGCCCGGGCGGCGCCGGTGGCGGAATCGATCGCCAGAAAGTCGGCCCGCGCCGGCAGATAACGCTGATCCAGAAGGAACAGACGGTCCTCATGCCAGACCAGGGCATGGTCCGGCGTCGGCTCCGCGGGCAACTCCCGGGGCGGCAGGGGTTGCGGCTCAGGCCGGGCTGGGCTGGACTGACCCGGTGTCGCTACCGGGGCTTGATCGCGGTCAGGGGAAGAGGAGATGGGAGTGGACATGGGTTCCGGTCGGGTTTCCATGGGGCGGTTCCTGTGGCAAATTGGCGGCCATTTTGAACCAGGCGCCCCGCGGCGCAAAGTTCCGCCTGGGCTGGAGCCAGGGTAGCGGTCGTTACAACCCCCTCATCGCCACGCCAGAGCCCAACCAACGGGAAACCTTTATCCATCTCAGCCAACCGGATGACCAAGTTAGCGCGCTGGATGATCAATTCAGCGCTGGTGAAGAGCCAGAGATGCTTTCACAACCTATCTGGCCTTCGTGAAAACCTGAATTCGCATCGCCTTTCATCGCAACGCCATGACCCCCGCCGATCTCGTCCTCCATGCCTCCTGGGTCCTGCCGATGGACCCCCAGGACGCGGTCCTCGCCGACCATGCCGTGGTCATCGGCGGTGGGCGCATCCTGGCGGTCCTGCCCAGCACCCTGGCCCGTCAGCGCTACCCGTCCGCCCGCGCCCAGGACCTGCCCGGCCATGTCCTGCTGCCGGGCTTCATCAATGCCCACACCCACGCCGCCATGGTCCTGCTGCGCGGGCTGGCGGACGATCTGCCGCTGATGACCTGGCTCCAGGCCCACATCTGGCCGGCGGAGCAGCGCTGGGTCTGCCCCGAACTGATCCGCGCCGGCACCCACCTGGCGGCCCTGGAGATGCTGCGCGGCGGCACCCTGTGCTGCAACGACATGTATTACTTCCCGGAGGTCACCGCCGAGGTCCTGGCGGAGACCGGGATGCGCGCCCTGATCGGCATGATCCTGCTCGACTTTCCCACCGTGTACGCCGAGGGACCGGACCAGTACCTGCGCCAGGGGCTGGCCCTGCATGAGCGGTACCGGGGCCATCCCCTGATCCGCACCGCCTTCGCCCCCCACGCCCCTTACAGCGTCGCCGATGAGCCCCTGACCCGGGTCCGGACCCTGGCGGAAGACCTGGGGGTGCCCATCCATATCCATCTCCACGAGACCGCCGACGAGATCGCCCAGTCCCAGCGCGTCCACGGCATGCGCCCCCTCCGTCGCCTGGAACGTCTGGGGCTGCTGGGGCCGCGGCTGATCGCCGTGCACATGACCCAGGTCACGGCGGATGAGATCGAGCTCCTGGCCGCCACCGGCTGCCAGGTCATCCACTGTCCCGAATCCCAGCTCAAGCTGGCCAGCGGCTTCAGTCCGGTGGCCCGCCTCAAGGCGGCCGGGGTCAATGTCGCCCTGGGCACGGACGGGGCCGCCAGCAACAACGACCTGGACATGCTGGGGGAACTGCGGACCGCCGCCCTCCTCGCCAAGGGCGTGGCCGGCTCCCCCGCCGCCCTGCCCGCCCACCAGGCCCTGCGCCTAGCCACCATCGACGCCGCCCGGGCCCTGGGCCTGGCGGAGGAGACGGGCTCCCTGGAGCCAGGCAAATCGGCCGATCTGATCGCCGTGGACCTCAGCCAACCCGAGACCCAGCCGGTCTACAACCCCGTGTCCCAACTCGTCTACGCAGCTAGCCGCTCCCAGGTGCGCCACGCCTGGGTGGCCGGTCGCCACCTGCTGCGGGATGGCCAACCCACCGAGCTCGATGTCGCGGAGATCCTCGACGAGGCCCGCTACTGGGGGCGGCAAATCGCCGGCGCCCCCGATAGATCTTCCACCTGACCCCTAAGGAACCTGACCCCATGCACGACGTGGATACCCTGATCCTGGGCGGCACCCTGCTGTGCCTGGATGACGCCATGACGCAGATCGAGGACGGCGCCCTGGCCATCCAGGGCGACACCCTCCTCGCCGTCGGCACCGCGGCGGAGCTGCGCGCCCGCTTCACCAGCCCCCACGTTATCGACGGCCGGGGCTGCCTGATCATGCCCGGCCTGATCAATAGCCATACCCATGCGGCCATGACCTGCTTCCGCGGCCTCGCCGACGATCTGCCGCTCATGGACTGGTTGAACGATTACATCTTCCCCGCCGAGGCCCGCAACGTGGACCCGGAGCTGGCCTACTGGGGCAGCCTGCTGGCCTGCGTGGAGATGATCAGGTCCGGCACGACCTGCTTCTGCGACATGTACATCTTCGAGGAAGAAACGGCTCGAGCAGCCAAGGAGGCGGGGATGCGCTGCCTCCTGGGCGAGGTGCTGTACGACTTCCCCTCGCCGAGTTACCCGACCCCCGCGGCAGGCCTGGCCTACACCCGCCGGCTCCTGGAACGTTACGCCGATGATCCCCTGGTCCGAATCGCGGTCGAGCCCCATGCCCTGTACACCTGCTCGGAGCCGCTCCTGGTCCAGGCCCGGGACCTGGCACGGGAATTCGCCGCCCCCCTGGCGCTCCATCTGCTGGAAAACCAGGCGGAAAAGGCCCAGATCGAGGCCAAGGTCGGCCAGGGGGCGGTCCCCTACCTGCAACGGCTGGGCTGTCTGGACGAACGCCTGATCGCCTTCCACTGTGTCGCCTTCGAGGACGAGGACATCCGCCTCTTCGCCGATCAGGGCTGCAAGGTGGTCTACAACCCGGAGAGCAACATGAAGCTCGCCTCCGGTTTCGCCCCGGTCTCGCGCATGCTGGCGGCGGGCATCCCGGTGGGCCTGGGCACCGACGGCTGCGCCAGCAATAATGACCTGGATCTCTTTCAGGAGATGGACACCGCGGCCAAGCTAGAAAAGGTCCGGCACCTGGACCCGACCCTGCTGCCCGCCCCGGCGGTGGTAGCCATGGCTACCCGCGAGGGCGCCCGGGTCCTGGGTCTGGATGGCGTCACCGGCAGCCTGCGGCCGGGGCTCAAGGCCGACGTAATCCTCATCGACTGCCAGCGCCCGCACCTGACCCCCCTGTACCACCCCTATTCCCATCTGATCTACGCCGTCACCGGGGCGGACGTGAAGACCGTCCTCATCAACGGCCGCCTGGTGATGCGCGACCGGCAACTGCTGACCCTTAACGAGGGGGCGATCATGGAGCGGGTCAACCGCATCGCCAAGCGCATCCGCCGCTCCCTAGAGCAGCCTGCCGCTTAAGGTCTGACCAGAATCTGGAGCAGCCTGCCGCTCAAGATCTGGCCAGGGTTCGGCGCAGGACCCATGGACCTGGCCAGCGGAGTGGAAACTTTTCAGCGCCGGACCTGTCTTTCAGCACCGTTGACCGGCGCCTCGTCCTATGGGGGCTTCGTCCTTGCCGCCATTGGGGTTCGCGTCACGCCCCCGATGATGACGGCAACGGCTGGCATCTGACACGCCACCAGATCCGTCCCCTACGGTGCCCGTGATCCTGCCGGTCCCCGTTTTCATCCGTCCCTTCAACCATCCCCGCGCGGCACGGCATGCATCATTCAGCAAGAGAGAACCCATGATTCAGGTCGAAAGACTTTCACGCAGCTACGACAGCTTCCGGGCCGTCGCGGAGGTGAGCTTCGCGATCGGGCACGGCGAGGTGGTGGGGCTGCTCGGCCACAATGGCGCGGGCAAGACCACCATCATGAAGATGCTCACCGGCTTTCTTGAGCCCTCCGCCGGCACCATCCACATCGACGGCCAGGACATTCAGACGCGGCGCCAGGCGGTCCAGTCCCTGATCGGCTACCTGCCGGAGAACTGCCCCCTCTACCCCGAGATGACGGTGATCGACTATCTCGATTACCAGGCCGGCCTACACGGGGTGCCTGGGGCCCAGCGCCCGGGTCTTATCCGCCGCGCCATCGCCCGAACCTGGCTGGAGGCCAAGGCCCTGGAACCTATCGCCACCCTGTCGCGGGGCTATCGGCAGCGGGTCGGCGTCGCCCAGGCCATCCTCCATCGACCCAGGTTGCTAATCCTCGACGAGCCCACCAACGGCCTGGACCCGGCGCAGATCCAGCAGATGCGCATCCTGATCCGCGACCTGGCCCGGGAGGCCACGGTCATCCTCTCCACCCACATCCTCCAGGAGGTGCAGGCGGTGTGCGACCGGGTGCTGATCCTGCGCGCCGGCGCCCTAGTCCTGGACGCCCGCCTGGCGGACCTGAATAGGACGCGGCAACTGAGCCTGGTGGTGGACCGGAGCCCGGCAACGGTCGAACCCCTGCTGCGGACGATTCCCGCCATTACCGCCATCCAGCACCGCCCAACGACGGCGGAACGGCACGAGTACCTGCTCGACCTGGATCTTGGTTCCGCAGCCGCGGCCAACGACCCGCTGGTGATCGCCCCCCAGGTAGCCCAGGCGGTGACGCACGGGGGCTGCCAGCTCTTCACCCTCCAGCCCCGCACCCGCGATCTGGAAACCCTGTTCCGCGAACTCGACGACCAGCCCCTGGGGGAGGCGCGCCATGGATAACGCCCACCGCGCCGAGTCCCATGTCCTGAAGATCGCCGCCCGGGAATTCGCCGCCTTCTTCGCCTCGCCGGTGGCCTACATTTTCCTCGGCGCCTTCCTGACCGTCTCCCTCTTCGTCTTCTTCTGGGTGGAGACCTTCTTTTCCCGCAACATCGCCGACGCCCGGCCCCTGTTCCAGTGGATGCCGGTGCTGCTGATCTTCCTGGTCGCCGCCTTGACCATGCGCGCCTGGAGTGAGGAACGCCGCGCCGGCACCCTGGAGCTGCTCTTCACCCTGCCGGTATCCTCCCTGCAACTGGTGCTGGGCAAGTTCCTGGGCAGCTTCGCCCTGGTGGCCGTGGCCCTGGCCCTGACCCTGCCTTTGCCCCTGACGGTATCCCTGCTCGGGCCCCTGGACTGGGGGCCGGTACTGGGGGCCTATCTGGCCTCCCTGCTGCTGGGGGGCGCCTATATCGCCATCGGCCTTTTCATCTCCGCCCGCACCGATAATCAGATCGTCGCCCTCATCGGGGCGGTGGCAGCCTGCGGTCTGCTCTTCCTGCTCGGGTCCGACACCGTCGCCGGGCTCTTCGGCACCCAGGCGGCGGAGGTGCTCAAGCTGATCGGCTCGGGCGCACGCTTCGAGTCCATCACCCGTGGCGTCATCGACCCCCGGGACTTCTACTACTACCTGTCGCTGATGGGCATTTTCCTGACCCTCAACGTTTACACCCTGGAACGGCTACGCTGGGCCACCGACCGGGCCGATCGGCGCCACCATCGGGCCTGGGGCTGGGTCTTGGGGCTGTTCATCGCCAACTTCGCGGCCGGCAACCTCTGGCTGCATCCCCTGGGTGGGCTGCGCCTGGACCTGACCCAGGGCCAGGTCTATACCATCTCCGACGCCACGCGGACCTATCTGGGTCAGTTGCGGGAGCCCCTGCTGATCCGCGGTTACTTCAGCGCCCAGACCCATCCGGAGCTCGCCCCCCTGGTGCCCCAGCTCCGTGATCTGCTCAAGGAGTACGAGGTGGCGGGCCAGGGACTGATCCGGGTGGAGTTCGTCGACCCCCTGGAGTCGCCGGAGCTGGAACAGGAGGCCGGGGAGAAGTATGGCATCAAGCCGGTGGCCTTCCAGACCGCCAGCAAGTACCAGGCCTCGGTGGTCAACTCCTATTTCGACGTCCTGGTGCGCTATGGCGACCAGTACGAAAAGCTGGGCTTCCGCGACCTCATCGAGGTCAAGGTCCGCCCGGATGGGGAGCTGGAGGTGCGACTGCGCAACCCCGAGTACGACCTGACCCGCACCCTCAAGAAGGCGCTCTACGCCTATCAGGCCGGCGGCGATCTGTTCGCCGGCCTGCGCCAGCCGGTGGTGTTCAAGGGCTTCGTCTCCGCCCCTTCCCGGCTGCCCCAACCCCTCGACACCCTGGCCGCGGACCTCAGGGCCCTGACCGACGAGCTCGCCAGCCGGTCCGGCGGCAAGCTCAAGGTCGAGATCGCCGATCCCGACGCCAACGGCGGGCAACTGGCCCAGGAGATCCTGGAGCAATATGGCTTCCAGCCCCTGGCGGTGGATCTGCTCGACCCCAACCACTTTTATTTCTACATGGTCCTGGAGTCCGGCGACCAGAGGGTGCCGGTGCCCCTGCCGGAGGGCCTGAACAAGGAGGCCCTGAAGACCGCCCTGGAAGCGGCCCTCAAGCGCTTCTCCCCGGGGATGCTGCGCACCATCGCCCTGGCCACCCCGGCGGCCGAACCCATGGCGCTGGCGATGGGCATGGACATGGGCCAGTCGGACTTCAGCTTCCTGGAGGACAAGCTCAAGGAGAACGCCCGGGTGATCAAGGCCGACCTGGAGAGCGGTCAGGTGCCGCCGGACACGGACCTGTTGCTGGTGGTCGGCCCCCGCAATCTGTCGGCCAAGGCCGTCTTCGCCATCGACCAGTACCTGATGCAGGGCGGCGCCCTGGTGCTGGCCACCAACGGCTACGACATCCAGCTCGGTCAGGGGGCCATCGGTGCCACCCAGGCGCCCTCCGGGCTGGAGGACTGGCTCCAGGCCCAGGGACTGGAGGTCCGCGAGGCCCTGGTCCTCGACCCCCAGAACACCCCCTTCCCCATCCCGGTGGAGCGGCGCATTGGCGGTTTCACGGTGCAGGAGGTGCAGGCCCTGGCCTACCCCTTCTTCCCTGACGTGCGCGGGGACCAGCTCGACCCCGGTTCCGGCATCACCAGCGGCCTGGGCCAGCTCACCCTCAACTGGGTCGCGCCCCTGGCCATCGACGAGGCCAAGAACCAGGGTCGCACCCTGTCCCGCCTCATCCGCAGTTCCGACGAATCCTGGACCTCCGCCTCACCGCAGATCCAGCCCGACTTCCAGCGCTATCCCCAGACGGGTTTCGCCCCCGGCGAGGCGCGCCAGGCCGAGGTGCTGGCGGTGGCGGTGGAGGGTCGCTTCACCTCCTTCTTCAAGGGCAAACCCTCGCCCTTGCTCCAGGCCAAGGAGGGGCCGGCGAGCGGGCAGGCTGCCGGGGAGAGCAGCGACCCGATGGAGGAGGCGGGTGCCAATGAGCCAGAAGAAACCCAGACCCGCATCTCCGGCATGGTCGAGACCTCCCCGCCCTCGGCACGGATCGTCCTCATCGGCTCCTCGACCTTCGTCTCCGACACCGCCCTGGATCTCGCTGCCCAGGCGACCGGGACGCGCTACCTCAAGCCGGTGGAACTGATGGAGAACGCCGTGGACTGGATGTTGGAGGACCGTGGTCTGCTCAACCTGCGGGGTCGCGGCCAGTACTCGCGGATGCTCGCCCCCCTGGACCGCGAGGCGCAGATGTTCTGGGAATACCTGAACTATGCTCTGTCCCTGGGTGGCCTGGCCCTGGTCTATGTCCTGGACCGGCGCGCCCGCGCTCGCCGCCGCGCGCGGCAGGAGGCGATCCTGGCCCTGCCGGTATCCCCTGAAGGAGGTAAGGCCGCATGACGTCACCGCCCCCGCTGACCCCCGGCTCATTTCCACAGGATACGACGCCGATCGTCGCCGGCTCGTCCTCGCGGAACCCGACCCCGACGGCAACCGGCTCACCCTCGACAACCCTGACCCCGATGACTTCCGGCACTTCCCAGACGCCTATGATGCCGACCAAATCACCGCCCATTATGGGCAAGACCCTTGGGCTGCTCGCTGCCCTGCTCCTGGCGCAACTCGCCCTGGCCGCCTTCCTGTTCATGCGCGGCAGTGGCTTCGGCGCCGTGCAGCCCGACGCCCCCCTGATCGCTTTCGACCCCGCCGCCGTGGACCGGGTGAGCATCCAGGACGGCACCGGCGCCCAGGTGGAACTGGTCAAACGGGACGGCCAGTGGTGGCTGCCCGGTCACTTCGACTTCCCCGCCAGCGCGTCCCAGGTCGCGGCCCTACTCAAGGACCTCCAGGGCCTACGCACCCGCCTGCCGGTATCCACCTCGCCCGAGGCCTTCACCCGCTTCAGGGTCGCGGCAGATCAGTTCGAGCGCCGCATTAACCTGCGCCAGGGTGACCAGGAACTGGCGGTGCTCTACCTCGGCGACTCGCCTGGCTTCAAGCGCCTGTTCGCCCGTGGCAGCCAGGGCGAGGCGGTCTTCGAGGTGGCCTACGTCGCCCACCAGGCCGGGACCAAGGCCAACGACTGGACCGACAAGGGGCTCTTCGCCCTCACCTCGGACCAGATCGCCGGGCTGAACCTGAACGGGATGGCTCTGACAAAGACCAAGGCCAGGAACAGCGACCAGGAGGGCAATGAGGTTGCCGCTGCTGGCCAAGTTGGCCAGGACCACGAGGGCGAGCGTAGCGGCCAGGAGCCCAAGACCGAGGGCAACGACCAACTGAGCCAGGACCCTCAAACCAATGGCGGCGGCCATATCCGCCAGGACCCTGAAACCGAGAGCGGCGGCCATATCCGCTCGAACGAGGGCGGCGGCCAGGCCGGCCCAGACCGCTGGGTGCTGGAGGGCGAGACTACCGAGATCGACCAAGTCAAGGCCGGCGACCTGGTCCGCGCCGCCGCCAACCTCAATTACCTGGAGGTACTGGGCACCGAGGCCAAGCCGGAATACCAGATGGACAACCCGGTGGCGCGGTTGACGGTCCAGCCCCGGGAGGGTAGCCCGCGGGAGTTCCTGATCGCCAAACTGGCGGATAGCGAGGACTATGTCCTCAAGGCCAGCGACCATCCCTGGTATTTCAAGGTCGGCGCCTGGGCAGTCAAGCGGTTAGAGGAAGCGCGCAAGGAGCTGCTTCTGATGGAACCTGAACAGCAGGCCCCGGCCCAGGATTGATGCAGACTTGACTTCATCCGGCCCGCGGTGGTGGTCCTCAGGGAATTCCCAGCAGCTTGTGGGTCTGGAGGCTAAGCCGCCACCGGGGGTGGGCCAGACAATAGGCTACCGCCTGGCGGGTATGAACCATCTGGTCGGGGCCGCCTAGGGGCTGGAGGAAGAAATGCCGGAAGTCGAGCTCGGCAAATGCCTCCGGCGCGGCCCCGGGCTGGGGGTAGACCAGCTTCAGTTCGTCACCGGCGCGCTGGACCAACTCGACGCCGGCCTTGGGGCTGACGCAGACCCAGTCCAGCCCCGGAGGGGCCGGCCGGGTGCCATTGGTCTCGACCGCCACCTCGAAGCCCCGGTCATGCAGGGCGGTAATCAGGGGCTCATCCAGTTGCAGCAGGGGCTCACCGCCGGTGAGGACGACATAGGGCCGGATGCCCGGCCCACATCCTCCCCCCCAAGTGGCCGTAATCGCGTCCGCCAGTTGCCCGGCGGCGGCGAACCGGGCACCCCCCTCTCCATCGGTGCCGCGAAAGTCGGTATCGCAAAAGGCGCAGAGCGCCCGGTCACGGTCCCGCTCCCGCCCGGACCAGAGGTTACAGCCGGCGAAGCGGCAGAACACCGCCGCCCGGCCCGTCCGGGCCCCCTCCCCTTGCAGGCTGTAAAAGATCTCCTTGACGTGATAAACGGCTGGCACTTCGGGCTTTGGCCTCATGGGACGCAGCGGCTGGCGTCTGGGTATTCGTTCAGCCCCCTCTCCCCAACCCGACCCCATCAGGGGGGTGGGAGCAGGAGCATCAGGGGCTTGTGCTACTCAAGGCTGTCCAGGCAGCAGGGAAATTGAAGATTTGGACGTCGAGGAGGGATTATCAACGACGCGGACTTGGTTGAGCGCGGGCGCCCAGCGGGGCCACCGCTGATTAAGCGCATGGGATTCAAGCGGGCAGGGCCGGCCCCAGCTCGCCCCAGCACAGACTGACCCCGATACCGGGGGTCTCGAACAGGTCGATACGATCCAGTTGGGGCAGCGCCTCCACCACCTCGGCGCGAATCCACCGGACCAGGTGGGCTGGGTCGGCCGCCGCCAGCCCCGGCAAGTCATCGAGCCTATGATGGTCCAGCCGCTGGTAGACCGGATTGAACAGGGCCTTGACGTCCCCGTAGTCCACCGTCCAGCCCAGGATCCGGTCCAGGGGCGCGGTCAGGTGCAACCGCAGCAGATAACTGTGGCCATGCAGGCGCCGGCGGCCATCGCCCTCCGGGGCGGAGGTCAGGCGCAGGGCGGCCTCGAAACGCAGTTCCTTCCAGATCCGATAATGGACCCCATCGAAATGGCAGCCGGCGGTGGCGGTCTCGTAGACGCTGACCCAGGACAGGGCGGGCTGCTCCGGCTTGAGCCGCCGCCAGATCCAGCAGGCCAGCAACTCACTGGTCGGATTCTCCAAGCCGGCGAGGTCATTGAGACAGGCGTGGTGCAGTTCCGCCTGCAGGGGCGCCCAGAGGCTGGCCAGATAGTCGAAATCCAGCCCCATGTCCTGACCCGCCAGCTCCTGATCGGCATGGAGGATGACCTCGAAGCCATGGCCATGCATGCGCCCGCAGGGATGGCCAAGGGGGACCTGCGGCAGCCGGTGGGCGGCCTCGAAGCGAAAGCGGTGCCAGAGATGGCAGTGGTCGCTGGCCGCCAGTTCTGCCCCGGTGTCAGGGGTGCTGCGCACGCCAACGGTCCCCAGGCCGGGGACCTCCAGATGCCGGCGTAGCCAGCGCGCCAGATTCTCATCGGTGGGGACCGGCAGACAGTCGTTGAGATACTGGTAGTCGAGGGGGGTGACGGCCGCGGTCAGGGCCGCGGTGAGGGCCCCACACTCGCCACCCGGCAAGGCTGCCCAACCTGGGGACAGCGCCGCCCGTACCCGCGCCAGGAAGCCGTGGCCATGGAGCCGGCGAGAGCGATGCCCCGCGGGCAGGATGGGAATCTGGCAGGCGGCCTCGAAGGGCACGGCGGCCAGGAAGTCGAGTCGTTCGGTCATCTGGCGCCCCTCATGGCGCGCGTCTTGTTGGTCGTGTTCATGAGGATGGACACCCTGGAGCGACCTGGTGAATACATCAGCACCCAAGCTGCCGCCCCAGCAGGGGGTCCGATACCCCAGCCTCACGGAAGCCCTTGGCGCGCAACTGGCAGGAATCGCATTGGCCGCAGGGCTCCCCATCAGGTCCGGGATCGTAGCAACTGCTGGTGAGCCCGTAGTCGACCCCCAGGGCGCGACCCCGCTGGATGATCTGGGCCTTGGTGAGTTCGATCAGGGGGGCGTGGATCTTCAGCCGCTGGCGGCCCTCGACCCCGGCCGCGGTGGCGAGATTGGCCAGGTGCTCGAAGGCAGCGATGTACTCCGGCCGGCAATCGGGGTAACCGGAGTAGTCCAGGGCATTGACGCCGATGAAGATGTCGTTTGCGCCCAGGACCTCCGCCCAGGTGAGGGCAAAGGAGAGGAAGACGGTATTGCGCGCCGGGACGTAGGTGATGGGGATCGCCTCCGCCAGATGCGCCGCGGGTCGACCCTTGGGTACCGGGATGTCCGCCGTCAGGGCGGACCCACCGAAGCGGCGCAGATCGATATCCACGATGACGTGTTCGGCGACACCCAGGGCTTTGGCCACCCGTTGGGCGGCCGCCAGCTCCACTACATGGCGCTGACCATAGCGAAAGGACAGGGCGTAGGGCATGAAGCCCCCGGCCTTGGCGATGGCCAGGGTAGTGGTAGAATCCAATCCGCCACTCAGCAGGACAACGGCCTTAGTCATCTTCAATCTCCTTCATTTTGATGGCTTCCAGAGAGTAATGCCCCGGCGTCTGATGGAGCGATCTGGCAGAAAGGCAAACTGACTAACTGAGTATGTGTCGTCATCGGGACTGATTGTCATGAGGCGGCATGCCAGCTAAATGATAATTAAAGAAATTCCCGTGAATTTCTCGCTAACTTTCATGTCGGGGCACGCCGCCCTCCCGACGATGAGAGTCTTTGCGGTAACTTTCACGTTTACCTTTCAGGCGCGTTATCCAATCGTCACCAGGGATCAAGTATACCCATGAAGACCCCCATCGCTCCCGCAAACCTGATCCCGCTGTCGCTGGCGCTGGCGGGGATGGCCTTGGTCGGATGCGCCACCTCGGTACAGACACCCGGCGGTGAAGTGACCTGCTACTCCTCCCGCTGCGTTGACGATATGCGCGCCTGGACCCAACAGGACTATCTCCAGCGGCAATACGAACAGGAGCAGGCCCGCCGGGCAAGTGCCAAGACCCCGGCGCCTCCCCCGCGGGCAAAGCCTACGCCAGCCGCAGTCAAGGCCCCGCCCACCCGGCAACCGCCCCAGCAAGTACCTCAGCAAGTGCCCTGCCCCACGGGCATGATCCCCAATGGACCCCCTGAATATGGCTGCATCTATCCCCGACGCTAACCCGGTTGCCCAGGAGGTTGCGATGGCACCACCTTTTAGCGCCCACCAGGCAAGGTCCGCCGCGGTGGAGGCAGGGCCAAGCCAGCCCCCTTCTGCCCTGGCTAACCCTGCCACAGCCGTGCCGACCGGACCCTTGTCCGGGGACTCCCGACTGCGGCTCGTCTTCGGCGCCAGTGGCTATATCGGCACCTATCTGGTTCCGCGCCTGCTCGGCGCCGGGGCGCGGGTGCGGGTCTCGTCCCGTCAACCCAAGGCCCTGGCGGCGCGGGGCTGGTCCGGGGTGGAGATCGTCGGCGCGGATGCCCTGGACCCGGCGACCCTGCCGGCGGCCCTGGCCGGGGTCAGCATCGCCTACTACCTGGTGCATTCCATGGGGGCAGGCAAGGCCTTTGGCCGCCTGGACCTGGAGGCGGCGGCCCATTTCGCTCGGGCGGCGGCGGCGGCGGGTGTAGAGCGCATCTGCTACCTCGGCGGACTGGTGCCGGAGGACGCGGACAGCGAGCATATCGTCTCCCGGCGGGACACCGGGGACGTGCTGCGCCAAGGGTCGGTGCCGGTCACCGAGATCCGCGCCGGCATCATCGTCGGTCCGGGATCGGCAGCCTTCGAGGTGATGCGCGACCTGGTCTACCACCTGCCGGTGATGGTCACCCCCCGCTGGGTCACGGCCAAATCGCCCCCCATCGCCCTCGACAACTTGCTGGAATATCTGGTGATCGCCCCCGGCCTACCGGAGACCGCCAACACCATCCTCGACGCCGCCGGCCCCGAGATCCTCACCTACGCCGGGATGATGCGCATCCTCGCCGAAGCGGCGGGCCGCCAACCCCCGCGCATCATCGCCCTGCCGGTGCTGACGCCCAAGTTCTCCGCCTACTGGCTGCGCTTCGTCACCGCCGTCCCGACCAACATCGCTCGGGCCCTGATCGAGGGCCTCAAGCACGACTTCTACGCCCACCCCCAAGAACTGCGGCGACTGGTCCCCCAGCGGCTGCTGAACTTCCGGGAAGCCGTCGCGGCCGCCTTCGCCGCGGAGCGTGAACAACAGGTCCTGGCCCGCTGGACCGAGGGAGCCTTCAACATGCGCCAGGGTCGCATCGACTACGCCTATTACGCCAAGCGCGCCGGCGGCAGCGCCGTCACCCGGGCCGCCCCCGCCGATGTCTGGGCGGTGGTGGCGGCCATCGGCGGGGACAACCGTTACTACTATCTGAATACCCTCTGGTCCGTCCGTGAGACCCTCGACTGGCTGGCGGGGGGCCGCGGCCTGGCCCGGGGCCGCCGCCACCCGACTGAGGTCCGGGTGGGTGACCGCATCGACTCCTGGGAGGTGGTCGGGGTGGAACCGGAGCGGCGCCTGACGATGATCTTTGGCATGCGCGCCCCGGGGGCCGGCATCCTGGAGTTCGAACTGGAACCTCTGGCGTCCGGCGGCACCCAACTCACCGCCACCGCCTACTGGCATCCCGCCGGTGTCTGGGGCCTGATGTACTGGCTGGCCATGGAGCCCTTCCATCAGGTGATCTTCTCCGGCATGACCCGGGCGATCTGCCAGCGGGCGGAGGAGCGCTGAGCCCCTCCACAAGCCGCGCCCAGAAGACCGGCCCCGCTGACACGGCGCCGGAGAGCGGCCTCCTCACTGTCTACCCCCGACGCCCACCCTCTCCCAGCCGCCAGCGACCGCGACATCCCCCGGGTGGCTCGCCCCTGGCAGTTGGCCCCCACCCCTTCCCTCTTACGTCCCCGGCGCAAAATCCCACAGCCGATGGGCATCCAGCCGCAGCAGATAGTGCGCCTCCAGGGCCTCAAGCTGACTCAGCCGGGCGCCGAGGGCCACCTCGTTCGCCAGGCGCCGGGTCGTGAGCAGATTCTCCAGTTGCCCCTCGCCAGGCTGGTAGGCGCGCGCGGTCAAGGCGGCCGCCTGGGCCAGCCGGCTGGCGGCTGCTTGGGCGGTCTGCCAGGAACAGTGCGCGGCCAAGGTAGTCTGATGGTCCCCTGTTCCTCCAGGGAAATCCTAAGTGGTTGTCTCACGGAAGGGATCAAAGAAGGCAGGGTCAAGCTCGTAACTGGCCACCGGCTTGAGGCCCAGTTGATACGTGACGAAAAGGTCGAGGAGTTTCTGGCCATCGACCAGTTCAATGGGTGGCACCCCATCGCGGCTGGCCTCACGCTGGGCGTCCGCCGTAAAGGTGCCCGTCGTCAGGATGATGCCCTTGTCGGCACGCCCCTGCATGGCGCCCCGGAAGTCGCGGACATGGGATGAGGTCACCGCGTTTTGATAGCGCTTGCATTGAAACAGCACTTTGAAACTGACCAGGGGATTGACCTGAAGGGTGCCATAGCCATCAATGCCCCCATCGCCCGAGCGGCCCGTGACGGCGACCTGGACGAAACCCGCCTCACGCAACAGGCGCTGCGAGAGTCGCTCGAACCCTGCGGGAGGGAGATTCAGCAGCAAGGCAAGCAGTTGCTCACGATACCCCGCCGTGGGCGCGACATCATTCTCCGGTGGCGGGGTATCAGGCATATCAACTGAAGGCTGATCTTCCTTGCTCCGCTTGCGCTCGTCGGCAAAGACTTTGGACCATTTCTGAAACAGGACCCGCGCCGATGCGGCGGTCAGGTGCGTGGCCTGGCCTTTTTCGGTCAGGTTCCAGATGCCCCGCTGCGAAGCACCTACCAGACCTTCTCGATACAGGTAGAACCTGGCCCAGGCGACCCGGTTAGCGAAGCGCGGCACACCAGAAGGCGTCACATCATTCTGCATCTCATCCGGGAGTGCCAGGTCTTGAGCAATTTGCCCGACGACCTCACCCGGCGACGCGGAACCACCCAAGGTCCGCAGGGCATCCAACAGGGGGCCGAAGTACTGGACGAATTGGGGTCCGTCCGATTGCGTGGATCTTTTTGCCATGCGCCCTCCTGGTAACCCGCGTTATTCATGGCATGATCGCCGACCAACAAACCCTTTGGCAAATCATGATAACTGCCCGCCGCTAGTGAATCCTTGCCAGACCATCACCTCCACACCCCCTGACCCCACTCGCTCGCGCCAGCTACTCATACCGCTTTCCCCAAGAGGCGGGGGGCGTTCGGATGTACCCCTGGCCTCTCAAGGAGGTAGGAGTCCCAGGGCGTTAGGGTCGCTGGAGGACCTTAGTTTCGTGGTGACCAACGAAGGCAACCCTCCTCGCGCCACCCTCGCCCAACAGGCACTCACGCGGTTGACCACCCCCGCGAGCCCGTCCGGCTCATCGCCCTGCCCAGCACGTTCATCGCTCATCGCCCGTCTAACCCCAATACCGTTCAATGGCACATAACAATGCTCTCCTCGAAGCGTTTCGTCGGTTGAGGCGGATGGCGATGGTGTAGTCGTTTTTTGGGCCATTTGCTCATTTTTTGTTTGATGACGCGGGGGTTGATCCGGTTACGGCGTGGCGGCAGGATTTCCTCGGCGACTTCCTGTACGAGTCGTTGATACCAACGCTCCGCTTCATCTGGGTTGGGCGAGCACTCAGGCAAACGGCAACGGAGGATCTTGATGGCCGCGGTGAACGAGATCTGTTGGGGGTCGATCTGCTGGGTTGCCGCCGCCTCCTGTATCAACACGCGGACCAAATAATGCGCGAGCATCAGGCCGTAGATTTCTTGCACGACGCCCGCTGGGGTTTGACTACGCAGCACCGGGCGCTCGCACTGATGGGTCTTCAGTTCGTCGATCGTCAGTTCTTGTTCCCAGCGCTCATGGTACAGGCCAACCAAGGTCAAGGCCGGATCCAGCTGCGGGTCGAGCAAGGTGGTCAGCAACCGATGGCGTTCGCCATGACCGGTGCGGATCGGGTCGTCGAGCGTGTATTCGATGAGGCGCACCAGGACGCCGTGGCGATCATGGCGTCGATCGGCGGTGGACGGATACAGTTTGGCCAGGAACGAGCCATCGGACAAACGCTCGATGGGGACGAAGATCCGATTCGAGGTGATGCGGGCCAGCAGCTGCGCCTGACGCTGACGCACCCCCGCCACCGTCGTATAGCTGAGGAAATGCCGATCCCACAGCACCAGCATGTCCGCTTCCAGGAACCGGAGCAGAGACGGCGCCATGCGGATTTCCGCCCACCGCAACGGTTTGATGAGCCAGCGCCAGAAGACATGGCTACCGATCTCGCAGAGCGCCAACACGCGGGCCTGGGGAAAGGCGCCGGGGGCACGACCACTGCCCGGACGCCCAAACGCTCGCTCGTTGGCGGGCGTATCGGCCAGATTCAGCACAAAGCCGTCCAGGGCCATCAGGCGCAGGCCCCGGTAGAACGCACCGGGCGTCTCGGGACGACCCAGCAATTCAATCACCTGAGCGGCCAACCGGCGCAGGGGTGTCACCCCCAGGCGTCGACGGGCTTCACACAGCGTCGAACGTTCCGGGATGCCGCCAGGATGAAAGGGTTGCAACCAGCGGAACAACTGACGATAAGCATCGCGACAGCACAGCCCGAGTGCGATCAGGAACCACACCATGAACCATCCCGGCAACCGTCGGCACCGCGTACGATCATGGCCCGTTTCCGCCAACACGGCGTCAATGCGCGCACGCGGGATGATGCGTTGCAAGGCCCGGAGTCGCTCGACCGTTGGCCAAGACGCGACCCCCGCTGTTTCCTGGTGCAAGTCAATCACCGTAGCCCCCTGATCAGGTTAGGATTTCATGAAATCTAGCCTGATAGTTGGCAACGGTTTTCGCAAGCCCATTGAACGGTATTGCGTCTAACCCATCATCCCCTGATTGCTTACAATCTCTCCCAGGCACTAGCACGAAGGGGACAGCCATAACCACCTTGATCATTCCCGACCTGGATGACGACCTGCAAGCCACCTTGCGCAACCTGGCCGCCCGGCACAGACGTTCCATGGAGGAGGCCCGTGGCATCCTCCGCCAGGTCTTGACCCAACCCCAGCCGCCGACACCCCTAGGTCAGCGCCTGGTCCAGCGCTTCCGTGGGGTAGCCATGGACGCGCCCCTGCCGGCGCGCAGCCTGCCCCGCATGCCCCCGCAGTGGGACGATCAGGCGTGATTTTGTCGCGATCGACGGACTGGTCGTCGTCAATCCCTGGTCAGGGGCTTAAGTGAACATCACCTCATCGGACATCTCCGGGCTGTAGTCCTCCCAGCCATGGGCCGCCGCTACTGCCGCATCACGACCCCTGGTAAGGCCCCAAAAACCGCTCCCCATTGAAATGGATCAGATGTGACGGCGCATCAGCCACCCACACCTCCGTTTCCCAGGCGATGTCCACCAGGTAGCGCGCCATCACCGTGCGATTGGGGAATGCCGTCACATAGACCAAACCCGCGTTACAACCGGCAAACAGGGTGGCCAACTCGCCATGACGCTTGCCATCCACCGGTCCGTGACTGGTCACCGCCTCCACCAGCAGCAACCAGTTTTTCGCTGCCCAGTGCAGCACCACGTCGGGCATCTTGCCGTGGGCATCCACCACGCCCCCCAACCTGGCCAACAGGTCGGCATCGAAATAGCCCCACTTATCGCCAGTGTCGCCGGCATACACCAGCACGCTCCCCGGCGCGAAGCGCGGGGCGAAGTCCTCGATAATGGCTCGGATCAGCCCACTGTGCTCGCCGGGGCTGAGGCTGATGCGCTGCTCGGGCGCCACCGCGACCGGAATACGCACCCGCTGCCGTTCCTGGGCATAGCGGGCCACCAGGGTTTCCCGCTGGCCCAGATAGGCGGCCAGGCGGACATCCCATGCGGGGGTGTCGAAGCTACGCAGCAGCGCCAGGGCGGCGGGTTCGATCTGATAGACCGCCTTGGGGCTGTTCACCGGGCGGTCAGGCTGGTCGGGGTTGTACCGCACCATGCCCGCATCCCGTAACTGATGCATGGAGTAGCGGCGGAAGGTCTCCCGGGTATTGGGCGCGTAGTCTTTGCCGTAGTGTTCCCGAACCCAGTCCATGATCGGGGTGATGCCAAGCAAGGGGTTTTCCGCATCGGCCCAGGACGTGCCGGGCCTGAGGTTCAGCAGGGCCAGCAGGCAGAGGGCGGTACGCTCGTTCCGCTGTCCACGGGGTAGACCCAGGCTGACGATGATCCGCCGGGCCGCCTCGATGGGGTCGGTGGGGTCGTTCATGCGGCCAGGGTCAAGAGTCGAGCGTCGATCTGGTCCTGGCTGAGGGGTCCTTGCCGCATGGCCCACTCGCCAAGCTGGATGAGTGCCTCCCGGCTGGGGTATTTCATCCACTTGAGGTCGGTAGCGTTGACCTGGGTATGGCCATTGAAGCGCCGGAAATGCTCATCGACCGCGGTGCTGTTCAGAAACAGCGCCAGCCCCTGGGCCAAGGGCTCCGGCAGGCCCTGCTTGTGCGCATGAAAGACGTTGAGGTGGTTTTCAAAGCCCAGCCAGGGCACGGCACCGAAGGTGGCCGGTTCGACCACGCTGGCCACCAGGCGCCGTTTCTCTTCCTTGGAGGAGAAGCGCCGGACGACGCAATAACAGCCCAGCGGAAATAACCACTTTTCGGTCGTGGCGTGGTGCTCGATGGCCTGGGGTTTTTTCAGGGCCGGGTTGGGCCAGAGGGTGCGTTGTCCCACGAAATGGCCAGGATAGAGCAAGGGCACGGTCCCTGGCCCCGGCAGGGCGCGCAAGTGCGCCTTCAGCCGAAAATCCACCACCGGCCCAGTGGAGACCTGAAGCCCCAGGTCCGCCAGGGTGGCACTGATCGCCGGCAACTGCTCGGTAAGGCCGAT
The DNA here is from genome assembly GCA_009928645.1 of Gammaproteobacteria bacterium. Lineage (GTDB taxonomy): Bacteria > Pseudomonadota > Gammaproteobacteria > Chromatiales > Chromatiaceae > M0108. The sequence goes on along the minus strand of SACH01000010.1, from coordinate 3,969 downwards.
CTCCGCCGAGGTGGGGATGAAGATGACGCGCTCGGGATCGTCCGGGAACACAATCCGCGCGAACGGATGCTCATGGGTAACCAGGTCGGCGAAGGTATCGTCGGTGGAGGTCGACACCCGCACCGGCCCCGGCTGGCCCCCCCGTTCCAGGCGAATGATGACGTTCTCCTGAAGCACCGCATCATCCTTGAACGCCTTGCTACGCGAGGTGAACAGATGCAGGTGGCGGATCGCCGCCCGCTCCAGGATGAAATCACGGAACGGGCGATAGTAGGGGCCGTTACAGAAACTGCGCGGGATGATCGCCACGATCTGCCCCCCCGGCGCGGCCAGGGCCACGGCCAGGGCGACGAAGGCCGAATACAGATTGACCGTTTCGATCCCGATCCGGCGCAGGGCCAGCCGATGGGCGGACTGGCTGTTGATTTTCTTGTACGGCGGATTGAGGATCGCGTGGGTATAAGGTGTTAGCGGTGGCGCGAACAGATTGCCGGACAGCGACTCCACCGCCGTATGGATAAAATCTTCCGCAACGACCTTGCTGACGAAATCGCCCCGGTGATCGTAGCGATCCAAGGTCTGCGCCAAATGGCCGATCAACGCCTGATCCAGTTCAAAGGCATCCACGGCCACCCGTGAGAAATGCAAGCCACCCGCTTGCCAGCGCTCCAAAAAGGCCGCCGATAGCGAACCGATCCCGGCGCCCGCGTCCAGCAAGCGGCAAGGCCCCGTGCCATCCGCAAACAGACCCGCCATGAAGGCCGCAGTGCTTGCCGGGGTGAGAAACTGGCCGAACTGGGCCTTTTTGCTCGCCGCGGTGGACCGGGAAAGTTGCAGCCTTTTCTGTTCAACCGTTGATAACACTGAGGCGACTCCTGCGTAACGCCACTCCGGACAGACGATGACCCCATCGGGCACCTGTGCCATCCCTTCGGCTGGGTTCCTGCTGTGCTTGCGTGGCTATCCCGCCGCTACGCGGCTGGGGTGATCGCCAAGGTTTCTCCAATGCCGACGTCATCCAGCCCGAAGTGTAGCGGATTCAGTCCGCCAAAGGCACGCCCCATAAACGACTGATCTTGTTCCCTCGCCCCGCATTCAGTCCCTTACCTGCTCACCCCGCTCGCGCCAGCTACTCATACCCCTTTCCTAAGGAGGCGGGGCGCTTCGGATGTTACCTCACCCCTTCGGGGTGGTAAGAGTCCCAAGGCGTCAGGGACTCTGATGGATATGAACTGCGTGGTGACCAATGAAGTCGGCCACCTCAGCCTCGCCGTCCGCCCCGCCGCCCTGACGATCGACTTCTCCGCTCACCAAGCAACCACGCTCCACCGCACCCCCGACCCGAGCCATCAGCACCGAGTCGCAATCCTCACCCCCCCTCGTCGCCAGGTCGCGTGCCAACCTCGCACGCCACCTGGCTCTGCCACGCTTACTCAGTCATCATCGCCCGGGGGAGAACGGCCCCGCTCTCGCGGCGCCGGTTAACAACTTCACCACCTCCCCGTCGCCCGCCCTTTCCCAGCCGGCAGCGCTCAGTCATCATCCTCACCGCCCCCTCATCCCCTCCCCCCTGGACATGGGCCTCCCCCACCCCCCTAGCCAGCCAGCGTCTCCACCGGATAGTCCCGTATCTGGGCATCGACCGTCACCAGGACCAGTCCATGGTGGAGCGCCTGACAAATCAGCAACCGATCGAAGGGATCACGATTCAAGTCCGGCAGGTTCAGCAGATGCAGGACGCTGCCCTCATCCAGCGCCAATGACGCCAGGCCATGCCGTGCCCGCTGCCGGGACAGATACGCCCCCGGGTTTTCGGGTAAGTCCAACTTGCTCAGGTGGTGCTTCACCAAGGCTTCCCAGAGGGAGACCGGGCTGACGAACACCTGATGGCGCGGATCACGCAGCAGTTCCCGCGTCCGTGGCTTGAGGGCCTTGGCCCCCGTTAGGTACCAGAGAAAGACATGGGTATCGAGCAGGAACCTCATGACTCGAACAACCGCAGGGTCTCATCTGGCAGTGGGGCGTCGAAGTCGTCCGGCACCGCAAAGTCGCCGGCACCAAGACCGATGGGGCGTAACCCCGCCGTCGCCTGGCGCCGCTGGTCCAGAAACTCGACGAAGTCCAGCACTTCCGCCTGACGTTCCGGGGGGAACTGGCGCAGGCGGGCGAGGATGCGCTCTTCCAGCGGTAAGGATTCAGCGTTGGGCATGCCCATGGCAAACAGGTCCTCAAGGCGTGACGAGCCCTAAGCAAACCATGGTGACCCGGCAAACGCAAGACCGCCGCACCCCCTCCGCCCCGCGGTCAAGACCCCAGCCGCTGGACCAGCGACCGGGCCAACACCAGCCACATCCTCGACAGCTCCCCCAGAGGACATCACCTTCACCGCCCCCTCGTCGCCAGGTCGCGTGCCCACAACGCACGCCACCTGGCTCATCAACCTTACCACCAGCTTGACCGCCCAATTACCAGCCCGCGCTGACGCGCCGGCTCATGTGGACTCAGCGCCTTCACCAAAACCGGCCACCCCCTTGTCCTCACCGCTCCATACCTAGCTCTGCCGCTCCCTTCCCGTCATCGGCGCCCGTACAAGACCGACCCCACCATCAACCGGCTCAACCTAACTCCGCGCCCACCCCCCTACCCCTCTCACCAGAATTCCCTACAATGTCGACCACGACTGACCGGGACCCCCCATGCACCTCCTCGATCCCAAGAACGATTTCGTCTTCAAAAGACTCTTCGCCGATGCGCCCACCCTGCTCGCGGCCCTGATCAACGCCGTGCGCAGTACTGAACCGCCCGTAACGGTGCTGGAGGTCCTCAACCCCCGTATCGCCCCCGAGGAGTTGTCGGGCAAGTACATCGTCCTTGATCTCCTCGCCCAGGACGAACAGAGCCGGCGCTACAACATCGAAATGCAGGTCCGCCGCTACCGTGCCTGGAGCGCCCGCAGCGCCTATTACCTGGCCCGCACCCTGTCCCAGCAACTGGATGGCGGCGATGACTACGAACAACTCAAGCCGGTCATCGGTATTCACCTGCTGGACTTTGAGCTTTTCAGCGCCTTAGAACAGCAGGGCCAGGCCATCTGGTGTTTCGAGCTGCGTGACCGCACCCAGCCCGCCTTGAAACTGGGCGACGAACTACAATTGAACTTGATAGAGCTACCCAAGGCCGACCGCCTGGGCGCGGGCAATCCGGCCCTGGCCGCCTGGGTCGCCTTTCTCGAACACTGGCAGGAGGAACGCCGTATGGAACAGATCGACTATCCGCCCGTGCAACAGGCCCTGCAACGCATCCGCGACCTCAGCGCCGACGAGGAAACCCGCCGCCTGGCCTTCGTCCGGGAACGCGCCCTGCGCGATGAACGCAGCGAACTGCGCGCCGCTCGGGAGGAAGGCATCGAGGTGGGGATGGCCAGCCTTGTCGAGCGCCAACTCACCCGGCGCTTTGGTCCGCTCGGCGAGGAGCACCGTCAGCGCTTGCAACACGCCACCCCGGACCAGTTAGCCCTCTGGGCCGAACGCCTCCTCGAAGCGCGGACCCTCGAAGCTGTCTTTCAGATGCAATAGGCGTGCGGTCGAGCGCCCCTGAGCGGCGCCCCCCCTGACCCGAGCCATCAGCGCCGAGTCGCCACCCTCACCTCCTCCGGTTCGCCAGGTCGCGTGCTAACGACGCACGCCACCTGGCTCATCGCCCACCCCGCCCACTTCACCGCCCGTAGCCAGCCCGCGCTGACGCGCCGGCTCAGGTGGACTCAGCGCCATCGCCTAACCCGGCCACCCCTCGCCCTCTCCGCCGGAGGTCGCAAGCCGCACGGCCCCACCATCGCCAGGTCGCGTGCCCACCCCGCACGCCACCTGGCTGATCGCCCTTACCACCCACTTCACGGCCAATTTCCAGCCCCCCCCGCCGCGCCGGCTCACGCCGCCTCACCACCCTCCCCGCCCTTGGGCCGCGCTTCCC
>SACH01000310.1 GCA_009928645.1 Gammaproteobacteria bacterium | reverse complement strand
GGGCTGTGCCGTGATGGCATCGCCTATGAGGGCCAGGCCGCCATCGAGCTCGAGTCCCTGGCGGTGACCGCGGGCGCCCGGGCCCTGGCCGCCGGGGAGACCTACCACTTTGGTCTGGTCGAGACCGAGGGGCGCTGTCTGCTCGACCCGGCCCCTTTCTGGCGCCGCCTGCTGGAGGATCTGGCCAACGTTCCCTTGGCTTTGTCCCTGGAGGGCGGAGGCCAGGTCAGTCAGGATCGGGACCAAGAGGGTACGGGCCAGATCCTCCATGATCAGGACCATAGGGATACAGGTCAGGTCATCCAGGAGCGGCTAATAAGGGCTGCGGGTCTGCAGCATCTGAAGCATGCCCGGGGGAGCATGGGGCCGGTGGTCCAGGAACGGGACCGGGGCGATGCGGATCACGATATCTATGAGCGGGCCCTGGGGGCCATCGCCGCCCGCTTTCATCTTGGCTTGGCGCGGGCCACCGCCGAACTAGCGGTGCGCCTGGCGCAGGCGCGTGGTCTGGACACGGTGGCCCTTTCCGGCGGGGTCATGCAGAACAAGACCCTGTTCGAGGCCCTGGCCCGGGAGTTGCGCAACCGCGGGATGCAGGTTCTCAGCCATCGTCAGGTCCCCGCCAATGACGGTGGCCTGGCCTTGGGGCAGGCGGTGATCGCGGCGGCCTCTCTGATCCCGACTACACTTATCCCATCATCCCGCTGATGGAGACCACCCATGGTCCGTCCGTCCCTGCGTTGCCGGCCGAGGACCTTGCTGACCCGCCTGTTTCCGCCGTTGCGGCTGCCGCTGCGGCTACGGCTGCCGTTGCTGGTCGTACTGTTATTACTGGCCGGACTCATCCTCTTCGGAGTGGGCCAGGCCAGCCCGCTGCCCAACGCACAGGTGCCCCCGCCCTTGGCGGACTGGACGGACTGGGTCCTGTGGGACGAACCCACCCATAGCTGTCCCCGGCTGGAGGGCGACAATCAGGACAGGCCCTGCGCCTGGCCGGTCAGGCTGGAGCTGGAACTGGACACTACCGGGGGACGGTTCGGTCTCGACGTCAGGGTCTTCGCGACCCGCCCCATCCCCGTCCCCTTGCCCGGGGATGGTGAGACCTGGCCCCAGGAGGTGCGGGTCAGTGGCGGGGACCAGCCGTTGCCGGTCGTGAGCCGTGGCAATCAGCCGGTGGTCTGGCTGCCGGCGGGCCATTACCGCCTTGCGGGGCGCTTTCGCTGGGAGCGCCTGCCTCCCGCCTTGACCTTGCCGCCCCAGGTGGCGTTGCTGGCCATGCGCGTGGCGGGTCGGGACCTGCCGTTTCCGGTCCTCAACGAACAGGGCCAGGTCTGGCTCTCCGACCAGGCCCCGGCGCCGGCCCCGGCCAGCGTCGCCGCCCCGGAGGACCAGTTCCACCTCCAGGTTTTCCGTCGCCTGGAGGAGGGCGTGCCGCTGCGCCTGACCACGCGAATCGTATTGGAGGTCGCCGGGCGGCCCCGGGAGATCAGCCTGCCCGCGACCCTGCCGGCCGGGGTCATCCCCATGGCCCTCGTCAGCCCGCTGCCAGCGCGGCTGGAGGCGGATGGTCGTCTGGTGCTCCAGGCCCGGCCCGGTCGTTGGGAGCTGAGCCTTCAGGCCCGCTATCCGCAAGAGGCGACGGCCTTTCCCTTCCCGGACCTGCCGGAGCCCTGGCCGGCGGAGGAACTCTGGGTCTACCAGGCCAATACCGCCGTGCGGCTGACCGAGCCCCGGGGCGCGCCGGCCCTGGATCCACGCCAGACCGAGTTACCGGCGGACTGGCAGTCCCTGCCCGCCTATCGCCTGACCTCTGGCGTGACGCTGCATCTGGACGTCATCCGCCGCGGTGATCCGCAACCGGAGCCGGACCAGTTGCGCCTCCAGCGTCGCCTCTGGCTGGATTTCGACGGCCAGGGCTTCAGCGTGCGTGACCGCATCACCGGTTCCCTGACGGCGGGCTGGCGCCTCGACGCCGGTCCCGGCATGGACCTGGGACGGGTGGTCCTGGATGGCGAGCCTCAGTCGATCACCCTCGACCAGGCCCGTGGTGCCGCCGGGGTCGAGGTGCGCCGCGGCCAACTCGACCTGAATGCCGACAGTCGGCTGCCCCGGACCACCCGCCTCTCCGCCACCGGCTGGGCCCGGGATTTCAGCCAGGTCAGCGCCGACCTCAATCTGCCCCCCGGCTGGCGCCTCCTGGCCGCCCTGGGGGTGGATCGGGCGCCGGGCAGCTGGCTGGTGGCCTGGACCCTGCTGGACTTCTTCCTGGTCCTGGTCATCACCCTGGCCGTGGGCCGACTCTTTGGCTGGTGGGCCGCCGCCCTGGCCTTGGTGGCCCTGGTCCTGACCTGGCAGGAGGCCGAGGCGCCCCGGTATGTCTGGTTGAGCCTGCTGGCCGCCATCGCCCTCGGCCGGGTCCTGCCGGCGCAGAGTGGCCTGGCGCGCTGGGTCAGGGCCTTTCGCCTGGGCTCCATCCTGGTCCTGGCGCTCATCGCCATCCCCTTCCTGGCCGGGCAGTTGCGCCTGGGTCTCTATCCTCAGCTCGAACATCCCTACCTGGCTCAGCCGACGCCCGGCAAGGCCCTGAAGGCGGACCTGGTCGGGGAGGGAGGCATGCTGCCCCTGGAGGCGGAGGCCTATGGCGATCAGGACCCGCGCCTGGCCCCGGCCGCCCCGCCAGCGCCGGGCGCGGGGCAGTCCCTGGCCTCCCGTGGCAAGGCGCTCTCACGACTGGAGTCCCGCGGCGGCGGGTTGGAAGGTAAGTCCGGTGCGCCCGGCGCCGACCTCAAGCGTATGGATCCGGACGCCCTGACCCAGACCGGACCGGGTCTGCCGGATTGGCGCTGGAATCAGGTTCAGCTCCACTGGCAGGGACCGGTCCAGATGGGCCAGGAGCTGCGTCTCGTCCTCGTCCCCCCCGACCTCAATCTGGCCCTGGCGGTGCTACGGCTGCTGCTGATGGCGGGGCTG
>SACH01000061.1 GCA_009928645.1 Gammaproteobacteria bacterium | reverse complement strand
TTTCAGGTTTCAGGTTTCAGGTTTCAGGTTTCGGGTTTCGGGTTTCAGCTTCGGGTGTTCCAAGCTTCACCCCCCACGGCGATCAGCGGCGATCCCCTGTTATCTAAGACTTAACGCCCGCGACCGCCGCTCATGAGGCATCCCCGGCGGGACCGTCCCCGGTGAAACCGCATGCCACCGGCACCCGAAGGTAGAAGAGGTTGAGATTCTCCCGGGCAATATGGGCCAGGAAGCAGTCGGCCTCAGCGGCGGTGACGACGAAACCAACCTCCACCGGCAGGTCGCCCTGCAACTCAAAGAAGCGCTCCTCATGCAGGCGCCCGTGACGACCGAAACCGGCCAGGGCGCGAACGGCGGAGCCGCCATGCAGCCCGAGCCTCTGCGCCTCCTGCAAAAGCCACTCGTAGACCAGAAGGTGATGATGGCGGCGGTTCTCCGCCACGTAGAACTTCAGATAGCAGCCAGTCATGGAGGGTGGTCTCATTGAATGGGCGACCGATTCATGGCCGCCCCAGGAAGGCCAGCAGCAGGTGCGCCAGGGCCATGCCGAGCGCCGTCAGGGTCAGAGAACCAAGGAGATGGGCGGCGGCGGTCCCCAGGCCCCAAAGATAATCGCCGCGGGCCAGCAGGCTGACCACCTCGGCGGAGAAGGTGGAAAAGGTGGTGAGCCCGCCGAGAAAGCCGGTGACCAGGAACAGGCGCAGTTCCGGCGGCAGCCCGGGGTGGCGCCCCAGCCAGGCCAGGACGAAACCGATCAGCAGTCCGCCGAGCAGATTGGCGGCCAGGGTGCCAAGGGGCAAATTGGGTAAGAGGTGATTGAGCCGAGTGCCGAGCGCCCAGCGCAGGAGGGCGCCCAATCCCGCCCCGATGAACACGGCAATGCCCGCGTAACTGATCATGATCCCATGCCTAGTCTCTCGGTCCCGCGCCCCGGTGGACGTCAGTCCTTCACCAGCGGGGACGCCTCAACCCGGTCGGTGATATCCAGACATTGATGGATATAGCCGAGGAACCGTCCAGCGCTATCGTGACGGGGCGTGGCCAGGTCCCGGACCCAACGATAGTCGCCATCGCCGCGCCGCAGCCGGTAATCCAGGCTGAAAGGCTCGCGATCCGAGCACCGCCGGGCAATCTCATCCCGACAGCGCGCCTGTTCCTCCGGGTGGATATGCGCGCTCCAATCGCCGCCAGCGCCCGCCTCCGGCGCCCACCCCGTCAACTCCCGCCAGGCCCGATTGACATAGAGGCAGCGCAGATCCCGATCGGCGATACGGATCAGGGCGTCGCTGCTGTCGGCGAGGCTGCGCCAGGCATGCTCGCTCTCGCGAAGGGCCAGGTCGGCGCTGCGATCCACCAGCACCAGGAGGCTGTTCTCCTCCAGCTTGGACGCCGCCCGGAGCTGCATGACATGGACGTCGCAGGGCAGGGTCCGGTCGGCGGCCACTTGCAAGCCAAGAAAGTTCAATGCGCCCGACGGGGGCTTTTCCCGCCGCTGCACGACCGGGCGCAACCGGGCGCGGCTATCGAAATCGAAGAGCTGGAAGACCGATCCCCCCCGCAGCGAACGATGCCGGCTCAGACCCAGGAGGTCGGCAGTCTGGCGGTTGGCCTCGACAATAAATCCCAGCCCGTCGACGACCAGCGCCGGCAGTGGCAGATGCTCAAACAACAGACGATAGCGCTCTAGGGCCCCGGCGATCCTGACCTGGGCCTGGACCAGCTCCTCGTTCTGGATTTCCAGCTCGGCCTGGTAGACGCACAACTCTTCCACCAGACGGGTGACATCACCCTGGTCTACGGCCACCGTAGCATTGGGCCGGCTGGCCTGCCCCCGGGCGATGGCCTGCTCGGCACGGGCGCGCAAGGCGACGAGATTGACCTTGGAATGACTCATGAGGCCCTGCCCCGCTGCCAGGCGCTGATGTTGACGTGACTGACCACGGCGCCGATGTCCTGACTATGGACCGGCGCCACATTCATGACAAACCAGCGCGCCTCGGTCGGGGAATGGCAGGGATACTCCAGGGAGAAGAACGGCAGGCTGCCCTCAAGCACGCCGCGCAGGCCGCGATAGGCGGGGTTGGCATCCGCATCCTCACCCTCCTGTCCGCTTTGGCACACCGCCAGATAATTCACGCCCGGCCCGCTGTGGGTGAGCTGCCGGTCACCGTTGGCCTGGGCGAAGCGTCGCCAGGCGGCGTTGACCATGAGGATGGTCCCGGCGGGGTCGAGGACGGCGACATGCTCGGGCAGGGCGTCGAGGATGGTCTGGAGGCGCCGGGCGTCATGAAAGGCCGTCACGTCGACAAAGGTCGCCACCACGCCATGGATGGGGGTCGAGGGCACCTGGTAGGGCAGGATGCGCAGCAGATAGGTCTGCTGGTCGTCCAGGGTCGCGATCTCGGTCTCGACCAGGCGCTGGGTGCGCAGGGTCTGCCGCAGGTCGTCCATCAGGGTGGGATAGCGCAACGGGTGGGCGATGTCGTCCAGGGGCCGGCCGATATCCGTCTCGCGCAGCTTGAAGATCTGGGTCGCGTCCGGGCTGAAGCGGGTGATGTGCAGGTCCGCGTCGAGGAAGATGGTCGCCACCCCCGCCGCCTTGGCCATGCTGTCGAGATCGGCGTTGAGCCGGTTGAGCACCAGCATCTTTTCCTGAAACTCGGCGTTGACCGTGCTCATCTCCTCGTTGACGGACTGCAGCTCCTCGTTAGAGCTTTGCAGTTCCTCGTTGGAGGCCATCAGCTCCTCGTTGGTCGCCTGCAACTCCTCGTTGGCGGTCTCCAGCTCCTCGATGGTCGCCTGGAGGCTCTCGCGGGTCGCCGCCAGTTCCCGCTCCAGCACCGCGACCCGGGCCATGGTCTCCGCGTCCACGTCCACCGGCGCCTCCCCCGCCCGGTCGTCGGGCACGGGCGGGGTCTCGAAACACAACAAGGTGAGCCGCTCCTCGCCCTCGCTCGGCACCGGGTGAGCGGCGAGGCGGAGGGTGCGACGCTCGCCGCTAGGCAAGGTCACGTCCAGCAGATCGGAGACGATGGGGCTACGGTCCCGCGTCGCCTTGTAGAGCAGGGCGGCGGCGACCGGGGTCAGGGACTCGGGCAGCAGGCGATTGATCTCCAGGCTGGCCACCCCCTCCCGCGGGGCGAGATAGGCATTCACCTCGCCGAAGAGATGCACCGCCTCATGCTCCTGATTCACGAGGATCGCCGGCGGGGCATAGTGCCCGAGCAGGGCGCTCATGCCGGCCTGGGCGAGGGTGCCGTCGCTCGGTCGCCGCCGCGCCTTCGCCAGGGGCTGGGACTTGCCCGGCAGCGGCGGAACCTGGGTGCCCCCCCGCTTGCGCTCGAGGTAGGGCAGGGCCATGGGCCCGACCCGCCGGAACAGCTTGTGCTTGGCGTTGAGGGTCTGCAAGCCCTCGGTCATCGCCGAGAGCGACTCGCTGGAACCCAGCAACAACACCCCCCCCTCGCGGATGGCGTATTGCAGGGAGCGCAGGGCGTACTCCTGGGCGGCGGAGTTGAAATAGATCAGGGTATTGCGACAGACCACCAGGTCCATCTTGGTGAAGGGGGGATCGGCGAGCAGATTATGGCGGGCGAAGACGATGCACTGGCGCAGTTCGTTCTTGATGACGAAGCGGTCGTCCTTCTTGACGAAGAAGCGCTCCAGACGCTCCGGCGACAGCTCCGCCGCGGCCGATTCGGGGTATTGGCCGACGCCGGCGGTCTCGACGCATTGCTGATCGACATCGGTGGCGAAGATCTTCAGGTTGGGCCAGCGGCGCTCGCGCTCGAAGGCCTCGATGAAGAGCATGCCGACCGTGTAGGCCTCCTCCCCGGTCGCCACCCCGGCAATCCACACCCGGATCGTCTCGCCGGGCGGTTTGTCCGCCACCAGCGGCCCGACCACCTGCTCGGCGAGCAGGGCGAAGGTCTCGGGATCGCGGAAGAAGCTGGTCACCGAGATCAGCATCTCCCGGCGCAGGGTGATGATCTCGTTGCGATCGTGCTCCAGCAGGTCGAAGTACTGGTAGAGCTCCGGGGTGTGGCGCACCTGCATGCGCCGGTCGATGCGCCGCATGATGGTGGTGGGCTTGTAGTCCGCGAAGTCGATCCCACCGACCTGATGCAACAGGCGCAGCAGGGCGGCCATGACCTCCTCGGTGGACAGGGTGGCATGGGGGACCAGCCGCGGCAACGGGGCCTCGGCCTCCTTGTAGGGTAGGTTGCGGATGTGCGCGACCAGCCGTGCCGGGATGTCCTCCGCCGGGAGGATGGCATCCACCAGGCCGGTGGCGATGACGCTGCGCGGCATGCCGTCGAACTTGGCCGACTCGGGCTCCTGGGCCATGAGGAAGCCACCGGCGGCGTTGATGGCCACCGCCCCCCGGGTGCCGTCGGTGCCGGTCCCGGAGAGGATGATCCCCACCGCGTGGCCCTGGTAGACATCCGCCAGGGAGGCGAAAAAGATATCGATGGGCAGGGTCAGGCCGCGGGGATTCTTGGGCGTCAGGTGCAGATGCCCCTTGGTGGCGTGCATGATGGCCCCGGGGGGGATCAGATAGACCTGATTGGCGTCGATGGGCAGGTCGTCCTCGACCATGGTCACCGGCATGGCGGTGTGGCGCGCCAGCAGGGTGCTCATCATGCTCTTGTGATCGGGCGAGAGATGCTGCACCACGACGAAGGCCGCCCCGAGATCGGCCGGGCAGGCCTTGAAGAACTTTTCCAGGGCATCCAGCCCGCCGGCGGAGGCGCCGATGCAGACCACGTAACCAGCGAACGGCGAGGCCTTTTCGGCGGCGCCGGCGTCTTTAGTCATCACGGTTTTTTTCATCAGGTCCCCGAACGGCGAAAAGGTCCAGCGGGTGGGAGGGACAGGCCCAGGGAAGGGGCAGGCCATGAGAAGGGACAAGCGACCCGGCGGTCGTCTTCTTCCCGGCGCTCCCCTAACTTCCCGGCAACCCTCTTAACCAGGATTTTCCCCACTAACGCCCATTGTAAATCTTGTCATCCGGGAAAACAGGACGGACGAACGGGTTCTTCCCTTTGGCCGCGGACCCCATGACTGCGGCCAGATGGTCAACTGCCGTGCACCGCCGTCTTCCAGATGAGCCAGCCTTGCTACAATTGTAGGAACACTGAATCCAGGGCAACCCATGATGAGTACCGTATCCATCCGTATCGACGAAACACTGGTCGACGCCGCGCGATCCGCGGCGAAGGCGGAATTTCGTACCCTCCAAGGGCAAATCGAGTTTTGGGCCAAGGTCGGTCGCGCCGCGCTGGACAATCCCGATCTCCCCGCGTCCTTCATCGCCGAAAGCCTGATGTCGCTGAACGAGCCAGCCGAGGACGCCACCCCGTTTGTCCCACGCTCAGCCACCCGGACCCGACCTGACCGGCCATGACGTGGACGGTTCTGCAGTCAAGGCGTTTTGCCCGCACCTACAAGAAACTCCACGATCGGCAAGCGGCTGACGTGGATGCGGCGGTCGCGGCGGTGGCCGCCGACCCCGATCGCGGCGAGCAAAAGAAGGGCGATCTGGCGGCACTGTGGGTCTACAAGTTCCACAGTCAGGGACAACTGTTCCTGCTGGGCTATAGCCGGGAGGATACCCTGCGCCTGATTAGCCTGGAGGCCCTCGGCCCCCACGAGAATTTCTACCGCGATCTCAAGCGCGGCTAACTGTCATGTGATGCCAGGCCATCCAATTGATAATGGATGACTTTCCCGTGATTTTCGCGCCAACCCCGTCGTCTCTGGAACCGATTAAACGCATGGCCACCGTCATCGCAAGGATGGGGGCAATCCCCCTGCTCCCGCGCCACGTCCGTCACCTGCTGGCGCTCCTCTTCCTCCTGAGTTGGACACCCATCGGCGCCGCCACGCTGGATGGCCCCTGGCTGAGCCACGATGAGCGGGGTCAGCCCCAGGTCCATCTCTTTTTTTTCTGGAGCCCGACCTGCCCTCACTGCCAGGCGGCGAAGCCCTTCGTCTCCGCCCTGCCCCAGCGCCTGCCCTGGCTGGTGCTCCACAGCCATAACGTGACCGAACGCGGCCATGCTCAGACTTATGTCGAGCTGGCCGCCGGCCTGGGGGAGACGGCGCGGTCGGTGCCGGCCTTCCTCTTCTGCGGCCAGATGGTGGTGGGCTACGGCTCGGACCGGGACAGCGGCGCGGCCCTGGAGCGGGCCCTACGCGCCTGCCACGTGGCGAATGGTGGTGGCGTGGACCCCAATACGGAGAGGGTGGCATCCACCCCCGGGGCGACACCGCTGCCAGGGGACGGGGTGACGGGTGACCGGGTATCGAGCGACGAGGTGACGGGCGAAGGTAGGACGGGCCCCGGGACAACGAACGACAAGGTGCCGGAGTTACCCTTCCTCGGTCGCCTCGATCCGGCGGCCGTCTCCCTGCCGGTCTATACCCTGGTGATCGCCGGCCTGGACGCCTTTAACCCCTGCGCCTTCTTCGTCCTGCTGTTCCTGCTCTCGGTGCTGGTCCATGCCCGCAGCCGGGCGCGGATGCTGTTCATCGGCGGGGTCTTCGTGCTCTTCTCCGGGCTGATCTACTTCCTGTTCATGGCCGCCTGGCTCAACCTCTTCCTGTGGCTGGGCGAGTTGCGGCTGGTCACCCTGGGGGCCGGGGTGCTGGCCGTGCTGGTGGCCCTGGTAAACATCAAGGACTACTTCTGGTTTCGGCACGGCCCGTCGCTGAGTATCCCCGACGGCGCCAAGCCGGGCCTTTACCAGCGGATGCGCGGCCTGCTGCGGGCGGATAGCCTGCCGGCCCTGACCCTGGGCACCGTGGCCCTGGCCATCGTCGCCAATTCCTACGAACTGCTGTGCACCGCCGGCTTCCCGATGATCTACACCCGCATCCTCACCCTGGCGGGCCTGTCACCCCTGGCGCATTACCTTTATCTGGGCCTCTACAACCTGATCTACGTCCTGCCGCTGCTGGTGATCGTGCTGATCTTTGCCCGCACCCTGGGCGGGCGCAAGCTGTCCGAGAGCGAGGGCCGGGTGCTGAAACTCGTCTCCGGGCTGATGATGCTGGGCTTGGGCACCCTGCTGCTCATCGCCCCCGGGGCCTTGAACAACCCCCTGGCGGCCCTGGCCCTGCTCGGCCTGGCCGTGGGGCTGACCTGGGTGATTCATCGGCTGATACCCCGGGAGGAGGGCGCTGGGTGATCTTACCCGTGGAGGGAATGATCGACCGCATCTTCCGGGCTCATTGGGGGACAGTAGATAGGGTGGCCTCGGGAGAGCTCGTAGCGATCCCCGTCGCGCAACTGGTCGGCACGGAAGGGACCGGGCTCGGATCTCAGGCGGGGATGGCTCATGCAACACTCCGGGATATCTTTGGGCTAACTTCCATGAGGGGCCAGCCGCACCCCAGACGATGAAAGGCTCCACTGGTGTGTTTCACGCTAACTGTCATTAGGTGAGGCAGCCACATCCCAGAAGATGTAAGGCTCCCAAGGGGTGCTCCGGGTTGTGGTTGTCGCAGCATCAAGTTTAGCAGTCCCGTGGCCAGTGACTGGCCAGAGGTGAGATTTAGGAGAATGAAGAACTCGCGCTATCCGTCAGAACCAACCACGGCGGCCAGGAGGAAGTCCTAAGCTGGCGATGTCATCCGCAGCCCCAGGATACCGATGAGGATCAGGCCGACATAGAAGAAGCGCGCCAGGCTGGCCGCTTCCCCGAAGAGCCAGATGCCGATGAGAAAGGTGCCCGCCGCCCCGATGCCCGTCCAGATGGCGTAGGCGGTGCCCATGGGAATGCTGCGCTGGGCGAGCAACAACAGGGCACCGCTACCGACCATACACAGGATGGCGAAACCAATCCAGCCCCAGCGCAGGCCCTCCGCAGTCCAGCCGTATTTCAGACCCACGGGCCAGCCCCATTCAAACACCCCCGCCGCGATCAGATAGAGCCAGGCCATGGTGGATTCCCGCTGACTTTGTTAAACGCTAACGGACATTCTGGGTTGCGGTTGACGTGGGACCGAAGGAGGGCAACGAGTGCCCTCGCCAACGATTATTGGAGCGGATTCTTCACCTTCCGATAGACCGGATCGGTCAAGAGATCATCCCAAGGCGTAAACGAAACCCACAGATCCAATGTCGACATATCCAGCACTATGGATTGAATGGTGTTGAACATAAGCGGAGTATCTCCAAGCCCCACCCACTCATCCGTCTCCGGACTGGTTTCGTGAACGAAAATCGCTCCCTCTTCCATCAACCCGGAGGTGGGTGGGTGATAACCCACGATACCCTTCATGGCGTCGACATCAATCCTCTGGCCAGACATCAGACCTGCATACAATTCCCGGAAGCTGGTCCAGCGTGCGGTATCCGAGAGCGCTGCCGCGTAGTCATTGCCGGGTAGCCGAAAATCATTCACCGTCGCGATGGCGCCGCGAATGGGCCACTGTTGATCTTCTGGTACCTGCGCGCTAAGAATCGAATCCTCGCTTCTCAAACTCCGATTCCCCGGCGTGCCCACCTTTAAATTGATGTCGTTTTCAACCACGCCCGCCGATTCATCGTCAGCCAGAAAGATCAGATGATTAAAAGCGTACACATGATCGGGTGCGGTCATGTAGCCCGATACCTCGCTCAGTTCGGCAAAGTTTTCCATGGCGTACCGTAGATCAAAGCTGTAGGAACGGATTTGCGATAGATCACCCGGATAGGGAACGATGGTCTTTGGCTCCGTCTCCAGATCCGAGGTGGCCGAGTCGAGAATCGCAGCGAATAGTTTCTTATCGTTCAACATACTAATTGCGAACAACTGGCCGAGTACACCCATGTTGACGACCGATGTATCCCCATTCCGAAAGGTCGTGATGGCATAGATCTTGGCGATCTCTGGAATGAGCTCATTAATCCATTCCAGGTTTCTCCCGATGATCGTCTTCCCAGTAGTCGTTGCGTTGCCGTAGGCCGCGGTCGCAGAGCAGGAATAGGCCCGCATGACGTCCGGCACAAACTGGAAGACCAATAACTCGTTTGCAGAGAGTTTCCCATCATCCAATTCATCGGTCTGATAACTGAAAACCTCCTGCATGCCCACGATCTCATCCCGGTAAGCAGCATGGAACTTCGGGTTGTCAAGCAATGTCTGGACACGGGTCCTGATGATGTCGAACGTTAAGCCCACCCTGCTCAGGAAGGACATCTGAAGGTATAAGGCACGGTCAACCACCTGCTCGTAATCCGGAACGGTCCTTTTGATAGCGGACGCGAACTGACGTCCGACCTCGAAGTGGGAGGTATCGGTAAAATTCAGCTTCACGTCGTAATAGCCGATCTCCTGCTGGATCGAAACAGGGTTCGGCGCACTTCGCTCCTCGCTATCGTCGCTACAGCCAAGCAGGCTGAAGGCAATACCCCCGATCAGCGTGGCGGTTAAGAGAAGCTTGTTGTGTCTTTTTTGCATGCTCGGGGTACCTCTCAGAGATCAAAATTCACGCAGGTCATCGAGGGTAGCTACTCGGCAGTGTTAAGACTCGACTGATCTTTTGCCATGTGCTTTACCGCCTCGATTGTAGCCGACACCAGATACTCCTCGACACCCCGTCCTGGCGCCCAGTCGCGGATGAATTCCTTGGACTGGTCCTTGGGCTGGATGGCGATCTGGCTGAAGCCGGCCGCCGCCAGCATGGTCTCCAGATCCTCGATCTTGGCCGCGCCGGCCATGCACCCGGAGTGCAGGACGGGGTCATCGCGCCACTCGGGCGGCAGGTCGGCGGTGGCCACCACGTCGGAGAGGGCCAGGCGGCCACCGGGCTTGAGGACACGGAAGGCCTCGCGGAACACCTGGGGCTTGTCCGGGGATAAATTGATGACGCAGTTGGACAGGATCACGTCCACCGTGGCATCGCCCAGCGGCAGGTGCTCGATTTCCCCGAGGCGGAATTCCACGTTGTCGAAGCCACTGGCGACGGCGTTGCGCCGCGCCGTGCTGACCATCTCCGGGGTCATGTCGACGCCGATGACATGCCCGGTCGGCCCCACCGCCCGGGCGGCCAGGAAGGCGTCGATGCCGGCGCCGGCGCCGAGGTCAGCCACCACCTCGCCGGATTGCAGGGCGGCGATGGCGCCCGGGTTGCCGCAGCCCAGGCCCAGGTTGGCCCCTTCGGGCATCAGGTCCAGTTCGGCCTGGCTGTAGCCCAGGCGCAGGGAGGACAGGGTCTGGATGCTGACCGTCGGGGCCTCGCCGCAACAACTGGGGGACGGACCACAGCAGCCGGAACTGCCGCCGGCCTGGACGACCAGGGTGTAATCGGCGCGCACCTGACGGCGGATCTCATCGGCGGACACTGGATCCCGGGCCCAGAAATCACCCACCGGCGAGTCCACTGGTTGAACGCCTTGCATCCCGCCATCCGGGCCTAGGTCGTCCTTAGTAGCGTGCAGCCGATCCCGGGCAGCGGGGGGCTCGGCGGTGGGAGGGGTTACACTCATGGGTCAGTCTCCGAATCAATCGAGGCACAGTGGCTGTAGGTTAGCAGGGTCGTATATCGCTCGGGAGAGGTTCCATGGCTTCCCTGGCGGCTGCTGGACAGGACCTTCGCCCCTACCCTGCCCATCCGTGCGGCCGAAACCAGGCACCAGGCACCAGGCACCAGGCACCAGGCACCAGGCATCGGGCATCGGGCATCGGGCATCGGGCATCGGGGTTCGGGGTTCGGGGTTCGGGGTTCGGGTTCAAGTACAGGGTGCGACCACTGGGTCCGAAAAATGGCTTGCCTTAATATTCGTGCATTCGTATATTTCTGGCGCAAGATATTAACCCATCCCCTGGAGGAACGAGCATGGCTATTCGTGTCGGCATCAACGGCTTCGGCCGCATGGGCAAACTGGGCTTTCGCGCCGGCTGGGGCAGCTCGGAGTATGACATCGTCCACGTCAACGAGATCAAGGGCGACGCCGCCTGCCAGGCGCACCTACTGGAGTTCGACTCGGTCCACGGCCGCTGGCACAGGGACCAGATCGGCTCCCGGCCAGACGCCCTGATCGTCGCCGGCCAGGAAGTCGGCTTCAGCATGGCCGCCGGCATTGCCGAGGTCGATTGGGGCGCCAAGGGCATCGACATCGTCGTCGAGTGCTCCGGCCGCTTCAAGACCGCCGCCGACCTCCAGCCCTATTTCGACCAAGGCGTGAAAAAGGTGGTGGTCTCCGCCCCGGTACCCGAGCCGGCCTTGAACCTGGTCTATGGCGTCAACGACCACCTCTACGATCCGGCCGTTCACCACCTAGTCACCGCCGCCTCCTGCACCACCAACTGCCTGGCGCCGGTGGTCAAGGTGATGCACGAGAAGATCGGCATCCTGCGTGGCAGCATGACCACCATCCACGACATCACCAACACCCAGACCATCGTTGACAAGGGTCACAAGGACCTGCGGCGGGCGCGGGCCCTGGGTGAGTCCCTGATCCCCACCACCACCGGCTCGGCCAAGGCCATCACCAAGATCTTTCCGGAGCTGACCGGCAAGCTCAACGGCCATGCGGTGCGCGTGCCCCTGCTCAACGCCTCCCTGACCGACTTCGTCTTCGAGGCGGCGCGGCCGGTGGCGGCGGAAGAGGTCAACGGCTACTTCAAGGCCGCGGCGGCAGGGGAGCTCAAGGGCATCCTCGGCTATGAAGAGCGGCCCCTGGTGTCCTGCGACTACAAGGGCGACAACCGCTCCTCCATCGTCGATGCCCTCTCCACCCTGGTGGTGGATGGCACCCAGGTCAAGATTTACGCCTGGTACGACAACGAGTGGGGCTACGTCAGCCGCATGATGGACATCACCCGCAAGCTGGCGCGGATGATGTGACCATGGACGCGGCGCTGCGCACCTATCTGGTCGTCACCGGTGCCTACTGGGGCTTTACCCTGACGGACGGGGCCATCCACATGCTGGTGGTCCTGCACTTCCACCAGCAGGGTTTCAGCCCCCTGGAGATCGCCTTTCTATTCCTTTTCTACGAGGTCTTCGGCATCATCACCAACGGCCTGGGAGGCTGGATCGCCTCCCACCTGGGACTCAACCGCACCATGATCGCCGGCGGCTTCCTCCAGGTCTTCGCCCTGGCCATGCTGGCGGTGGACCCGGCCTGGCTGACGGTGGGCTATGTCATGACCGCCATGGCCCTGTCCGGCATCGCCAAGGACCTGAACAAGATGAGCGCCAAGTCCAGCGTCAAGACCGTGGTGCCCAAGGGGGCGGACGCCGAGACGCGGCTGTTCAAGTATGTCGCTATCCTCACCGGCTCGAAGAACACCCTCAAGGGGGTGGGCTTCTTCCTCGGCGGCCTGCTGCTGTTCACCATCGGCTTCCGCTGGGCCCTGATCAGCATGGCGGTGGGGCTATTCCTCATCTATGCCTATGTCGCCTGGGCCCTGCCCTCGGGCCTGGGCACCAGCAAGGCCAAGGCCAAGATCAGCCAGATCTTCGCCAAGACCCGGGAGATCAACATCCTCTCCGGGGCGCGGTTCTTCCTCTTCGGCTCACGGGATGTCTGGTTCGTGGTCGGCCTGCCAGTGTTCCTGGCCTCGGTGACCGGCTGGAATCACCTGGAGGTGGGCGGCTTCCTCGCCCTGTGGGTGGTGGCCTACGGCTTCGTCCAGGCCGGGGCCCCCTCCCTGCTAAAGAAGGGCCATGGCGGCCGCGGCCCCCAGGGTAAGAGCGCGCGCAACTGGGCCCTACTGCTGGCGGTCTTCCCCGCGGGCATCGCCCTGGCGCTGATGGCAGGCCTGGACCCGGCCCTATCGCTGATCATCGGCCTCTTCGCCTTCGGCGCCGTCTTCGCCATCAACTCTGCGGTGCATTCCTACCTGATCCTGGCCTATTCGGATCAGGACAAGGTGGCCATGAACGTCGGCTTCTATTACATGGCCAACGCCGCCGGGCGCCTGACGGGCACGGTACTGTCGGGCTGGGTCTACCAGACCCAGGGGCTGGAGGGCTGCCTCTGGTGGTCCACCGGCTTCGTCCTGGCCGCGGCGCTGATCTCCTTTCTGTTGCCACCAGTGAAGGGGGAAGCGCCAGCGGTCAAGCCGGCGACCTGAGAATCCGGCCTGCCCCCCCCTCGGGGCCTCGCCCTTTTCAGGGACGATCCCCAATCACCGCATCAGGACATCGACATGGTTTCCCCCGCCCAGGACCCCACCGAGACCGCTACCCCTGGTCCTATGGCCCGACTGCGCGCCAGCCTGCTGGGCAATCCCGCCGAACTGAAGTGGTTCGCCGGCGCCCTCGGGCTCTTCCTGCTGATCTGGTCCCTGCCGGTGGACAGCCCCCGCTTTGCCGGGGCCCTGCTGGAGGGCTTTGCCCTGCTGAACTGGTACGCCCGGGAGCATGTGCTGCTTTGCCTAGTGCCGGCCTTTTTCATCGCCGGGGCCATCGCCGTGTTCCTCAGCAAGGACGCGGTGATGAAGTACCTGGGGCCGACCGCCAATAAGGTCGCGGCCTATGGGGTGGCCTCGGTGTCCGGCTCGGTCCTCGCCGTTTGCTCCTGCACCGTCCTGCCGCTGTTCGGCGGCATCTACCGGCGCGGCGCGGGGCTGGGGCCCGCCATCGCCTTTCTCTACGCCGGGCCGGCCATCAATGTCCTGGCCATGATCCTCACCGCCAAGGTTCTGGGAATGGAACTGGGTGTCGCGCGGGCCCTGGGAGCTGTGCTCTTCTCCCTCGTCATCGGGGGCATCATGCACCTGATCTATCGCCGGGAGGAGCAGGCCCGGGCCACCCAACAGAAAGGCCTGCTGCTGGGGGGTGGCGCGTGCCAGCCCTTGGGGGAGACGGTCCTGTTCTTTGCCCTGCAGATCCTGATCCTAGTCCTGGCCAACTGGGCCCCGGCCAGCGCCGAGGACAGTGGCGCCTGGCATGCCGTCTTCGTCTGGAAGTGGCCCCTCACCGGTCTGGCGGCCCTGGGCCTGGCCCTGCTCCTGGCCTGGCGCTGGCGCTGGCCCTGGCCGCCCTTGGCCGGGGCCGCCCTGCTGGGAGCGGGGCTCTACGCCCTCTTCCCCGCTCATCCGGAACTGGCCTTCACCGCCGGCGTGGTCGGGGTGACCCTGGCCGCCGCCCTGCAACCGGGGGAGGGCGAGGAATGGCTGGCCGAGACCTGGGGCTTCGCCAAGCTCATCCTCCCCTTGCTGCTGATGGGGGTCCTGGTGGCGGGCTTTTTGCTTGGTCGGCCAGGACACGAGGGCATGATTCCGTCGACATGGGTTTCGGCGGCGGTGGGCGGTAACGGCCTAGGGGCCAACTTTCTGGCGGCCCTGGTCGGGGCCTTCATGTACTTCGCCACCCTGACCGAGGTCCCCATCGTCCAGGGGCTGCTCGGCGCCGGCATGGGCCAAGGGCCAGCCCTGGCGCTACTCCTGGCCGGTCCGGCCCTGTCACTGCCCAACATGCTGGTGATCCGGAGCATCCTCGGCACGCAGAAGACGGTGGTCTATTGCTCCTTGGTGGTCATCATGGCGACCCTCACCGGCCTGGTATTCGGGGCCTTTTATGGCTGAGGCACAGTAACCGCTCACACCCCCGCGCCCTGGGCCGGCTTCGGCAGCTCAAGTCGCTGATATTCTTAATCCCTCCCCCCTGGCGGGGGAGGGTTGAGGAGAGGGGGGTCCGAACACTTACGCGCTATGGAACCGGCCCCGCCGATCGGCCCATCGACTCCGTCACCCAGAGCTTCAGCGACTGCGACTGCGCCACCTTGCTGGCCTAATTGGAGAATCCGCCCCCATACCAACTCCCTGACCACCAAACCACAACGGAAGCGATCGACATGATCAAACTGCAAATCCTTGGTACCGGCTGCGCCAAGTGCGCCACCCTGGCCCTCAACGCCGACGTGGCCGCCCGTTCCCTGGGCCTCTCCTACGCCCTGGAAAAGGTGACGGACATGAACGCCATCATCGACGCCGGGGTCATGAGCACCCCGGCCCTGGCCATCGACGGCGAGGTCAAGAGCGTCGGCCGCGTCCTGTCGGTGCAGGAGATCAAACAGATTTTGACGGCCTGAATCCGTGACCCTGTAAGCCCATCCCTGGAACTCCCACTTCCTCGGGATCCAGACCCCATCTCAGCTAATTCGG
>SACH01000309.1 GCA_009928645.1 Gammaproteobacteria bacterium | reverse complement strand
TTGAAAAGCCCACAGCCCCCCTTGCAGGGGTCTGTTTTGCAAAGTTTTTAATGACGCTGCGGTTCGAATCAGAGACCCGTTCGTAAGGGGATTAAGACGTGCCGAATTCGTTGGTTTTGAAGATTGTCATACTGTTCGAATCAGAGACCCGTTCGTAAGGGGATTAAGACCCTTGGTGAACTCGACGGTAAAGAAGCATCCAGCCGTTCGAATCAGAGACCCGTTCGTAAGGGGATTAAGACAAAGGTTTTCATAATAGTCTCGCTTGGTTATGGTGTTCGAATCAGAGACCCGTTCGTAAGGGGATTAAGACATTGTGCCGACCCAATGATTGCCGGGCATACTTGTTCGAATCAGAGACCCGTTCGTAAGGGGATTAAGACAAGTCCGTCCAGGACGAACTATCAACCCCGAGCCGTTCGAATCAGAGACCCGTTCGTAAGGGGATTAAGACTGACCCGATGATGGCATACCCAAAGTGAAGGCGAGTTCGAATCAGAGACCCGTTCGTAAGGGGATTAAGACCCTTCCGGGGTTTTCAGGGAGTTCATCCAGCTTCCAGTTCGAATCAGAGACCCGTTCGTAAGGGGATTAAGACAGGAGCCGGCCTTGGTCAAAGCTTGGCGCTGCGTTCGAATCAGAGACCCGTTCGTAAGGGGATTAAGACAGCCCAGGTGGGCGAACCTGCTAGTTTTGGTGGCGTTCGAATCAGAGACCCGTTCGTAAGGGGATTAAGACGCGCTCGCCGTCGAGGTTGGTGACCCCAGAGGGTTCGAATCAGAGACCCGTTCGTAAGGGGATTAAGACATTTCAATTCTCCAGATTTAGCTTTTTGTTGGTTCGAATCAGAGACCCGTTCGTAAGGGGATTAAGACGTCGAGCCAGTCTTCGAGGTCCTTCCGGACCTCGTTCGAATCAGAGACCCGTTCGTAAGGGGATTAAGACCCGCGGAGGCGAACGCGTCCCCCGTCTGAACACAGTTCGAATCAGAGACCCGTTCGTAAGGGGATTAAGACCGTTCCGGTCCAGGTGCTTGCGGTCGTGAAGGCGTCGTTCGAATCAGAGACCCGTTCGTAAGGGGATTAAGACCCTCGTTCCAGAAACATTGTCGCCCGTCCCATTCGTTCGAATCAGAGACCCGTTCGTAAGGGGATTAAGACATCCGGCCGCAAGCCAGGGCCTCGAGCATTCTGGTGTTCGAATCAGAGACCCGTTCGTAAGGGGATTAAGACGCACATCCTCGATGCGCTTGCGCTCCAAGAACTCGTTCGAATCAGAGACCCGTTCGTAAGGGGATTAAGACTGCGACGACGGTGCGTTGGCGTTGGTGTTGGTGTTGTTCGAATCAGAGACCCGTTCGTAAGGGGATTAAGACCTTGGCTTCTTCCAGCGTCGCATACTCGGTTTGAGTTCGAATCAGAGACCCGTTCGTAAGGGGATTAAGACGAGTCCGCCCGTTCGCTACCCTCAAATGGCAACGTTCGAATCAGAGACCCGTTCGTAAGGGGATTAAGACTCGAGCATTGCCAGCAATCTTTCTTCCGTGAATTGTTCGAATCAGAGACCCGTTCGTAAGGGGATTAAGACTGCCCTGACACGCGGACATGATCCGCTTTCCATAGGTTCGAATCAGAGACCCGTTCGTAAGGGGATTAAGACTCGCGATCGCAGCTTGCGCTGCGATAACTTCAGTGTTCGAATCAGAGACCCGTTCGTAAGGGGATTAAGACACTGACCCGTGCCTCAAGGCACGGGAGCTCGGCGGTTCGAATCAGAGACCCGTTCGTAAGGGGATTAAGACCCACTCCACGGGGACCTCGACGTTTTCCGGGCGAGGTTCGAATCAGAGACCCGTTCGTAAGGGGATTAAGACAGCTCCTTGAGTCGGCGCGCGAGGCGCTCGACCAAAGTTCGAATCAGAGACCCGTTCGTAAGGGGATTAAGACCGCGGCCCATCCATAAGTGTAACGATGTCCCCACGTTCGAATCAGAGACCCGTTCGTAAGGGGATTAAGACTGTCGGGCCGCGTGGACGCATGGCGATTGCTCCGCAGTTCGAATCAGAGACCCGTTCGTAAGGGGATTAAGACAAAGCAACCGCGAAATCGTCAACCGCTGCGTCAGGTTCGAATCAGAGACCCGTTCGTAAGGGGATTAAGACATCCACGAAGCCTTCGATGTAATCGGCAAGCTCGGTTCGAATCAGAGACCCGTTCGTAAGGGGATTAAGACGCCGGTATGACCTCGAATCCGCCGCCGGGTTGGTTCGAATCAGAGACCCGTTCGTAAGGGGATTAAGACTCGAGGATTTCCGTATGTTTTGGGCGATCCCCAAGGTTCGAATCAGAGACCCGTTCGTAAGGGGATTAAGACTTCCGACTCCCGCTTCTTGTCGATCTTCGCGGACGTTCGAATCAGAGACCCGTTCGTAAGGGGATTAAGACCGCGTCGCGCGACGCTTGCGCGTCTCGGCGTGGTTCGAATCAGAGACCCGTTCGTAAGGGGATTAAGACGTAGCCAGTCTGAGAACCACCCCGCAATCTCATCGTTCGAATCAGAGACCCGTTCGTAAGGGGATTAAGACAACCTCTTCGCTACTCGGGCCATAGCTCTCCAATGTTCGAATCAGAGACCCGTTCGTAAGGGGATTAAGACACTGGGTGCTCCGCGTCGACGACGACGACGACGGTTCGAATCAGAGACCCGTTCGTAAGGGGATTAAGACGTGATCCTCGGCCGGCTTGCCCAGCCAACGGACGTTCGAATCAGAGACCCGTTCGTAAGGGGATTAAGACACCATGATAAAGCCTCACATATTATTGGAGTAGGTTCGAATCAGAGACCCGTTCGTAAGGGGATTAAGACTCGTGTCGGACGGGTGATTTATAGTGCCCTGCACGATGGACTATACTAAATGTAAAAGAAGATGATGACATGAGGTGATCCCATGAGCACCGGTCGTCGCGTTGATGTTCCGAAT
>SACH01000308.1 GCA_009928645.1 Gammaproteobacteria bacterium | reverse complement strand
CGCGGCCTGGTGGAACTGGGCCTCCTGCCGGGGGGGCGCAAGGCGGTGCCCAAGCTGATCCGCGACGAGGCCTACAAACCCTATTTCATGCACCGCACTGGCCACTGGTTGGGCATGGACGTCCATGATGTCGGCGACTACAAGCGCACGGGCGATTGGCGCCGCTTCGAGCCGGGCATGGCCCTGACCGTGGAGCCTGGTCTCTACCTGGCCCCGGAGCGGGAGGAGGTCCCCGAGCGCTTTCGCGGTATCGGCATCCGCATCGAGGACGACCTGGTGGTGACGGCGGACGGGCATGAGGTCCTGACCCACCAGGCCCCCAAGACGGTGGCCGAGATCGAGGCCACGATGAGCGCCTGAGCCGGGAGGAGACGTCAGGATGTCCGCAACCCACCATGACCTGATCATTGTCGGCGGCGGCCTGGTCGGCGGCAGCCTGGCCTGCGCCCTGGGGGCGGCCGGCCTGCGCGTCGCCCTGGTGGAGGCGGTGGCCCCGACCATCCGGGCCGAGCCGAGTTACGATGAGCGGGTCATCGCCCTGTCCTGGGGCAGCCGCCTGATCCTGGAGGGGATCGGCCTGTGGGACGAGCTCGCCGGCGGCGCCGAACCCATTCGCCGCATCCATGTGTCGGAGCGGGGCCACTTCGGCCTTGCCCACCTGGACTGCGCGGAGGAGGGGGTCCCGGCCCTGGGCTACGTGGCCCCGGCGCGACTCATCGGCCAGGCCATCCAGGCCCGGCTCGGGGCGGTCGAGATCTTCTGCCCGGCACGACTGGTCGGCTTCCACCTCGGGGCGGACCGGGTGGACGTCGAGGTGGCCAGCGGCAACGCCTCCCGGCTGCTCAGCGCGTCCCTCCTGGTGGCGGCGGATGGCGGGGACTCGGCCATCCGCAAGCGGCTGGGCTTCCAGGTCCTGGAGCGCGGCTATGGTCATGACGCCATCATCACCACCCTGACCGCGGATCGGTCCCAGCCCGGGGTGGCCTTCGAGCGCTTCACCGACACCGGCCCCCTGGCCATGCTGCCCATGAGCGCGGGGCGTTATTCCCTGGTCTGGACCGCCCGCGAGGACGAGACGGCCGGTATCCTCGCCCTCGACGACACCACCTTCCTCACCCGCCTCCAGGCGCGCTTCGGTTATCGTCTCGGCACCCTGTCCCGCCCCGGCCGCCGCCTGGCCTGGCCCCTCAGGCTGCTCTTGACCCGGGAGCCGGTGCGTCCGCGCCTGGTCCTCATCGGTAATGCCGCCCATACCCTGCACCCGGTGGCGGGTCAGGGGCTCAACCTGGGCCTGCGCGATCTGGCCGCCCTGGCCCAGGTCCTGGTCGACCGGGTGCGCGCCGGGGCCGATCCCGGCGATGCGGCCGCCCTGGCGGACTATCGGCGGCTGCGCGGCGGAGATCAGGACCGGACCGGGCTGGCCACGGACCTGCTCGCCCACCTCTTCATCAACCCCTGGCCGCCCCTGCGCCTGGGTCGCAACCTCGGGCTGTGTGGGCTGGACCTGCTGCCACCCCTCCGCCATGCCCTGGCGGCCAGGTTCATGGGTGTCGCCGGCCACCTGCCTCGGCTGGCGCGGGGGCTACCCCTATGATCAGTCTGAGGCTGAAGCAATGAAGACCCCTGATACCGAGCCCCCGTTTGATCTCCTGATCGTGGGCGGCGGCATGGTGGGGGCGGCCCTAGCCGCGGCCTGCTCGGGCCGGGGGCTGAACATCGCGGTAACCGAGGCCCGGGAGCCCCGGCACGACTGGCCGGCCGCGGAGATCGATCTGCGCGTCTCCGCCCTCAGTCGCGCCAGCCAGCGGCTGCTGGAACGTTTCCGCCCCGCGCGGGGGCCCAGCGTCTGGGAGCGCATGGTGCAACTGGGCGTCAGCCCCTACCGCGAGATGCGGGTCTGGGACGCCGTCGGTGGCGCTAGTATCCACTTCGACAGCGCTGATCTGGGGGAGCCGGATCTGGGGCATATCGTCGAGAACCGCGTCACCCAACTCGCCCTCTGGGAGTACCTGGAGGCGGCGCCGGACGTAACCCTGCTCTGCCCGGCCCGGGGGGCGGCGCTGACTCTGCCGGACGCCCCGCGAGGGAGCGCTTATGCGGACTGGGCCCGGCTCACCCTGAGCGATGGTCGGTGCCTCAGCGCCCGCCTCCTGATTGGGGCCGATGGCCGGGACTCCTGGGTACGGGCGCAGGCGGGGATCGTCACCTCCGGCTGGGACTATGACCAGCAGGCCATCGTCGCCCACGTCCAGACCAGCGAGCCCCACCGGGAAACCGCCTGGCAGCGCTTCCTGCCCACCGGTCCCCTGGCCTTCCTGCCCCTGGGGGATGGCCGCTGCTCCATCGTCTGGTCAGTGACCGAGGAACGGGCGCGTGCCCTTCTTGCTCTGGACGATGCCGCCTTCCTCGGGGAACTGGAGCAGGCCAGCGAACGTCGCCTGGGAACGGTGACCGCTATCGGCCAGCGGGTCGCCCTGCCCCTGCGGCTTCAGCACGCTGACGCCTACGTCCGGCCCCGCCTGGCCCTGATTGGCGACGCGGCCCACGCCGTGCACCCCTTGGCGGGTCAGGGCGTGAATCTGGGCCTGCTCGACGCCGCGCAACTGGCGGATGAACTCGCCATCGCCCAGGAGCGCGGCCGGGATATCGGCGGCCTCTGGACGCTCCGCCGCTATGAGCGCGCACGCCGCGGGGACAACCTGCTTATGCTGGGGGCCATGGATGGGTTCAAGCGGCTGTTTAGCAATGCCAATCCCCTGCTAGTGGCGGCCCGCAACACCGGCCTGGTGGTCGCAGACCGGTTGCCGCCCCTGAAACGCCTGCTCATGACGGAAGCCCTGGGCCAGGGCGCGGATCTGCCCCGCCTGGCGCGACGTTGAGGGCCGGGTGAGGGGCCAGGCCGACAGGTGTCCCGATCAACGGATTCCATCCCGGCATCCAAGTTTTGGATTGGGCGCCGGTCGCTGATTTGGTTACCCTTGACCCATTTGCAGCGGCCGGC
>SACH01000307.1 GCA_009928645.1 Gammaproteobacteria bacterium | reverse complement strand
TTCATTGGCCCGGTCAGCTTTCACCCCTCTCTCCAACACCTGCCCGCAAGGGGGCCGCAACCCGGATCAACGATAGGGCCGCAGGTACCACCACTCGAAGGCCCGCTTCAGCCAGTGAAACAGAGGACTGGAGGGTAGCAAGAGGTTGTGCTTCTCCGTCCGGGCTACCAGCATCCCCCGATCATTGGCATCGACGATGCAAATCAATTCCACCTTGAAGGTTTCCCGAGGGGATTCACCGCTCAATTCCGCCAGCAGGTTTTTGACCGCCGTCCGAGCCTGAACATCCGCCATGTGGGCCTGCTTGGGCATCCAATCCGGACCCGGATAGCTGCCGGAGTCCCCGGCGACGTAGACCCGTGCGAATCCGCTGACCCGACAGTGGGCATCGGCCTGGATGAGACCGCCTGGCGAGCGCGGCAGCCGGGTCTGGTCGAACCAGGCGTCACCGGTCATTCCGGGCATGAAGAGGATGAGATCGGCTGGAAAGTCCCCCCCTTCGGTGCTGACGCCGGTCGCACTGAAGCCCTTGAGTTTATGGCCAAGATGGGTGGCGACATCCCGCTTGCGCATCTCCGCCATCAGCCCCGCCACCGCCTTGAGCCCCAGCCGGTTGCCGGGTTGGTCTGTGGGGCTGAAGAAGATCAGCTTGAAGCGGTCCCGACGACCTTCCTGGCGCAGTTGGCGGTCGATGCCGAAGAGGAACTCGAACATGGGCCCGCCGCGCATGGCCTGAGGTTCCTGTGGGTTGCCGGCGAAACCCAGGGCGATGGTGCCCCCCGACATCGCGCGCAGACGATCGCGGATGCGTTCAGCGGCGGCGATCCCCTCACAGGGGGTGATGGCATGCTCGATGCCGGGCAATTTCTTGAGGAAGCGGCCACCGGAGGCAATGATGAGGCCATCGTTCTCTACCGGGCCGGCACTGGTCTCCAGGACCCGGCCATCGGCGCTCAGGCCGGTAGCCGCCGCGGCCAGGTGCTGAACCCCTAAGCGCCGGAAAAAGTCCGCGAGCGGCAGACGCAGGTCCTCCGGCCGGCGCAGACCCGAGGGAATCCAGATGATCCCCGGCAGATATTGGAATTCCGCCTGGGGACTGACCAGGGTGACCTGAGTATCGCCGGCCTTAGCAAGGGCGCGGACGGCGGTCAGGGCGGCGAAACCGGAGCCGACGACGGTGACGCGGGACATGGGACCTCCTAGCAGGGCGCTGGCTGGATCGACGAAGACAAAAAGGTGCTATACATAGCGCCTTTCAGTTTTCCGTCCGCTTAGGGGGGGCCGGAAAACCAAAATTGCGCTGCGAGCGGTGCATGTTGCGACCATCAACCCCGGAGCGGGGCGAATGGTGGATGCGGATATTCTTTAGTCTGCTTGGGAGAGTGTAACGAATGAAGCCGAAAACCTTCGACACCATCGTCATCGGCACGGGCCCAGCGGGTGAAGGGGCCGCCATGAAGCTGTGCAAATCCGGCCAAAAGGTGGCGGTGGTGGAGGCCCACGATCAGGTCGGCGGTGGCTGCACCCACTGGGGGACCATCCCCAGCAAGGCCCTGCGTCATTCCATCCAGATGCTGGCAGACTACCGGCGCAACCCCCTTTTCCACCACACCCGGAATCAGGTCGACATCGAATTTCCAGACCTGCTGAAGGCAGCGGACGCCATCATCGACGCCCAGGTGCGCACTCGCTACCGCTACTACCAGCGCAACCGGGTCGAGGTCATCTTCGGCCATGCCCGCTTCCTCGACGAGCACCACATCCAGGTCCCCCGTTCGGACGGGGTGGCGCAGACCTTTGCCGCCGATCATTTCGTCATCGCTACCGGTTCCCGCCCCTACCACCCGCCAGATGTGGATTTCACCCACCCACGCATTCTCGACAGTGACTCAGTGCTGCGCCTGGGCCTTACCCCCCGATCCATCACCATCTACGGCGCTGGTGTCATCGGCTGTGAGTACGCGTCCATCTTCACCAATCTCGATGTCAAGGTGAACCTGGTCGACAGTCGTGACCGCCTGTTGTCCCATCTGGATGACGAAATCACCGACGCCCTGAGTTATCACCTGAATCAGCAAGGCGTGGTCATCCGCCATAACGAGACCTATGCCACCGTCGAGCCCGGCGATGACGGCGTGATTCTAAGCTGCCAGTCCGGCAAGAAATTCAAGACCGACCTCTTGCTGTGGGCCAATGGCCGCACCGGCAACACCGCCGACCTGGGTCTGGAAACCCTGGGTCTGACCCCCAACCGCCGCGGCCAGCTCGACGTCAACAGCAGCTATCAGACCGCCCTGCCCCACATCTATGCCGCTGGCGACGTGGCTGGCCCACCGGCCCTGGCCAGCGCCGGCTATGATCAGGGGCGATTCGTCGGCGGCCACATCGCCGACGGCGCCTGCGACTGGTCCCTCATCCAGGAGGTCCCCACCGGTATCTATACGGTGCCGGAGATCAGCTCAGTAGGTCGCACGGAACGGGAACTGACCACCGCCCAGGTCCCTTATGAGGTCGCCCACGCCAATTTCCGTACCCTGGCCCGGGCACAGATCACCGGCCATACCGTCGGCATGCTCAAGATCCTCTTCCATCGCGAGAGCCTGGCCATCCTCGGCATCCACTGCTTCGGCGAACAGGCTTCCGAGATCGTCCACATCGGCCAAGCCATCATGTCCCAGTCGGGCGAGGGCAACAACCTGCGTTATTTCGTCAACACCACCTTCAATTACCCCACCATGGCGGAGGCCTACCGGGTGGCGGCCCTCAACGGGCTCAATCGGCTGTTCTGAACACCGACATACGCGAACGCGAGCGGGGAAGATGGTGCCCTCGGCGGGATTCGAACCCACGACCTACCGCTTAGGAGGCGATCGCTCTATCCTGCTGAGCTACGAGGGCGGGTACCGGACAGGAGGGGTTGCCAAGGCCCCTGAACCAGGGCAAGCCCTAGAACAGCGCGGGATTTTACGTTGCATGAGGCGCCGCTGTCACGCGCGATGAAAA
>SACH01000306.1 GCA_009928645.1 Gammaproteobacteria bacterium | reverse complement strand
GAGGGCCGGCAAGAGGGATGGCGGGAGGGCCAGATGGAAGGCCGGAAGGTAGGTATTCAGGAAGGGCAACAAAAAGGCCGCCTGGAAGGTGAGACACTGATTCTGCAACGACTGTTATTCCGGCGCTTTGGTCCACTGCCGCAGGAGGTGCTGGCCCGTATTGCCTCCGCCTCCGAGGCGGAAATTACGAGTTGGGTTGACCGGGTGTTGGACGCCAATTGTATCGAGGAGGTCTTTCACCTCTCCCAGCCAAGTCCTTGACGGCGGGACCGCCGTCTTGATGAGGTCCAGCGTGCTGATGTCATCCCCTTCACCTCCTGGCTGCAAGTCAGGCTTGTCCCGCCGGCAGTGGCTCAAGGTGGCGGCCTCGGCGCTGCCGACGCTGAGCCTGTGGCATGGCCTCTGGCCAGCCGTTGTCACGGTACCGCCCGGGGTCGCGGCGGCGGACCTGTCGACACCGTCCGACCCCCAGGTCGGGGAGGGGTTGGTGGCTTATGTGCGGCGTGTGCGCGGTGGCTGGGACGGAGGCTATTACGCCCAGCTTTTGGGCGCGGCCAATGCCTTCAAGGAAGGCGATGAGCTGGCGGGGCTTGCCGCCCACGACGATGCCCAGCGCCAGATGGCCCGCCAATTGCTGGCCGCCACCCCGCTGCGCGATCTCGATGCCCACCCGCCCCTGGACGATGGCCTCTTGCAGGCCCTGCGCGCCAGCCTCGATCCCCAGGCCCAGGCGGTCACCGCCTCCTGGACCCTGGGGGACCTCAAGGCGTTTCTCCTCACCCAGAACGAGCCCGCCATTCGGGCCCTGATGCCGGGGCTCTCCAGCGATGTTATCGGCTGTCTGGTCAAGCTGATGACCAACGCTGAACTCCAGGCGCTCTCCGCCAAGATCTTCAACCCCTTGCCAGGGACCCAGATCGGCGCCCAGGGCTACCTGGGGGCGCGGATCCAACCCAATTCCCCCACCGACGAGCCGGAGGACATTCGCTGGCAGGTTCTCGATGGCTGGGCCTACGGCGTGGGCGATGTCGTCCTGGGGACCAACCCGGTCAGCAGCGAGCCGGAGCAGGTGGCCCGGGTCGAGCGGACCCTGCAAGACCTGCTGCGGACCTTCGGCCTGGAGGCGGTCCTGCCCCATTGCGTGCTCGCCCATATCGACGTCCAGGCCGAGGTGGAACGGCGCTGGCCCGGCACGACCGCCCTCTGGTTTCAGAGCATCGCCGGCAGCGATGCCGCCAATCGCACCTTCGACCTGACCCTGGACAAGCTGTTGGCCTATGCCGACCAGCGCCAGGGCCCCTATGCCTTCTACTTCGAGACCGGTCAGGGGGCGGACTGCACCAACGGCCATGCCCAGGGCATGGACATGGTCCTCCACGAGGCGCGCAAATACGGCCTGGCCCGGCTTCTGTCTCAGCGGGTGGCGCTGGCCCGGGGGCGGCGTCCCTGGCTGCACCTCAACGACGTGGCCGGTTTCATCGGCCCCGAGGTCTTCCGCACCCGTGACCAATTGGTGCGCTGCTGCCTCGAAGACCTGGCGATGGGCAAACTGCATGGCCTGTGCATCGGTTTGGACATCTGCACCACCCTGCACATGGATGTCAGCCTGGACGATCTGGACCTGTGCCTGGCCGAACTGGCCCCGGCGCAGCCAGCCTACCTGATGGCCCTGCCGACCAAGATCGACCCCATGCTCGGCTATCTGACGACGGGCTTCCAGGATCATGTGCGCCTGCGCCAGCAGTTTGGTTGCCGCGTGGATGACCGCATGGCCGCCTTTTTCCAAGAGCTGGGTGTGCTCGATGCCACGGGGCAGCCGGGGCCCCATTTCGGGGACCCCCTCTGGGTCTATCTGCAGTACCGGCGCCGCCAGGGCGATGAGCGCCCGGACGAGGCGATCCAGGCGGAGGGTCGGGGGCAAATGGCCGCGGTCCGTGGCCGGGGGCTCTTCCTCGCCGCGGGGCATGGTGCGACGGCGGGGGAGCTGACCCCGGACCTGGATGCCGAGGTGCGCCGCATCTACGCCGACGCCAAACTGAGTATCTGGGCGGAATTCGCTCCCGCCTTACGGGCGGCGCTGGCAGAGCAGCGCTTCCTGTCCACCCGCTCCCGGGACCGTCGGGATTACATCCTGCATCCGACCAGTGGCGAGGTCCTGGATGATGTCTCCCTGGCGGCAGTCCTGGCCCTCCGCCACGACCAGGCCGGCCGTTACGATGTCCAGGTGGTCATCTCCGACGGGCTCAATGCCCTGGCCATCTCCGACCTGAGCCAGCTCCTACCCTTCCGCGACGCGCTGACAACCCGCTTGACCCAGGCCGGCTATCGGGTCGCACCACGGGATTTGGTGGTCGAGCATGGCCGGGTGCGCGCCGGTTACCGGATCGGCGAGGCGCTCTTCGGCGGTCTGCCCGGCCGGCGCGCCATCCTCCACCTGATCGGCGAGCGACCCGGTACCGGACACCGCACCTTCTCCGTTTACCTCACGGCGCCCGAGGGCGAGATCTGGGCGTTGCCGGGGCGGGTGGATCACGACATCACCCGGGTGGTGGCGGGCATCGGCAACACGGCCCTGGTGCCGGCCCGCGGGGCGGAGGAGACCGTTCGCCTGCTGGACAGCCTCTGGCTGAGTCCCGGACGCGAGGGCTAGCCAGCGGGCATCCTGTTTGCGTACCGTTCCATTAACCTCTCCCTGGGAGTCACCCCGCCATGCGTCCCCTCCGTTGGAAGAGCCGGTACCAGACCGGCGATGCCGAGACCGACCGCCAGAAGCGGGCCTTCTTCGATTGTCTCAACAGCCTGGTGACCGCAGCCGGGCATCGCGAGCACTGCCAGGAGATGGAGGACTTCCTGGGCCGCAATCTGGCTCAGGCGGAACAGGCGCTCCTGGACCCGGCGCCCAACCCTCAACTGGGTCCCAACTTTGCCCGTCAATTGCTCGGGGCCTTGCCGCTTAGTCCCTACGGTAGCCCCGCCTGCCGCGAGTGCGGCCTGTGCGGGCTGGCC
>SACH01000305.1 GCA_009928645.1 Gammaproteobacteria bacterium | reverse complement strand
GTTGGCGTTGGAGTTCTTTGAGCCGTTGGCATAAGCGCTTGAGGCGGCGGCGACGCATCGCACGTTCCTTGTCCTGACGGCCCAGGCTACGAGCCAGGATATAGATTTCCTCGTCTCGCGCCAGGAGCTTGACATCGACGCGCTCGCGCACCGCCGCCCAGGGTTGGGCGAGGAAGGCCTTCTCCAGCTGGGTCAGTCGGCCCTTGGGGGTGCCGACTAAATAAGAGACAGGCGGCGTCGTGTTCCGCATCAGCGCCAGACTGTCCTCGGTGGGGATGCCGCGATCCATGATCCAGATCCGTTCCGCCGCACCATATTGGGCTTTGATCTTGGCCAGAAACGCCACCAGGGTGGTCTTGTCGCTGGTATTGCCCGCCAACACCTCATAGGCCAAGGGAAAGCCCTCGGGGGTGACGATGAGGGCGATGACGACCTGGACGCAGTCGGGGCGCTTGTCGCGACTGTAGCCGTGTTTGCGCTTGCCCGACCCCGGTGGGTCACACTCGAAATAGGTGCTGGTCAGATCATAGAGCAGGACCTCGAAACGGATGCCGAACAACGATTGCCAGCGTTCGCGCAAAAAGGAAAACAGGGCTGGTTTATGCACCAGGAGTTGGTCCAGACAGCGGTACAGGGTGTGACTGTGGGCGATGCGGAAGTCCTCCCCGAGCAGGTCACCCAAGGCGCTATGGTCGTACCCGTGGCGGTGCAACCGCCATTCGCTGCCGGGATCGATCAGGCGGTAACACACCAGGGTCTTGAGGACGTTGAGCCACCGGGTGCCCTTGCGGCTGGGTGGCAGGCGGGGGCGCCAGAAGTCGTCAAGGCACACGAGTGACCACCGTTCGCAGGCCAGCCAGCAGGCGCCCCATTGTCGTGGTCGGCAGAGGCGCAAGCCGCTCAGACGAATCTGGACGATATCGCACGCCAGCACGGGCGGCGTGCGGTCATCGGGGAAGAGCGCCACTTGGGTGGGGGCATCGCCCGCCGGGTCCACGACCTGAATGGTGCGGCACCAGGCGGCACGCTGGCTGTCGTTGATCTCGCCGAGATAGAGCACCTGGCGTTGCACGACCCGGCCATCGGCCGTGCGGCGGTTTTCGACGATACTCCAGTAGCGGTGATCCTTGCCGTCTTTGCGGCGGTTCTTGTAGCGCAGGAACATGGGACCAGTGTCCGGAAAAACCCGGCAACCCTCAAGGGGGTAGGTCGGCACTACAAGGCCTTTAGGACCTGCTGGTACCGCTACTTCAAGCAGTTAGACAGCGATAACAGCCTATATTGGCGAAAATCGAGGTCGAATAGTCGAAGTCGGGATAGGTCAGGGACGCATAGCCAGTGCCAAAGTCATCCAGGGCACAGGTTACCCCGCTCTGGCGGCAGGCGGCGATGACCTGGGCGACGTGGGCCAGGTCTTCCAGGGCATTGGTTTCCACCACCTCCACGGTGAGACTGTCCGGCGGCAGCGTCGGATGTTCCGCCAGCCGGGTGCGCAGGCGTGGCACAAAGTCCGGCTGCTGCAACTGGCGGGCGCCGATATTGACGCTCACCGGGATCACCAGTCCCGCCGCCCGCCAGGTGTCCATCTGAGTCAGGGCGGTCGCGATCACCCAGTCGCCGATCTCGATCGCCAGCGGCTGATCCTCGCTCGCCGGGAGGAAGGCCGCGGGCGGCAACAACCCCTGTTCCGGGTGTTGCCAGCGAATCAGCGCCTCGGCGCCGATGACCTCGCCCGTGCGCATGTTCACCTTGGGCTGGAAGTACAACACCAACTCCTGGTCCGTCAGGGCGCGGCGGAGCCGCGCCAGCAGGTCATGGGTCGCCCGGAGGCGACGATCCTGGGCAGCGCTGAAGACCTGGTAGCGATTCTTGCCGGCCAGCTTGGCCTTGTACATGGCCTGGTCGGCCTGCCGCAGCAGTTGCTCGGCATCGATGGTGTCGGCCTGCGGGTAGAAGGTGACCCCGAGACTGGCCGACACCTGGAGGGACACCGCGCCACACACCTGCGGCTGGGCGGCGGCGGCCAGCAGGCGCGTGAGCAGCGGCATACTGGCCTCGATGTCGGCCAGATCGATCAGCACCGCGACAAACTCGTCGCCGCCCAGCCGGGCCAGGGTGTCGCCTTCGCGCAGTACCTGCTGCATCTGAGCCGCCACTGCCGTAACAACTGATCGCCGATCAGGTGACCGTGGCTATCGTTGATGGCCTTGAAGCCGTCCAGATCGAGCAGGATCACCGCCACCGGTTGGCCGCGCCGCTGGGCCTGCGCCAGGGCCTGGTGCAGGCGGTCGGCCAGCAGCACCCGGTTGGGCAACTGGGTCAGGGCGTCGTAGTGGGCCAGGTAGTTGAGTTGCTCTTCATGATCCTTGAGCAGGCTGATGTCGGAGAAGAGCGCCACATACTGCTGGGTGCGACCTTGCGCATCGCGCACCGCGCTGATGGTGAGCAGTTCGGGGTACACCTCGCCCGACTTGCGGCGATTCCAGATCTCCCCGGACCAGTAACCCTGGGCGCTCAGGTCGCGCCACAGGGCGGCGAAGAAGGCGAGGTCATGCCGCCCGGAACGTAGCAGGCGCGGATTGCGGCCCAGCACCTCGCCGCGGGGATAGCCGGTAATGTGGGTGAAGGCGTCATTGACCTCGAGGATGGTGCCGTCCGCGGCCGTGATCAGGATGCCCTCGCGGGCATGACGGAAGACGCTGGCGGCCAGGTGCAGTTGTGCTTCGGCCTGCTTGCGGGCGGTGATATCGCTGATCACCAGCCGCATGACCGGCGCCGCGCCCGCCGGCTGCGCCAGGGTGGCCTGCAGCAGCGCCCAGCACGCCATGCCCTCCCTTTCCACCAGCCGCAGCTCGCCCTCCTGGGGGGGCGCCGGTGGTCACCAGGCGCTGACGCAGCAAGTAGTAGCGGTCCTGGTCTTCCTTGTGGATAAAGGTGCTGATCCGCTGGTGGCGGAGCGCGGTCCGGGTCACGCCCAGCAGAGTGGCGGCGGCGAAGTTGGCCTCCAGGATCAGC
>SACH01000304.1 GCA_009928645.1 Gammaproteobacteria bacterium | reverse complement strand
GGAGTGGCGGATCTCGTAGTCGCGGGGGGTGGCGGAGACGTAGATGGTCTGGGGCTGGCGCGCCTGGAACTCCTCGAAGCGCAGGGGCCGGTTGTCCAGAGCGGAGGGCAGGCGGAAACCGTACTCGACCAGGTTCTCCTTGCGTGAGCGGTCGCCCTTGTACATGCCGCCGAGCTGGGGCACGGTAACGTGGCTCTCGTCGATGATCACCAGGGCATCGTCGGGCAGGTAGTCGTAAAGGGTCGGGGGCGGCTCGCCCGGACCGCGCCCGGAGAGGTAGCGGGAATAGTTCTCGACGCCGGAGCAGTAGCCCACCTCCACCATCATCTCCAGGTCGAAGAGGGTGCGCTGCTCCAGGCGCTGGGCCTCCACCAGCTTGTCGTTCGCCCGCAGCCAGGCCAGCCGGTCCTTGAGCTCCACCTTGATCTGCTCAACCGCCGCCAGCACCACCTCCCGCGGCGTGGCGTAGTGGGTCTTGGGATAGACGGTGTAGCGGGCAACCTTGCGCAGCACCTCGCCGGTGAGGGGATCGAAGACCGCCAGGGACTCGATCTCATCGTCGAAGAGGGTGACGCGCAGGGCCTCGTCGTCCGATTCCGCCGGGTGGATGTCGATGACGTCGCCGCGCACGCGGAAGGTACCGCGATGCAGCTCCACCTCGTTGCGCTTGTATTGCAGGTCCGCCAGACGGCGCAGGATGGCGCGCTGGTCCACCGGCTCGCCGCGGCTCAGGTGCAGGACCATGCTCATGTAGGCGTCCGGGTCCCCCAGGCCATAGATGGAGGAGACGCTGGCGACGATGATAACGTCCGTCCGCTCCAGGATGGCCTTGGTGGCGGAGAGGCGCATCTGCTCGATGTGCTCGTTGATGGCCGCGTCCTTCTCGATGTAAGTGTCCGAGGCGGGGACGTAGGCCTCCGGCTGGTAATAGTCGTAGTAGGAGACGAAGTACTCCACGGCGTTGCGCGGGAAGAAGTCGCGCATCTCGCCGTAGAGCTGGGCGGCCAGGGTTTTGTTGGGCGCCAGGATCAGGGCCGGACGTTGCAGTTCCTGGATGACGTTGGCGACGGTGAAGGTCTTGCCCGAGCCGGTCACCCCCAACAGGGTCAGGCCCGCCTCGCCATCCCGCAGCCCCTCCACCAGGCGACGGATGGCCGCCGGCTGATCGCCGGCGGGGCGGAAGGGGGAGACCAGTTCGAAGGGCTTGTCGGCGGTGCGGTTCATGGGGGGAGTCAGGAGGACAGAAGGGTTCGGGGTGGGCTGGTTGGATCAGGGTGGCGGCTGGCTCAGCGGGCTGATGAGGCTTGCGGATCGGGCTTGGCCACAGGAGAGGCCGATCTGGCCCCAAGGCCCAGCTTGACCGCCACCAGGCCGGGGCGGGACCAAGGCACGCTAACGCCAGTAAAAGAGCCAGCACCTCTGCGCGGAACCCGCCAATGACCGCCTTGAAACGGCCCTCCCGGCATCCGCAATCCGCCCATGCCGGAACGGGCGCAATTGGCTATTATTGGGAGCCCCGCCCGCGATTGCCAGGGCACCGTCTCCTCACCACTGGCCCAACCGCCATTCATGGCCGCGGACCACGGCACCGATCATAGAACCGACCACAGCCCCGAGAACAGGACCGATGAGCAGCAAACTTTCCGCCCGCGTACTAGCCGTCAAGCCTTCGGCGACCCTCGCCATCACCGCCCGCGCCAAGGCCCTGCGCGCCGCCGGCAAGGACGTGGTCGGCCTGGGCGCCGGCGAGCCGGACTTCGACACCCCGGACCACATCAAGGATGCCGCCATCAAGGCCATCAACGATGGCTTCACCAAGTACACGGCCGTGGAAGGCACCCCGGAACTGCGCCGCGCCATCGTCGACAAGTTCAAGCGCGAGAATGGCTTCGACTACACCGCCGAGCAGATCCTGGTCTCCTGCGGCGGCAAGCAGAGCTTCTACAACCTGGCCCAGGCCATCCTCGACCCGGGTGACGAGGTCATCATCCCCGCCCCCTACTGGGTGTCCTATCCCGACATGTCCATCCTCGCCGGTGGCGTGCCGGTCATCGTCGATGCCGGGGCCGACCAGAGCTTCAAGATCACCCCCGCCCAGCTTGAGGCGGCCATCACCCCGCGCACCGGGCTCTTCGTCATCAACAGCCCCTCCAACCCCACCGGCATGTCCTACAGCGGTGAGGAACTGGCCGCCCTGGGCGAGGTGCTGCGCCGTCATCCTCAGGTGGTCATCGCCACCGACGACATGTACGAGCACATCCGCTGGAGCAGCGAGCCCTTCGTCAACATCCTCAACGTCTGCCCCGACCTGGCCCCCCGCACCCTGGTCCTCAACGGCGTCTCCAAGGCCTACTCCATGACCGGCTGGCGCATCGGCTATGCCGC
The DNA here is from genome assembly GCA_009928645.1 of Gammaproteobacteria bacterium. Taxonomy (GTDB): domain Bacteria; phylum Pseudomonadota; class Gammaproteobacteria; order Chromatiales; family Chromatiaceae; genus M0108. Next base: position 635 of record SACH01000304.1, on the reverse strand, counting down.
CGGCCCCGCCGACATCATCAAGGCCATGAAGAAGATCCAGGGCCAGAGCACCTCCAATCCCACCTCCATCTCCCAGGTCGCCGCCCAGGCCGCCCTGGAAGGCCCCCAGGACTGCATCACCATCATGGGCGCCGCCTTCAAGGAGCGCCACGACTATGTGGTCAACCGCCTCAATGGCATGGCCGGCATCGAGTGCCTGCCCACCGACGGCACCTTCTATGTCTTCCCCAAGGTCCAGGGCCTGATCGACGCCATCGACGGCGTCAAGGATGACCTGGAACTGGCGGAATACCTGATCGAGCAGGCGGGCGTCGCCCTGGTCCCCGGCTCCGCCTTCGGCCTCGGCGGCCACGTGCGCATCTCCATCGCCACCAGCATGGCCAACCTGGAAAAGGCCCTGGACCGCATCGCCGGCGTCGCCGGTTGATCCGGAGGTAGAGGAAGGCAGGGAGCGATTGGGAGAGACAGGATGTGGCAAGGAGAGAGCGGATGATCGCCCTGGGAATGGCCTGGGGCCCGCGCCGCTCTCCCCTGGCACCTAGCATTGTGCATGAGACTTGGACCTTCCCCTGGCCTGGATCCATGCCTTGGGCGCAAAATGGGAAAGCGAAGTCGTAACAAAAGCGAAGTCGTAA
>SACH01000303.1 GCA_009928645.1 Gammaproteobacteria bacterium | reverse complement strand
CAATCCAAGACAACAGGGATTGAAACGCAATCAGCCGCCGCACGAACCCCGAGATCGGTCGTGTCTCACTGCTCAATCCAAGACAACAGGGATTGAAACATCTCGGTCTCAAGCGCTTTCTCGCGCGCCTTGAGGGGTCTCACTGCTCAATCCAAGACAACAGGGATTGAAACGGCATTCTTGCGGCCCCACCAGGAGATGACTGCGCCGTCTCACTGCTCAATCCAAGACAACAGGGATAGAAACCCGATCGGGATACCCAGCGGCTCGCCGTGATCGCCGGTCTCACTGCTCAATCCAAGACAACAGGGATTGAAACCGACCTTGGCCTCCCAGGCCCGCCGCAGCCCCTCGGTGTCTCACTGCTCAATCCAAGACAACAGGGATTGAAACATCTCCTCAAGTGTCGCGGTATCACCATCCAGTATAGTCTCACTGCTCAATCCAAGACAACAGGGATTGAAACCCGATCGGGATACCCAGCGGCTCGCCGTGATCGCCGGTCTCACTGCTCAATCCAAGACAACAGGGATTGAAACATGAAGTGCATCTCAGCCATGTCCTCTGCATGGTCGAGTCTCACTGCTCAATCCAAGACAACAGGGATTGAAACACCGCATCGTTGTAGTCCGGGCAATCCCAGTTTATGGTCTCACTGCTCAATCCAAGACAACAGGGATTGAAACATCATCGTATAGGATGATGGAATACCCAAAGGGCTTGTCTCACTGCTCAATCCAAGACAACAGGGATTGAAACTTTCTGATTTCAGATGTTTTATCTACAGGAGACCAGGTCTCACTGCTCAATCCAAGACAACAGGGATTGAAACTCGAAATCCAGGTGTGACTGGCCTCCTCCGGTGACCGTCTCACTGCTCAATCCAAGACAACAGGGATTGAAACACGCCTTTCAATGTCGAGACAGACAGTGATACATGGGTCTCACTGCTCAATCCAAGACAACAGGGATTGAAACTCTTTTGTTTTGTTGCGAGCGTGCAGCGTGCAGCGGTGTCTCACTGCTCAATCCAAGACAACAGGGATTGAAACTTTTCCGAGTGCACGGCGGATTCGTGCAATTCCATCGTCTCACTGCTCAATCCAAGACAACAGGGATTGAAACCCTTGCAGCGCACTGGCAACCTTTTTGCCGAACCCCGTGTCTCACTGCTCAATCCAAGACAACAGGGATTGAAACAATCCTATGCCTCTTCATCGAGGAGGCATAGGAGGCGTCTCACTGCTCAATCCAAGACAACAGGGATTGAAACTTTTTAAAGGAGGTCCTTCGGAATATCGTAAAGGCGGGTCTCACTGCTCAATCCAAGACAACAGGGATTGAAACTCCTAGCGCAGGAATCAGAGCCCCTCGCCCGCGAAGCGTCTCACTGCTCAATCCAAGACAACAGGGATTGAAACGCTCATTCTAATTCTCCTTGGTTTACGGGTTGACGAAGTCTCACTGCTCAATCCAAGACAACAGGGATTGAAACGTCATTGCGGGGCGCAGCTCTTCCAAGAGCTGGCGGTGTCTCACTGCTCAATCCAAGACAACAGGGATTGAAACCTCGTCGTAGAAACTCATCTCGGTCACCTCTGCCTTGTCTCACTGCTCAATCCAAGACAACAGGGATTGAAACCCGTAAAGGGGCCGATCGCAGTGGAGGAGGTCAGGGTCTCACTGCTCAATCCAAGACAACAGGGATTGAAACCAATTCAACGTCCAGACTCCTGCGTTCGTCGTGTTGTGTCTCACTGCTCAATCCAAGACAACAGGGATTGAAACAACACCTGTACCTTTCTGACAGTGCCGTCCGTCAGATGTCTCACTGCTCAATCCAAGACAACAGGGATTGAAACCGCCGGAGGCGAGCATGCCGCCCATACCTGCGAATGGTCTCACTGCTCAATCCAAGACAACAGGGATTGAAACTTTCCAAGTCCGTCGGCGTACCGCAAAAGGTCTTCAGGTCTCACTGCTCAATCCAAGACAACAGGGATTGAAACTCGTGATGCAGGATGACGCAGTCATCCATATAGCGTGTCTCACTGCTCAATCCAAGACAACAGGGATTGAAACCAGACGGAACAGCTTACCCTCCAGGTCGCGCTCGAAAGGTCTCACTGCTCAATCCAAGACAACAGGGATTGAAACCGCACGATGTACGGCCGAAACAGGTCGTCGGACTCCGCGTCTCACTGCTCAATCCAAGACAACAGGGATTGAAACTAGGCGTCCACCGCGGCGCTGGCCAGGCGCTCGAACTGGTCTCACTGCTCAATCCAAGACAACAGGGATTGAAACAGCACTGCGCGTGCCGCCGCCTCAAGCGAGAGCGGAGTCTCACTGCTCAATCCAAGACAACAGGGATTGAAACTAGTGCCAGGCCAGCCCGGCGCCGATCTGCTCGAGGGTCTCACTGCTCAATCCAAGACAACAGGGATTGAAACATGCCGCCGGCATCGCCCTGCGCCCCGGTGATCTGGGTCTCACTGCTCAATCCAAGACAACAGGGATTGAAACCATCGTAGGTTGAGTTCAGGTTCGCAGGGTCGCAGGATGTCTCACTGCTCAATCCAAGACAACAGGGATTGAAACGTGAGCTTGTCATACTCGGCCTTGATCTTGGGCTGGGTCTCACTGCTCAATCCAAGACAACAGGGATTGAAACACATTCAAACATAGGCGGAGGCCCGCAGACCCACATGTCTCACTGCTCAATCCAAGACAACAGGGATTGAAACCTCACGAGGTCGTGCGGTGGCTTCTCGGCTGGATGGGTCTCACTGCTCAATCCAAGACAACAGGGATTGAAACTCAGGATAGCAACCGATAGTTGTACTCGCAAGCAACGTCTCACTGCTCAATCCAAGACAACAGGGATTGAAACACCCGATCGCAAATACCGCCGTCCGCTCGACAATGGGGTCTCACTGCTCAATCCAAGACAACAGGGATTGAAACTCCGCGTAGCTCATGTAAAGCTCGATCTGTCGCGCGTTGTCTCACTGCTCAATCCAAGAC
>SACH01000302.1 GCA_009928645.1 Gammaproteobacteria bacterium | reverse complement strand
GTGGTCTTGAGCTCGTCCGCCATCGCCGGGTGCTGGATGTCCATCTCCAGGGCGACGCGCTGGATGGCGGCGTTGAGGCCCAGGCCGGCCTCGGAACAGACCACCAGCATGTCCAGGACGTCGGGCAGGCCGCGGCGCAGGGCGGCCTGGTGGGCCTTGACCCGCTGGGTGAGCCAGTAATCGGGCAGGATGGCGCCCAGGAACAGGGTCAGGGCGATGATGGGCAGGGCCAGGCGCAGGGGCATGAGCCCGCCGCCGATGAGGACCACGGCGGTGGCCAGGGGCAGGGCAAGGGCGGCCAGGAGCTTGAGGAGGATGAAGATGTGCAGATCCCGGGGGCGGCGGTAGCCCACCTGGGCCAGGCGGGAGGCGACCCCGTCCTCGCGGTCCGGATCCCCACCGGAAAAGCCCCGCCCCAGCCGTTCCAGCAGGCGCTCCCCCCGGGCCTGCTTGCTCAGGGCGCTGCCGCCGATGTCGCTGCGTTCAGCGTCCGCGGCGAAGGCGTCGATGCGATCCTTGACCGGGTTGAAGCGGGTCTGGAGGTAGCTGAAAAACAGGTTGAACAGCAGGAAGGCCAGGGCCCCCAGGCCGACGGTAAAGGTCCAGAACAGCCACTGGGGGTCGGTGAACAGGCGGTTGAGCCAGAGGTTCAGTTGATCGATCCAGTGCATGGCCGTGCCCTAGAAGTCCAGGCGGATCAGCTTGCGGATCCACAACAGGCCCACGGCCTGGAGGCCCAGGATGAAATAGAAGATTTTCAGCCCCGTGGGGTCGGTGAAGATGGTGGAGGTATGGCCAGGGGAGATCAGCTCCAGGACCACCGCCAGGAGCACGGGGATGGAGCCGACGATCCAGGCCGAGGTGCGGTTGGAGGCGGTGAGGGTGCGCATGTGCCGCTGGAAGCGGAAGCGTTCGCGCATCATGCCCTCCAGTTGATCCACGGACTGGGCCAGGTTGCCGCCGGTTTCCCGCTGGATCATGATGGCGACGGACATGGCCATGACGGCGAGACTGGGCATACGCTCCAGCATGCCCAGGAAGGCGCTGCGCAGGTCACCGCCATAGTTGAGCTCGGTGAAGACGATGCCGAATTCCTTGCCTACGGGCCCGTGCATTTCCTGGGAGACGGTCTGCAGGGCCTGGCTCAGGGGCAGGCCGGCCCGCAGGGTACGCCCCAGCATGGACAGGGCGTCGGGCAGGGCCTCCTCGAATTGCAACAGGCGCTGGGTCTTCTTGCGCTGGAGCCAGACCCAGGGACCCAGTCCCAGGGCCACGGTCACGCCAATGATGACGAACTCTGTCTGGTTGAACAGCGGCGTGATGAGCAGCCCCCCCAAAGTGCCCGCCACGCATAACGCCAGGATGCGGTAGGCGGGCAGCTCCAGCCCCGCCTGGTCGATGAGGCGGCGCAGGGGGGCGAGGATGGGCCAGCCCTCCAGCCAGCGCTCGAAGGGTTTGAGGTCTTGCAGGTAGCTGTGACGCAGCAAGCTGAGCTGCTCGGGCTGAAGGCCCTGGTTGGTGAACTCGGCGATGCGCCGGCGCAGCAGGCGGCGACTTTGGGCGCTGGCGCTGGTGATTGGGGCCGTCAGGACCTGGGTGATGACCATGCCAATGAGAAAGAGGCCGACGATGATCAGGAGGCGCTCGGTCATGGCGACGTGGATCCCGGTCCGCTGGCGGGACTAGCGGAAGGCGGTGGGGCTGGCCCGGTAGACGGCCAGGTCGATGTCGATACCGTGGCGGTGCAGGCGGTCCTGGAATTTGGGCACCAGGCCGGTGGCGGTGAAGCTGCCGATGACGTTGCCTTCGGTATCGATGCCGCGGCGGTCGAAGCGGAAGATCTGGGCGGTGGTGATGATGTCGCCCTCCAGGCCCTGGACCTCGTCGATGCTGATCATGCGCCGGCGGCCGTCCTCCTGCCGCTCCAGTTGCACGATCAGGTCCAGGGCGGAGGCGATCTGGGCGCGCACCGGGCCCGTGGGCAGGTTGAGGCCGGTCATGGCGACCATGCTCTCCAGGCGGGTCAGGGAGTCCCGGGGGCTGTTGGCGTGGATGGTGGCCAGGGAGCCGTCGTGGCCGGTGTTCATGGCCTGGAGCATGTCCAGGGCCTCGCCGCCGCGGATCTCGCCGAGGACGATGCGGTCCGGGCGCATGCGCAGGCAGTTGCGCACCAGGTCGCGCTGAGTGACCTCGCCCTTGCCCTCGATGTTGGGGGGGCGGGTTTCCAGGCGCACCACGTGGGGCTGCTGCAATTGGAGTTCCGCCGAGTCCTCGATGGTGACGATGCGTTCATCGGCGGGGATCTCCGCCGACAGGCAGTTGAGCATGGTGGTCTTGCCGGTGCCGGTGCCGCCGGAGATCAGAATATTGAGCCGGCCCCGCACCGCGGCGGCCAGGACCTGGGCCATGCCCTCGGTCAGGGCATTGAATTCGATCAGGCGCTTGATGGTCAGGCGGTCGGTGGGGAAGCGACGGATGGAGAGGGCGGGACCATCCAGGGCCAGGGGGGGGATGATGGCGTTGACCCGGGAGCCGTCCGGCAGGCGCGCGTCCACCATGGGCGAGGCCTCGTCGATGCGCCTTCCCACCCGGGAGACGATGCGATCGATGATGCTCAGCAGATGGTTGTCGTTGTCGAAATAGATCGGCACCTGCTCCAGCTTGCCGCGCCGTTCGACGTACACCTGGGAGGCGCCGTTGACCAGGATGTCGGAGACGGCGGGGTCCCGCAGCAGGTTCTCCAGGGGGCCCAGGCCGAGGATCTCGTCCTGGATGTCACGGATGATGCGCTGCCGGGTGGATTGGGGGTAGGGGGCCTGGTCCGTGGCCATGAGCCGCTCGCAGGTCTCGTGGATCTGCCGCCGGGCCTCGTTGTTGTCCAGGTCCTGCAGCAGGCCCAGGTTGAGGGACTTGACCACCCGTTCGAAGATCTGGCGCTTCCAGTCCATCTCCGCCTGGGTGAGGATGGTGCCCAGGCCCGAACCCATGGCGCGGGACCAGATGTCCCGGACCGGGACTGAGGCGGAG